>DHIZ01000041.1:13599-63237 GCA_002404055.1 Chloroflexi bacterium UBA4733
GAGATCGTCGTCAACAGCATCGACGCCGACGGCACCAAGGCGGGCTACGAGTTGCGCCTGACGCGCATGATCGCCGAAGCCGTGCCGGTGCCGGTGGTCGCCAGCGGCGGCGCGGGCACGCTGGCCGACTTTTATGACGTGCTGACCCAGGGCAAGGCCGACGCAGCCCTGGCGGCCGGCGTGTTTCATTATGGTGAGATGACGGTGCCCGACGTGAAGCGCTCCCTGGAGGCGCGGGGCGTTGCCGTGCGAATGGACGGCACAGAATGACATCGTTGCGCGTCTCCCGTAGGGGCAGGCCCCCGTGCCTGCCCTGCTCGCCTTGCGACAACCGATCGTTGTTTGCGACCGGGCCAGGGCAGGCACGGGGGCCTACGGGGGACGCGCGTGGCGCAGATCGTGATGAACAACAAGATGTCGTGGCCTGAATTGCAGTGGCCCGATTCCGGTCTTTTGCCGGTGGTGGTGCAGCATCGCGTGACCGGGGAAGTGCTGCAGGTGGCCTACGCCAATCGGGAGGCGTTGGCGCTGACGCAAGACACGGGGAAGGCCCACTTCTTCAGCCGCAGTCGCCAGGAGTTGTGGGAGAAGGGCAAGACCTCCGGCAATAGTTATGCCGTCACGGCGGTGAGGCTCGATTGCGATGGTGATGCGCTCCTGTACGTCGTTGATCCGGCGGGACCTGCCTGCCACACGGGCGAGCGTTCCTGCTTCTTCCGGACACTGGCGGACGGCCACGCTGAGCGTGTAGCAACGCCGCCGGCTCTGGCCGGCCAGGCTGGCGTGCTAATGGAAGTCTGGCAGACGATCCAGAAACGTCAGCGCAGCATGCCGGAAGGTTCCTACGTGTCCTACTTGCTCCGCGAGGGAGTCGATAAGATAGGGAAGAAGATCGGTGAAGAGGCGGCGGAGGTCATCATCGCCAGCAAGAACGGCGTCGCTGCCCGCACGTCCAGCGAGGTGGCCGATCTCTGGTTCCACTCGCTGGTGCTGCTTGCAGCGTGTGAGGTGACGCCTGATGAGGTTTTCGCCCAACTGGAAGGGCGAAAACGCTGAGGGTACGACCGCAGCCCGGGTTGGACCGATGGCCTGTTTGATGGCCGCAAGAACGGAAAGCAAAGACCGCATGGCAGAAAACGCATCCCCCACCGATCACTCGAGCCGCCTGCTGGAGTTGCTGCGCCGGGTTGGCCGCGAGGAATCGGGGACCGTCGGTTTTGGCCGGCCGCGTCAGGGACCGGCGCGCCGTGCCGCGCTGGTGCTCGCGGCCGCGCTGCCTTCCGCGACGCCGGAATACTTGACGGCGGCACGCGATGCCGGGGCCGATGCCGCCTTCGTGCCCGTGACAACCGACGTAGCTGCCGTGGCATCGACGGGCGACGGCGCCTCCTGGCCGGTCTGCGGCCTTGCCACCGTCACGCAGCGTGTCACACCGGCGGACCTCGACGTGTGGCAGGCCGCCGGGATCGACGCGGTAGCGTTGCAGCCCCGTGACGCGCTGGCCGCCTGCTTTTCGCCGCGCCGTCAGGGATTGCTGGCGCTACTGGATCAGCAGTTGCCCTTGGAAGGGCTGCGGGCTGCGGCTGCGCTGACCGTCGACGCTTTCGTGTTGCAGGACACGCAGCAAGCGGGACGGCTCACCGGCGACGACTTGCTCTGGCTGACGCTGGCCGGCAGTCTGGTGCGCGGTCCGGCAATGTTGCTGTCCTCGCGGGTCGTGGCGGAGGACCTGGAGGCGCTGGTCGCCGTCGGCATCACCGGCATCGCCGTGCGCTTTGACGACGGTAGCGCGGTCGAGCAGGTGCGACAAACCCTGGCCGAGTTGCGTCGCGCCGTGGACAGCCTGGATCCGCACTTGTGGCAGGGGAGGCGCGAGCGTACCGGCCTCGGCCCGGTCACCATTCCCTCCGGTATCCCGCTAGGTGAAGCATGACCGATCGTAGCGCTGCGGAGCGCCGCTCCGCTCCCGCCTGCTTTGTTGCCACGTCGCCCGACGCCTTTGCCGGTGCGGTGGCGGAGCAGGTGAAGCGCCAGTTGCTGGCGCGGGCCGATAGCGTGCTGGCCTTGCCGACCGGCCAGACGCCAATCGGCCTGTATGCCGAGCTGGCGCGCCGTTGCCGTGAGGAAGAGATCAGCTTCGCGGAGGTGCGGACCTTCAACCTCGACGAGTTTGTCGGTCTGCCGACGGATCATCCGGCCAGCTTTGAGACCTACATGATGGAGCACCTCTTCTCGCACGTCGACATTGATCTGGCCAAGGTGCGTATCCCCAACGGCAACGCGCCCAACCTGGAGCAGGAGTGCCGGACGTACGAGCGGGAGATGGCGGCGGTGGGCGGGGTGGACCTCGCCATCGTCGGCATCGGCGCCAACGGTCACATCGCCTTCAATGAGCCGGGGACTCCCTTTGATTCTCGGACGCGCGTCATCGAGTTGACAATCGCCAGCCGCGCCGCGCATGCTGCGGAGTTCGGGAGCGCTGAGCAGGTGCCGGAGCGGGCCATCACGATGGGCATCGGCACGATCCTGCAGGCGCGGCGCATCGTGTTATTGGCTTTAGGCTCCGATAAGGCGGAGATCGTCGCCCGCGCCATCGAAGGGCCGATCACCCGCGACGTTCCGGCCTCGGCCTTACAAACCCATCCCAACGTGCTGGTGATGCTGGACCGCGACGCTGCTGCGCGGTTGCACGTGCCACGTTGACCCACTGGCCCGCCACATGCTAGCGTTTAGGTCCACGCAGCCAGCATCTGCGTAGTAACAGCTTCGCTTCAAGAGGAGTCACCAACATCGCACGAGATATTCGTGTCAACGAAAAGATCCGGGCCAGGGACGTGCGCGTCATTGGCGAAGATGGCCGCGAGCAGTTAGGCGTGTTCACCCTATTCGCCGCGCTCAACATAGCGCGCGAGCGTGGTTTGGACCTCGTTGAGGTCGCACCCAACTCCGTGCCGCCGGTCTGCCGGTTGATGGACTATGGTCGCTACAAATACGAGCAACAGAAGAAGGATCAAGAGGCGCATCGGGCCCAGCGCACGAACGACCTGAAGGAAGTGCGCATGGCCCCCGTCATTGACGACCACGACATCGAGACGAAGACCAACATGATCCGTCGCTTTGTCGAAGAGGGAGACAAGGTCAAGGTCACGATCCAGTTCCGCGGAGCCCAGATGCGGCACCAGGAAATTGGCCGTGACGTGCTGGAGCGGATTCTCACCATTCTGCGCGGCGTTGCCGTGCTGGAACGGCCGATCATCATGGAAGGTCGCAACATGAGCATGTTCGTCGGCGCCCAGGCCAACCGGCAGCCGGCGCCGGCGCCCGGCGATGACAATACGGCACCGACGCCGGCTTTGCGTCCCGTCGCGGTTCCTCCGGCTAACCGCTTCGGCACGCCGAGCGGCCCGGGCGACAACGGCGGTTCACTGCCGCCACGCCCAATGGGAGCCAGTGGCCCGCGTCCCGGCGGCGCTGGAAACGCACGGCCGGCCAACGACGCCGCGCGGCCAGCGAACCCGGCTGCCCCCGCCAGCCCGCCGCGCCCACAATCAGTGGATGGCAACCGGCCTCCTTCCTGAGCGCCTGGTCCCAGGGAGCCGTTCCCAGCAGCGGATGCACGACAACGATGCCGCGCTCAAGTACTCGCGTCAAGCGACCGTTGGTTGCCGTGCTGGTGGACCGTGCGCTCTTTGCCGACGAGGATGAGGCCCGCCGTTGGGTGATGGCCGGGCAGGTGCTGGTCGACGACCGGGTCGTGGATAAGCCGGGCACACCCGTCGCCCCAGACGCCGCCATTCGCATCCGTGGCCGCCAGCGCTATGCCGGCCGGGGCGGCTACAAATTGGCGACGGCACTGGAATTCTTCCAGGCACCGGTGGTTGGCCGGATCGCCCTGGATTGCGGCGCGTCGACGGGGGGCTTCACGGACTGTTTGCTGCAACACGGCGCCGTGCTCGTCTACGCTGTGGAAGCAGGCTACGGGCAACTCCTGGGAAGTCTTCGCGCCAATCCGCGCGTTCGCAACCTGGAACGCACGAACCTGGGCGACCTCACGGCAGCCGTTCTCGATCCGCTGCCGGCACTCGTGACGTTAGACCTGTCGTACCTCTCGTTGACTGCGGCGTTGCCCCAGGTGGCGCCGTTGCTGGCGCCCCTTGGCGATGTGCTTGCCCTGTTCAAGCCGCTCTTCGAGGTCGCCAACGCCACAGCACGCCGGACCGGTGCGGTGGACGACCCAGACCTGGTCGTCGCCGCGTTGGTCCGGGTGCTCAATGCCGGCCGCTCCGCCGGTCTGCATCCCCGTGGCGCCGTGAAACTGGCGCTCCGGCCCCGCCACGGCGTCCACGAGTACGTGCTGCATTTCTCGCGGACCGGGGGCGAACGACCCTGGCGTGGTGATCAGGCCACGCTGGAGGCACTCGTGCGGGGCGACGGTGTGGGGCGAGAGGATGCGGAAGGGGATGGTCCACCTACGGGAGCCCACCAAGGGCCATCCCCGGCGTTATCCTTCACCCCGTACACTACGGACACCCAAGCTCCACCAATTGAATATCGAGCGGAGAGGAACCACCCGATGTCCCATACTTCTGAGACAACGATTAACGCGCTGCTGGAGACCGCTCCGGCACATCCCGTGGCACTCGAGCAGATGGCGATACGCCTGCACCCGAGCGACGATGTCGTCATCGCCAAGCAGACCCTGGCGCCGGGGACGCGGCTGCGCTGGCAGGGCGACCTGCTCCACGTCCGTCGCCCGGTGCCCGCCGGCCACAAGGTGGCGTTGCGCAATATCGCCGAAGGGGAGCCGGTGCGCCGCTACGGCCAGATCATCGGTTTCGCCACGCAGGCCATTGCGCCCGGCGACCACGTCCACACGCAGAACCTGGGTGTGCGTGAGTTCGCGCGTGACTATGCGTTCGGCGTCGATGCGGGGGCGGCCCAGGTGCTGCCGGCCACCGACCGCCGCACCTTTGAGGGCTACGTCCGGGCGGATGGCCGCGTTGGGACGCGCAACTATATCGCCGTGATTCCCTCCGTAAACTGCAGCTCCGGCGTGGTGCGCCACATCATGGAGCACTTCGACAGCGATGCCCTGCACGCCTATCCCCACGTTGACGGCGTGATTGGCCTCACCCACAAGAGCGGCTGCGGCTCGCGCTACGCCAGCCGGGAGATATTATTGCTGCAGCGCACGTTGGCCGGCTTCGCCCACCATCCCTGCGTCGCTGCCGCCGTGATCGTCGGCCTGGGTTGCGAGATCAACCAGGTGACCGACCTCGTGCAGAACACCGGCTTGCTGGCGGCAGCCGGCCACGGCCCGATCCCCCTGTTGGTGATCCAGGACGTGGGCGGCTCGCGGCAGACGATTGAGGCCGGTATCCGGGCCGTCGAGGCACTGCTGCCGGAAGCGGAAAAGTGCCGGCGCACGACGGTACCGGTGAGCGAACTGACGCTCGCCCTGCAGTGCGGCGGCAGCGACGGCTGGTCGGGCGTAACTGCCAACCCGGCGCTCGGTTACGCCGCCGACCTGATCGTGCGCCAGGGCGGCACGGTGGCCCTGGGCGAAACGACGGAGGTCTACGGGGCCGAGCACATGCTCACCCGGCGGGCCAGCTCGCGCGCCGTTGGCGAGAAGCTGGTGGAACGCATCCGCTGGTGGGAGGACTACACCGCCCGCAACGACTTCGAGATCGACAACAACCCGTCGCCGGGCAACAAGGCCGGCGGTTTGACCACCATCTACGAGAAATCGCTGGGCGCTATCGCCAAGGGCGGCACCACGCCGCTCAACGGCGTCTACGAGTACGCCGAGCCGATCACCACCCGCGGCTTCGTCCACATCGACACCCCCGGCTACGACCCGGTATCGGTGACCGGCCAGGTGGCCAGCGGCTGCAACATCGTCGCCTTCACCACCGGCCGCGGCTCCGTCTTCGGCTTCAAGCCGGCGCCTTCGATCAAGATCGCCACCAACGCCACCCTTTATGAGCACATGGTCGAGGACATGGACATCAACGCCGGCCGCATCCTGGACGGCGTGCCGGTGGAGCAGGTTGGCCGCGAGATCTTCGAGGAACTGCTGGCCGTCGCCTCCGGCAAGCCGAGCAAGAGCGAACGCAACGGCATGGGCGACGAAGAGTTCAACCCCTGGATTTTGGGCGCTGTGTTGTAACCGGCAGCGCCGCTCCCTACGGCACCGGCGCGTAGTCGATGGCCATGGCGTAGGCCGGCAACCAGCCGCGCTCCTTGAGTAGGTCGCCGCCGTTCGCCACGGTCACCTGTCCCGCGTTGGCCCAGGGCTCGTTGACCTTCCAGAGTTGCAGGGCGGCCCGCTGGCAACGCACCACCAGCACGTTTCCCTCGTTGGTGACGGCGCTGGTGGGGAGTCCGTAGCGATCCAACCAGTCCGGCGTCGCATAGTAAAAGGCCTGGAGCGCGCTGTTGCCATCCAGGAAGGCCAGGCGCCGGGCCATGACCTGGTTCCAACTCAGGCCGGCATCGGCGCTGTTGTCGGCGGCCGGCGGGATCTGGCGATTGCTCTGCAGCCAGCCGTCGTCGCCGTTGTCGTGCAAGAGGTCGAGCACGTTGAGGTAATAGAAGCGCTGATCGGTCGGGTGCCACTGCAAGACGGCCTTCTGGAAGGCTTGCACGGTGAAGCCGGACAGCGTAAAGCGATCGGCAATCGGATAGCCCAGCGCCGCCACACCACCCAGGCCGGCAAATTGCTGCCAGATCGGCACCTGCCCATCGTCCGTGACAATGTAGCCGGTGATGCCGGCCCCGCCAGAGCCGTTGGCCTCCTTGAAGAAGTGGCCGTGCGGGATGTTGTAATCAAGGCGATTGCCTTCCGTGGAGCTAGCGATGGCCGACGGCGGCGTGAGACGCCGCGATTGGACGATCGGCGGCAGGGCTGGCGCCAGGGCCGTCAGCACGTTCTGCGACGTATACCAGCGACCGGGCTGCGGCACGCCGCCCCAGTCACTGACCTCCGCGAAACTGATCGGCACTGCCTGCGTCAGGTGATCGGTGGGCGAACTCTGCTCCACGACGAAGTGCAGATGCGGCCCGCTTGTCCAGCCGGTGTCGCCGCTCAGGGCGATGGGCTGACCCTGCTGCACCTGCTGCCCGACCTGTACCAGCGTCCCGTGATACATCAGGTGTAGGTAGAGCGCCTGCGTGCCGTCGCCATGATCGATCACCACGTAGTTGGCGTCACTGGCATAGGCCACGTTGAAGCCGCCGACGTTGGAATCGCTCTTCACCATCGTCACAGTGCCGGAACGTGCCGCCAGCAGCAGCGTGCCGGGCCGCATCGGGAAGTCAAAGGCATAGGCCTCCTTACCCTGATGGTCGGCCACGCTGTTATTGCCCTGGATGCACTCGTAATAGGCGCCGGGCTGCCAGGGCAACAGATACGGCGTCTCGGCTGCCTGAACTGGCAGGGCGGCGGGCAGCAGCGAAGCGAGTATTGTCACCAGGGCAGCAAAGAGTTGAGCCAGTCGACGCACGATGCCGTCCATCCCCGGAGCGACGGAAAGGTTCGTCGTGTCGCTCACGCTATTCAAACGAGCGTCGTGCCGTTGCGCAACGCGGGGGACCTCACCCGGCCTCGCTTCGCTCGTCCACCCTCTCCTGGACGGAGAGGGAACTCGGAGCAGATCGTCCCAACCCTCTCCGTCCAGGAGAGGGTGCGAGCCTCAGCGAGCGGGTGAGGTCCTACCCCGGCAAGGCGATCCACTGGGTGGCGATCGCCCCGCCGTTGACGTTCCCCGTGATGCCCAGGTGGGAGCCGCTCTGGCTGCCGCCGGCTGGGTAGGCCACCGTGCAGGTGAACTGCTGCGGGCTGCCGAGGACGAGTTTGGGGTAGGTTTGCGTGGGGCAATTGATACGCGAACGCAGGCCGTGCTGGTCTTCCAGCAGTAGTTGGAGGTGCAGTGTCAGGGGCGTCGTGGTGCTGCCGGTGATTGCCAGTGTGGCCTGGAGACTGGGCCCGGCGGCCGCGCCGGCGACAGGCGTGACGTCGGCTTGCTGGACCGTCTTGACCTGCATCACCTGGACATTGGAGACCGCATTGAGCTTGATCGGAGCCTTCAGTTGGTAGGGAAAGCCGGGGTCCACCCAGGTCACGGCGGAGGCCGGGAAGGCGCTGGCCGGTTGGCCGTCGAAGCGGAAGTCGCCGACGTTGGCGGTGTCTGCCGTCGGTACCAGCCAGACCTGCGCTGCCACCTGGCGCTCGTGCTCGGCCTGACTGCGGGGATCGTAGACAATGGTCAGGAAGCCGTAGGGCGGCGCCAGCACCTGCAGGCTGCCGCTCTGCCCGTTGATCTGCGCGTTGTCGGGCTGCCAGGGGCCGGCGCTACTCGTCGAGAGTTTGACCGGCAACGGGTTCACCGTGGAGGTCGGCAGGTCGCGCCGCACCACGAAGACGGCAACGACGAAGCGCTGACCCGCCGGCGCGGTAATCGTTGCACCACCGGAGCCGGTCAGCGCACCGACGGTGCCCTGCAACGTATCGAGCAACTGGACGTTCAGCAGCCCCACAGCGAAGGGCGGCGGCAAGGGTGTCGCCGTTGGTTGCGGCGTACTGGTCGGGGCGAAGGTCGGCGAAGGGTAAGCGGTCGTTACGGGCAGGGGTGTGCCGACCGGTGTCGCCGTGGGAACCGGCGTCGGGGTAGCCGGCGGACCGCCGAAATCGGGCAAGGCATAGAGGCGGCTGGTCTGGAAGGCGGCCATCGTGGGCGCCGTGGACGAGGCCGGCAAGCCGCCGCCAAAGATCAGCACATCGTAGAACCCGCCGCTCTGAATGTTGTAGACATTCGGTTCCACTGTGCCGGCCTGGCGAGCGCGCAGCGGGAACTTGCCGCTGATCTGCCCATCGCCTGCCGCCAGTTTGAGTTGTTGGACGGCTGTCGCCTGGCTGCCACCGGCATAGGCCGGCTTCGGCCAGGGCACGGCAGAGCCAGGGTCGACGATCATTTCCAGGGCGATCACGCCTTCGGAGGGAGTATCGGTGTGGACGTGGATAGTGACACTCAACAGTTGCTTCCCGGGGTCTGCCGGGTCGGCCTCCAGCACGTCGGCCATGTCCAGGAACTGAAGATGGGGTGGTACCACGCCGGTTGGCGCGGACGGCTGGCTGCTACTGCTCGTGGCAGACGTGGTACCGGGGGCGTTACAGCCGGCCAGCACCAGCACAGCACTCAGGATGAAGGGAAGGGCCACGCGGGCGGGGCGCAATGTCAGCATCATCGGGCGCTAAATCTCCCATGGTCCGCCCCTGATCATGGGCGGCAATTATTCTCTCGTTGCTGGAAGTATAGAGTCTGGGCGGAAAGAAGGCACGCCGGACGTCGTCAGCCGGAAAGGCCCAAACCCAGCCGCTTCCGCCGGGCGAACGCCAGCACGTCGTCGGCGCTGCGACTGTTGAGGATCTGCTCCGGCGCGCACCAGGCGCGGCGGGCGACGGCAACACCGAAGTCGAGGTTCTGCAGGCTATCGGTCACGTGGGCATCGGTGTGGATGCCGAGCATGACGCCGGCCTCCTGGGCCTGCCGCGCGTAGGCGTCCTTGAGGTCCAGGCGTTCCAGGCTGGCGTTGATCTCCAGCACGGTGCCGGTGCGGGCTGCCGCGGCGATGACCGCAGCCATGTCCAGCGCCACCGGCTCCCGTCGGCCGATGAGGCGGGCGGTGGGATGACCGATGATGGTGACAAACGGGTTCTCAATGGCGCGCAGCAAGCGCCGCGTCGCCGTCTCCATGTCCTGCGTCATGGCGGAGTGGATGGAGGCGACCACGATATCCAGTTCGGCCAGCACCTCGTCAGGGAAGTCCAGCCGGCCATCCGAGCGAATATCCACCTCGCTGCCCGCCAGCAGGCGGAAACCGTCGTGTGCCGTCGCGTTGTAGGCCCGGATATCGGCGATTTGGCGCCGCAAGCGCTCGATGGAGAGCCCGTTGGCCACGGCGCGGCCGACAGAGTGGTCGCAGATGGCCAGGTAGCGCAGCCCCGCCGCGCGCGCCGCCGCCGCCATCTCCTCCAGCGTGTTGTGGCCATCGCTCTGATCGGTGTGGGCGTGCAGGTCGCCCAGCAGGTCGGCGCGCGTGACCAGGCGTGGCAGCCGGCCGGACTGCGCGCGCTCGATCTCGTCCAGTCCCTGCCGCAGTTCCGGCGGAATGTAGGCCAGCCCCAGCCGCTGGTACACGCTCTCTTCCGTGGTGAAGTGCTCGTCGCTCCCCGCGCGCTCGTCGATGATGCCGTACTCGCTGACCTTGAGTTGCTTGCGCTGGGCAAACTCGCGCAGGCGGATGTTGTGCGTTTTGGAGCCGGTGAAATGCTGCAGTAGCGACCCGTAATCGCGCGGCTGCACCACTTTGAGGTCGAGTTGCACGCCGTTCTGGGCGATCACGGTGGCCTTGGACGGACCCTGGCCGAGCACTTCGCGCACGATGGGCAGCGCGACGAAATAGTTCGTCAGCGCGGCGCCGTCGTCGGCCGTAGCGATAAAGTCGAGGTCGCCAATCGTCTCCTCGAAGCGGCGCACGCTGCCGGCGGCGTCCAGGCGTTGGGCCAAGCCGGACGCCTGGAGGGCGGCCAGTACCTGCTGCACTAATGGCAATACCTCGGCAATCGGGTGGCGCTGGTCTTTCCGGCGCAGCACCTCCAGGTTATGCAGGATCGCCTGCTCCCGCTTCTCCCCCAGGCCACTGAGCGTGCGGATGCGCCCGCTGCGCGCGGCGATTTCCAGCTCTTCGATATTGCTGACCCCCAGTTCTCGGGCGATCCGCAGGGCCGTCTTACCGCCCAGACCCGGCACCGTCAGCAACTCGAAGAGGCCGGGCGGGAAGCTCGCCCGCAACTCCTCCAGATAGCGCAGCCGTCCGTTGCTCACCAGTTCGCTGATCTTCTCGCCAATCGCCTTGCCGACACCCGGGATGGTATCGAGCGTGCCTTCGCTCACCATCTGATCAACCGAGGCCGGCCAGCGCCGCACCGCGTCTGCGGCGTTGTGGTAGGCGCGCACCCGATAAATCGCCAGTTCCTGCAGTTCCAGGAGTTGACCAATTTCGTCCAACGCCTCAGCGATCTGCATGTTATTCACTGCACGTTCCTCTCATTCGGTGTAGGGGTATAGTACGGGGCGACGGGGGGGATGAGGGGTGACGGAGATGAGGAGATGGGGCGGGATGTAGCGCCGCCGCCCCCGCCGCGGCGCGTCGCCCAGCCCGTTGTCTTCCGACCGCTCAGGCGCAACACCCGACCACCGGACCGCCCTCCAACACCGCCGGCTCGTCGCCCGGGTTCGCCAGCCCGAGCCCCGTCCGGCTCCATCCCTCCGCCCTCCCGTCGCCGTGTCGCCCCGTCGCCCCGTCCCGTCATCTCCTCATCCCCCGTTCCCCCGTTCCCCCGTTCCCCCCGCCGCCCTTCCCTCCTTTCTGCAAGCCTCACGGTCATGTTCGCCTTCGTCTGCAGCAGGCTCCTCGGCCTCTGGCGGACGAGTCTGCTGGCGGCTACTTTCGGCAATGGGCCGGCGGCCAACGCCTTTCAGGCGGCCTTTGCGGTGCCCGACTTCATCTTCAACCTGGTCGTGGGCGGCGCGCTCAACTCCGCCTTCATCCCCGTCTTTGCGGAACTGCTGGGCGCAGGCGAGGAAGATGCCGCCTGGGAGTTGACGGCCACCGTGTTGAACGGCGTCCTGTTGCTGCTGGCGGTGCTGGGCGGCCTGGCGGCGATCTTTGCGCCGCTGCTGGCGCCGCTGCTGGCGCCGGGGTTCGATCCGGCCACGCAAGCGCTGGTGGTGCAACTGACGCGCATCCTCTTCTTGCAACCGCTCCTGTTCGGCGCCGGCTCCGTCGCCTTCGCCATCCTCAACGCCCGTCAGCACTTCCTGTTTCCGGCCTGGGCGCCGGTGGTGTACAACGTCTTCCAGATCGCGGCGCTGATCTATCTGACGCCGCGCATGGGCATCAATGGACTTGCGGTCGGCGTCGTGGTCGGCGCTCTGGCCTATGCCGGCATGCAGGCGCCCGTCCTCTACCGCTACGGTTTCCACTACCAGCGCACCATGCACTGGCGCCGGCGGCCCTTTCGGCGTGTGCTGCGCATGCTGATCCCCCGCACGCTCACGCTGGCCAGTAATCAGGTCGGCGGCACCGTCACCAGCCGCACCATCGCCTCCGCCATCACCGGCGGTGTAGCCGCGCTGGGCTACGCCTACACGCTGCTGCTGCTGCCGATCAACGTGCTGGGCGTCTCCGTCTCCACCGCCGCCTTTCCGCGCATGGCGAGTATGGCGTCCCAGGGTGACACGCGGGCGTTGCTGGCAACCTTGCGCGCGGCGCTGCGCGGCCTGCTCTACCTTGGCTTCGGCGCTTCGGCACTTCTGGTGGCGCTACGCATGCCGTTGATCGGCCTGATCTACCAGCACGGCGCGTTCGGTGCAGCCGATGCGGCCTTGACCGGGTCGGCGCTGCTCTTCTACGGCCTGGGCGTCGCCCCGCAACTGGCCGATGAGTTGTTGCCGCGAGCGTTCTTCGCGCTGCAGGACGCCCGAACACCGTTGATCATCAACCTCTGGATCGTCGCCGTCAACATTGCCCTGAGCGTGCTGTTGGTGCGCCGCCTGGGTCTCGGCGGCATCGCCCTGGCCTTGACGCTCGCCGCAGTGCTGGAGACGCTGTTGCTGCTCCTGTTCTTGCAGCGCAAGCTGCCCGGCTTGCTGGATGCTGCCTTCCTGCGAGACAGCAGCACCTTGCTCGTCGCCGCTGTGAGCGCCGGGCTGGCCGCCTTGCTCGTGCAGTGGCCGATCAGCCATCTCCCGCTGCGGCCGCTGCTGCTGAATCTGGTTGAACTCGTCGTGGGCGGACTGGTTGGTGGCGCCGCCTTTGCCCGCGTTGCCGCCGCCTTCGGGTGGCGGGAGCACGAGCGAGTTATGGCGCTGCTAAGGCGGCGTGCGTGACGACGGTGCAACGGCCCGGCGACTAAAGTCGCGGCTAACCTTGCAAAGTCCGCCTGCGCGGACTAAGCACGTAACCAGAACAAAGGCATGCTTTTTCAGCCGATCCCCTCTGGAGCGGCCCATGCCAAAGTTATGGCCACATGCTTAGGACCCGCGCAAGAATAACTCTTGCAGTTTTGCCCGCCCTCCCTCCTGGTGGCGGTGCTGACAGTGACAGGGTTATTGCTGCGCGGCTCCTTAGTACCCAGCCCGCATGGTCCCTCAACGCGCTCATCGCACCATGCACCACGTCGCAGCCGCGTGGTTGCGGTATGCTCTAAGGCGGTGAGGGTTTGGGAGATACAGGAGCAAACGTGGCACGGTGTTGGACACGGCGAACGGTGCTGCATGCCATCATTGCTGCCGCGTCCCTGCTCGCCGGCTGCACAGTTTCCGGTTCGGTGCAACAACAGCAGGCCCAGGCCCTGGCCAACGCGACCGCTACCCCAACGGCAGGCCCCACAGCGACGGCCGCCGGCACCGCAGGAGCCACACCGTCGAGCTCACCTGGTCCCTTACCCACGTTCACACCCGGCGGCAAGACGGCTGTGCGATTCGGCGGCGCAGGCAGCAGCGCTGAGTTGGATGCCTACGACGCGGCAGCAACGGCTTACGCCAAGGCGACGCCAAATATCACGGTGACGGTGGATCGCCAGAGCGCCGCCAACGCTTCGACCCTGGCGGCGGCGCTGGCGGCGAATACCGCGCCCGACATCATCACGGTGCCCTGGGACAGTCTGGGAGCCTGGTCCGCGCAAGGTGTACTCGACGACCTGACCGCCCTGCTCGGCGCCGGCAAGGTGGATCTCTCCGGCGACTACAGCTTGCTGCAGGACTTTGCTACCATTGGCGGCAGCACCGTCGCCTTGCCGCTAAGCTACAACCCGCGCGTGCTCTACATCAACAGCGACCTGTTCAACGCAGCCGGCTTGAAAGCTCCCGGCGACACCTTCGAATGGTCCGCCTTCGAGGCGGCCGCCACCGCCATCAGCGGCATGTCAACTCACACCGGCTTTGTGCCCGGCGCCGACCCGTTCGACTGGTTGCCGTGGGTCTGGGCGGCCGGCGGCAGTGTCTTTGACGACGATCTGGTCCCCACCACCTGCACACTCACCGACACGCCTTCCGCGACCGGCCTGCAGCGCTATGCCGACCTATGGCTGCAACATCGTGGCAGTATCGCCCCGACAGTGACCAGCGGGAGCACAGCGCTGGCCAGCTTCCTGGGCGGTAAGGTCGGCATGATCGCCGGCGATCGCTCGACACTGGCCAGTCTGAAGCCGGCGAGCTTCAAATGGCAGGTGACGTACCTGCCCCAGGGGCCGGGGGGGCATGCAACCACCTACAGCGCCACGTTGGTAGCGGTGAGCAAGTCCAGCAGGCAACCGCTCGTCGCCGGCAACTTCGCCGGCTACCTTGCCACCGACACGACGACCCAGGGGTTGCTGGCCAGGACCGGCGCAGTGGTCCCGGCCCTCCGGTCGGCCGCCGAGTCGGCCGACTTCAAGTTCGCCGGTACGGCGGTGGACGACGCCGTCTTCACGCGCAGCCTGCTCTTCGCCTACCAGCCGCCGCGCACTGCCGCCTGGTCGCAGGTGCAAGGCGCCTGGAACCCCGACTTGCAGAAGCTCTGGGCAGGACAGCAGAGTGCCGCCGACGCCGCCAAGTCGCTGGTGGCAAAGGTGAACACCGCACTGAAGGGCGTGTCGGCGACACCAACCGTGCAACCCTTCGCCATCCAGCCGCCGCCGCCGACCCCAGCGCCGACCGCCACGGCCGCAGCGAAGCCGACGGCTGCCCCCACGGTAGTGCCGTTGGGAGGGACGCCGCCGCCACACCCATAAACGACAGCGCCCTTGACGAAGCAAGCGGGAGGAACAAGGATGGTGAGCGACACAGACGGCGGTGCAGCGCACCCTTCCGGTCTCATTGGGCCGCAATATGGCGAACCGAAGCTGCCGGAATCTGCCGGTGGAGCAATTGCCGAACAGTTGGCGCGCATCGAACAGGTGATCTGGTCGACGCCAATCGCAGTCGATACGGAACCCTGGGTCACGCCACGATGGGTACCGGTTGATCGCAACCGGGCGACCGGAGAGGCGAACAATGAACAACACGGATGACCTCGCCTACCTCACGATTGCGGAAGCCGGGCGACGCTTCCGCTCCGGCGCGCTGCGCCCTGAGACATTGGTGGAAGCGCTGTTGGCGCGAATTGACGCCCTGGATGGTCGAGTGGGCGCCTGGGTTTGCGTCTGGGGCGACGAAGCGCTGGCCGCAGCGCGAACAGCCGGGGCGGAGCTTGCCTCTGGACGGGATCGCGGCACATTGCACGGTATCCCCATCGGCGTGAAAGACCTGATCGACGTGGCAGGGCAACCCACCCTGGCCGGCGCTCCGGAGTTGTTTGCGGGGCATGTGGCCGACCAGGATGCGGCGGTCGTCACCCATCTGCGCGCCGCCGGTGCGGTGTTGCTGGGCAAGACGCAGACCCACCCGTTGGCGATGGGCACAATCACGCCGACCACGCGCAACCCCTGGGATTTTGAGCGCGTGCCCGGTGGCTCCAGCGGCGGCTCGGCGGCCGCGTTGGCAGCCGGCATGTGCCTTGGCGCGCTCGGCAGCGACACCGGCGGCTCCATCCGCCTGCCCGCCGCCCTTTGCGGCGTGACTGGCCTCAAGCCAACCTACGGCCGCGTCAGCCGGCGCGGTGTACTGCCGCTAGCCTGGACGCTTGACCACATCGGCCCGCTGGCGCGCAGCGTCGAAGATACCGCCGTGTTGCTGCAAGCGCTCGCGGGCTACGACGCCGCTGACCCCCGCAGCGTGGATGTGCCAGTCCCCGATTTCCTTAGTGAGAGCAACAGTAGCCTGCGCGGACTACGTATTGGGCGCCTACAGGGTCCCTTCATCGAGGAACTGCACTCGGACTACCCGCCGGCGCTGGATGCGGCTGCCGCCACGCTGGAGAGGCTGGGAGCAGAGATAATCGACGTCGACCTGCCGTATGCTCGTGAATCGCTGGTGCTCATGGAGACCATCCATCCGTCGGAAGCAGCGACGATTCACCACAAGCGCTTCCAGAGCCAACGCGAACTGTTCCATCCCACCGTCGCCCCGCGCCTGGAAGCCGGCCTGCTGATCCCCGCCACCAGTTACCTGCAAGCGCAGCGCCTCCGCGAAGCGATGCGACTTGCCTGTGTCGCCTTGCTCACCAGCGTTGATCTCCTGCTGGCCCCCACCGACCGCCAACCCGCGCCGCTCGTCAGTTCGGGAGCAGGCGCCACCAACCGCCTCACTGCCCCGTTCAACCTTACCGGCCTGCCGGCGCTAGCCCTGCCCTGCGGCTTTACCGGTGAGGGATTACCCTTGGGGATGCAACTGGTGTCGGAGCCCTGGGCAGAGGCGACGCTCGTGCGGGCTGGCTGTGCCTATCAGCGGGTGACGGACTGGCATCAGCGGCGCCCCCCCGACTGAACACCTGGTGGGAACAACCGGGGTAGACGGTCATCTGCCAGCGATCCGTCACGTAGGAAGCCTACGCCACACCCAGCCGCGCGCGCACCTGCTCACGCGAGTCGGTGACGATATAAGGGGCCAGCGCGCGCAGCAGTGGTTCCTTCGCCTCCTGCAATGCCGCCACCTCCGCGGCATCCAACGGCCCAAACCGGCTCTCCAACAACGCTTGGACCAAGGTTCGCTGTCCCTTAGCCTCCCCTTCGGCCAAACCCTCGGCCTTGCCCTCAGCCTTGCCTACCTCTTTCCACTTCGCCTTCCCCTCGTCGCGCCAGATCGCCGCGACGCTGGACTCGCCAAGGATCTCACGAATCATCGGATTCCTCCTCAACACCTGTTCCACTACGGGACGTGGCACACGCATCCCCGCCAACACTGCCAAAAGGCCCGTCAACTCCTCACGTTCACCGGGCGGCAGCGCCGCCTGGGCCAGCCGCTCCGCCACCGTTTCCAGTGTCGCCAACGGCTCGCCCCGCATCAACGTCGCCAACGGCCAGGCCCCCGGCTCCGCCATCGCCAGCACCTGCTCCGCCGGTTCCTCCCAGAGCCGGATCACGCTATAGCGGTAGCGTAACCCTTCCTCGCCACCGCCACGTTCGATCACGAAGGGACTCGCCGGGATGCCGCCGCGCTCTCGCAGGTAGATCACCACCGAATGCACCGGCAGCTGCGCCTGCCGCCAGAGGCGCAAGCCATACTCCGCCACGCGCTCCCCGATCAGATGGTCCGGCTTGGTCTGCAACTCCACATGCAACAGCAGCCGTTCGCCGCTGGCCAGCGCCACGTTCCAAACGAGGTCGGCCCGCCGCAGCCGCGCCGTCAACTCCGGGGAGCGTTCACCCAGCCAGTGCGCGCCGGGCAGCAGCAAGGCCAGCATGCCCTCGTGCGCACGGGCGAATAGCCGCTTCAACGTCTGGTCGTAGTCCGGGCGGGTGCTGGTCGGCGCCATGCTGTCGTGTCCTCCGAGCGCTCCAGTGTAGGGCATAACCTGGCTGCGCTGCCAGCCCAGGTCATGCCCTACACACCTCGCCCAGATAAACGAACCCGAACCGCCGCCTTATCTGCCCGTTTGTTCCGTTAGCGAGCCGTCGTCAGGCGTGGCACAGCCGCCGCGGGAGCCGGCTATCGGTGAGCGCCAGGCGGTGCAGCAGTTCGTTGGTCAGATCCGCCCTGATCCCGGCCAGGCCGGGATCGGTCCAGCGGTTCTGGAGTTGCTGCGGGTCTTCCTGGCGGTCGAAGAATTCACCAAAAGGCTGGCCGGGGTAGATCGTCATCTGCCAGTGGTCGGTGATGATCGTGCGCAGGCGCAGGCCCAGGTAGTCCTCGTCGTTTTCGACGATGACCGATTCCTGCACGCTCGTGCGTTCGCCGCGCAAGAGCGGCGAGAGCAGGGCGCCGGGCAGCGCCGGCAGCTCCTGCGGCGTTTCTCGGTGCGGCGGCGCTGTTCCTTCCAGTGGGGCGACACCGGCGAGATCGAGGATGGTGGGGGCAACGTCCAGCAGGCTGACCAGGGCGTCACTGCTGACGCCGCTGCTGAAATGGCCGGGCCAGCTCCAGATGTGCGGCACGCGCAGCAGGCCGTCGAAGTGGAAGGGGCCTTTGTTGAGCATCCAGTGGTCGCCCAGCATGTCACCGTGGTCGGAGGTGAAGACGACGACGGTGTTCTCGCGCAGGCCCAGGCGCTCCAGGGTCGCCAGCACCCGGCCGAACTGCTCATCGACGAAGCCGACCATGGCGCAGGTCAGCGCCTGGATGTCGCGCAACTGGTCATCGGCGATCATCGTGGCCCTGCCTCGTCCACTCAGTTGCATGCCCTGCTCGTAGGTTTGGCGGTAGAAGTAGGGCAGGTCATCCAGTTCCCCTTCCCGCCGGGCTGCTGCGGGCATGGTGGCTGGAGCGTAGCGGTCAGCCCAGGGGCGGGGCGGGCAGTAGGGGTGGTGCGGGTCGGGGAAGGAGCAGTGCAGGTAGAACGGCTGGTCGTGCCCGGCCTGCTGTTCCAGGAAGGCGATGCTGCGGTCGGCCACCCAGGTGTTGTAGTGCAGTTCCGGCGGCAGGTCGAGGATGGCCGCTTGCTCGGCGCCGGAGGTTGGCCGCTCCCCGGCCTCGAAGCGCATCAGCGGTACGGCCTCCGGGTGGACAGTTTCCAGCCAGTTGCGGTAGTCGCCGCCCACCGCGGGACCGTGGCCGAGCGTGACCTCCGCCGTCTCAAAGCCGTAGTAGGGCAGCGGCAGGTGGCCGACGCGGCGCTGACTCCACATCCAGGTGCTTTCAGGGAAGTCGGCGGAGCGAGCGTTTGCGGGTCGACGCCGTTGGTCAGACCGTAGACGTTGACGTGAATCTTGCCGACAGCGTGGGTGCGATAGCCGGACTGGCGCAGCGCTTCGGTCACGGTCGGCACGTCCCGGCTGAGGTTGATGCCGTTGGTACGCACGCCGTGGCCGCGCGGCGTTTGCCCTGTCAGCAGCGTGGAGCGCGAAGGCATGCACACCGGGTTGTTGACGTAGGCGTTGGCGAAACGCACGCCTTCGCTCGCCAGTCGGTCCAGGTTGGGCGTCTGCAACGTCGGGTGCCCGGCGCAGCTCAGATGATTGGCGCGCTGCTGATCGGTCATGACGATGAGAAAGTTGGGACGGGGCATGCGTACCTCATTCTAAGCGATATACCACGGTGCAAGCGACACCAGAGCATCAAGACGAGGTTGCCGGCCCGGTAACGGGTACCGGCGCTGACGGCGCTTCGCCAGCCATGTGGCGACCCGTGTGCAGGAAGGCATCCCGCTCCGCCCACGCCGCTGTCTTGCCGTAGCGGGCGAGGACGGCGTCCGCCGTCTCCAGTGGGTCCTGCAGCGCCAGCATGTAGCCTTGCAAGGTCTGCTCCAACGCTGCATGCAGGTCGGTCGCGGCAGCATCACCGATCAGGTTGTGCTGCTGGTACGGGTCGCCTGCGTTGTCGAAGAGTAGCCAGGGACCATGCACGTCACGGGCGTAGGTGGCGCTGCGCGTGCGCACCGCGCGCCAGGGCTGCACCGGTATCTGGCGGGCCTGATCGCAACAGAGCAACTCTTGGAGATACTGGCTGGTTGGCCCCGCTGCGCCATTCGTGATGCACGCGGCCAGGTTCTTTCCTTGCATCGCCGACGAGGGGGCGATTCCCAGCAAACCGAGCAGCGTCGGCGCATAGTCCACGATGCTGATGAGCAGGTCGCTGGTTGCGCCGGATGCTAGCTGTGCCGGCCGGCGCAGCACCAGCGGAACACCGCAGGATTCTTCGTAGGGGAGTTGCTTGTTGTGCAGGCCGTGTGAGCCGAGCATCGAGCCGTGGTCGGAGGCGAAGACGACCAGCGTCTCATCCAGCAGGCCGTGGTGTTCCAGACCGGCCAAGAGGCGGGCTAACTGGTCGTCCATCGCCGTCATGTGGGCGTAGTAGCCGGCCAGGTCGGCGCGCTCCTGCGGGGTATCCACGGCGTTCGGACGCAGGTGCAACGTCGCCGGGTCGTAACGGTCTTCGTAGCCGGGAGGCAGTGGCCGGTAGGGTCCGTGCGGCGGACCCCAGGAGAGGAATAGGCAGAAGGGCTGATGCGGGTGCTTCTCCTGATGGTCGCGCAGGAAGCCAAGCGCCAGGTCGGTCTGGATGGCCGGTTCATAGCCCTCCGGCTGGATCGCCTCCGGCGTGTCGAGGAAATAGCGGGGACGCATGTACTGGTGATGGCAGTTCCAGACTGCCCAGTAGGCGTCGAACCCCAGACGCTCCGGGCCGGATGGGATGAAGCGCGAGCGCGGGATGCCGCCCAGGTGCCACTTGCCGATGTAGCCGCAGCGGTAGCCGGCGCCGTTCAGGGCGTGGGCGATGGAGGGTGCCGTCGGGTCCACCGGCAGGTCGTTGCTGATGGCGCCGTGGCGTTGCGGCCAGCAGCCGGTCAGCAGGCAGCCCCGGCTGGGCGTGCAGACGGGCGTGTTGGCGACCGCCTGCGTAAAGGATACCCCTTCGGCGGCGAGCCGGTCGATGGTCGGGGTTTGCACATCCGGGTTACCGGCGTAACCAACGGCATCGCGGCGCAACTCGTCGCAGAAGACGAACAGCAGGTTGGGTGGCATGGGTATCCCTCTCTATTCCGAGCCTTTGCCCAGCGGCGGCAACGTCGTCTCCGTGGCGATCGCCCAGTCCAGCAGTTGCTGCTGGAATGCCGTCACACGCGCTGCCTGTTCCGGTCGCTGGGCTAAATTGCAGAGCTCGTGCGGATCCTGACGCAGGTCGTAGAGCTCGCAGCCGGCATTCGGCTCATAGATGTACTTCCAGTCGGCGCTGCGCACCATCTTCATGCGGCCGCCGCCGCCCTGCCAGGGCAGCGACTGGCCGGCACTGGTGCCGAGCCTGCCCGAGCGCACAAGTTCCCAGGTGGGCGTGGGCTCTTCTGTGCCGTGCTCGGCGTAGACTTCCTGGCGCGCCGACCCCCAGGGCGGCAACACTTGCCCGCTCCGCCCAGGCAATGGGCGTAGCCCCAACAGGTTCGTTAGCGTGGGGAGCACGTCCAACAGGCTGACCGGACTGGCAATGCGTTGGCCGGCGGCGACGTGCCCCGGCCAGGAGAGCAGCAGCGGGACGCGGGTCAAGGCGTCGTGCAGGGCGATGGTCTTGCGCACCATTTGCCGCTCGCCCATGTAGTCGCCGTGATCCGACAGGAAGACCACCACCGTGTCGTCGCGCAGCCCGAGCGCCTCCAGCGTACTCAGGATGCGGCCGACTGCGTCGTCGATGACGGCAATCATGCCGTAACAGATGCTGGTGACGAAGCGCAGGTGCTCATCGGTGACCTCGTCGGCCCCGAGGAGATGCGAGAAGACCTGCTCGCGTTCGGTGCGCGCGGCTGTCTCGGCCGGGCTGCGCCGCGGCGGCAGGGTGATGGACTCCGGCGGGTAGCGGCTGGCGTAGGGTTCCGACACCTGGTACGGCGTGTGCGGGTCGGCGATCGAGACCCAGGCGGCGAAGGGCTGGCGGCTGCCGGCGGCGGCGTGTTCCTCCAGGAAGCGCACAGTGTCGTCAGCGATCAGCCATGTCCCGTGCTTTTCCACCGGGAACGGGCTAATGCCGGCGGCATAAGCTGCGCGATTCTGGTCGGGATGGCGGGTCCAGGCGCGCGCCGCGGCGATCTGCGGATCACCGCGATCATCGAGCGGCCCACCGTGCGACACCTCGGAGACCACATCCCACCACTGGCCGAGTTGCTGGCGCGTAAAGCAGTGGTTCTTGCCGAACAGCGCAGTGCGGTAGCCCGCCTCCTTCAGCGGCTGCAGCAGGTGCTGCTCGTGCTCCGGCATTGCAATGCCGTTCGTGCGCGCGCCGCTGAGGTGCGGCCAGCGACCGCTCCACAGCGCGACACGACTGGGCACGCAGACCGGGCAGGCAGCGTGCGCCTGGTCGAAACAGATCCCGGACTCTGCCAGCGCATCCAGGTGGGGTGTGTACACCTGGGGGTTGCCATAGAGACCCAACGCCGTGGCGCGCAACTGGTCGACCATGATGACTATGACATTGGGCAGCGTGGGCATGAAGGTCTGGCTCCTTTGCTTCCGGTACATCCGGCCGAACTGGCCCGATTGTAGCGCGTACACAATCGCACGTTTGACGATCCATCATCCCCATGCTATTCCAAGGCGACGCAGGCCAACGGAGGGCCGAACAGCGCAGGGAGATCAGCGCGTGCAATCACTCATCATCAACGCCGACCAGGGCGGCCCGGTCATCAGCAAGCACATCTACGGGCACTTTGCCGAGCACCTGGGACGCTGCATCTACGAGGGCATCTGGGTCGGCGAGGATTCGCCCATCCCCAACACCCGCGGTATCCGTAACGATGTCGTGGCGGCGCTGCGCAAGATTGCCATCCCCGTGCTGCGCTGGCCGGGCGGCTGTTTTGCCGACGAGTACCACTGGCAGGACGGCATCGGACCGCGCGAGCAGCGGCCGAGCATGGTCAACACCCACTGGGGCGGCCTCACCGAGAACAACCACTTCGGCACCCACGAGTTCCTGGACCTCTGCGAGCAGATCGGCGCCGCCCCATACATCTGCGGCAATGTCGGCAGTGGCGCTGTGCAGGAGATGCAGCAGTGGGTGGAGTACATCACCTTCGACGGCCAATCACCGATGGCCGACCGGCGGCGCGCCAACGGGCGTGATGATCCCTGGAAGTTGCCCTTCTTCGGCGTGGGCAACGAGAACTGGGGCTGCGGCGGGCAGATGCGCCCGGAGTACTACGCCGACGAGTACCGGCGCTACCAGACCTACGTGCGCAATTTCGCCGGCAATCAGATCTTCAAGATCGCCTGCGGACCGAACAACGACAACTACCACTGGACCGAGGTGCTGATGCGGGAGGCCGCTCGCCAGATGCAGGGGTTGGCGTTGCACTACTACACCCGGCTCGGTCCAGCCCGCCAGGTCAAAGCGTCAGCCACCGACTTCGGTGAAGCTGAGTGGTTCACCATCCTGCGCAACACCCTGCGTATGGAGGAGTTGGTGACGAAGCACAGCACGATCATGGACCGCTATGACCCGGAACGGCGGGTGGCCATGATCGTGGACGAGTGGGGGACCTGGTACGACGTGGCACCGGGGACCAACCCGCGCTTCCTCTACCAGCAGAACACCCTGCGCGACGCGCTGGTAGCGGGGCTCAACCTTAACATCTTCAATGCCCACGCCGACCGCGTGCGCATGGCCAACATCGCGCAGACGATCAACGTGTTGCAGACGCTGGTCCTGACCGATGGCGCCAGGATGGTGACGACACCCACTTACCACGTCTTCGACATGTACCAGGTCCACCAGGACGCCACACTGGTCCCATGTGTGCTCCAGACCGAGCCGTACCGGCATTACGACCAGGAGATCCCCCAGGTGAGCGTGTCGGCCTCCCGCAACGCCGCCGGACGCGTGCACCTGATGTTCTGCAACGTCGATCCGCACCAAAAAGCCGAGCTACGCTGCGACGTGCGCGGCTATCAGCCGTCCGCGGTGTCGGGCACGGTCTTGACGGCACCGACGATGCAGGCCCACAACACGTTCGACGCTCCTCAGGCGATCCAACCGGTGAGCTTCGATGGCGCTCGGCTTGTCGATGGCGGCTTGACGATCACCTTGCCGCCAATGTCCGTGACGGCCGTGGCGTTGTAGGCGTGGAGGAAGACCCCTTCCGGCTCGCACCGCTCGCCAGGTTTCCCCCTGACGGGAGAAACCTTCCCTGCAATTCGGGGGACGGTCGCCAATGGAAGGGCGCAGGTGTCCCAGTATGTCAGGATGCAGCCGCTCAACCGGGTATGTCGGCCTGGGCGCACTGGGTTGCCGCCTGAGCGGCCCAGTCGTAGGTAGACCACCTAACGAACTTGCACCGTGATGGTATGCAGGCCGGTAGCGCCGAGCGGGTAGCTATCCTGTGCTTGCGCCGCCTGGAGAGCGCCCGTGCCGTCGGTGGCGCGCACGCTGATCTGGTAGCTGCCGGCCTTCGGCGGTGACCAGGTGTAACGCCAGGCTGCCCACGTGCTCACGGCTGTAATCGGCTGCAACGTCGCTGCTTGCCAGGTCGTGCCCGGCTCAACCTGCACCTCCACCCGCTGGATGCCGCGATCACCCGCATAGGCCACACCGCTAATGGCAATCGATCCCACGGGTATGCCGGCGCCGTCCTGGGGGCCGTCAATGCGGGAAGTGGTCCGCGCCACTGCCTGCTCATCCCAGCCTTGCTGTTCCCAGAAGCCGGGCTTGTCGTCGGCGGACACGGTGACTTCGGTCAGCCATTTCGGGTTCTTCATGCCGTACCGCCCGGCCAGGATGATGCGCGCCGGAAAACCGTGCTTGGCCAGTAAAGGCGCTCCGTTCATCTGGTAAGCGATCAAGGTGGTCGGTTGGCGCGCCACCGCCATCGCCAGGCTCTCGGTGTAGCCATCCACCGAGCCGAAGAGGACGAAAGCGGCGTTCGGGTTGGCGCCGGCCTGATCCAGCAGCGCCGCCAAAGGCACGCCGCGCCAGCGCGCATTGCTCATCAGCGAGCCGCCAACATCGTTGCTGATGCAGGCCAGGGTGCGGTATTGCTCGACCGAAGGCAGCGCCTGCAGTGCCTGGTAGCTGAGGGTGAGGGGCGCTTTCACCAGACCCTTGACGCTGAGTTGCCAGCCTTCCGCTTTCACCACCGGATCGTCCAGGTTCTTGGAGACGACGTAGAAGGCGGCGGTCGGCGTGAGCAAAGGCGTCGAACCAGTAGCTGCAGCAGTCGAGCCTACGGCCACGCCACCGGCAGTTCCCGAAGCTGCGAGCGTTGTGGTCGCTGTTGTTGAGGAAGCGCTGCCGTATACCCGTACCGGTGCTGCTGCTGGCGCCGTGGGGGCCGGTGTCCCGGCCGTTCCATTCGTGCCGCCAGGCAGCGAGGCATCGGCAGGAGACGGGCCGCCGGTCGTCGCTGCGCTCACCTGCTCGCCTTGATACCGCCCGAACGCCGTACCTCCCAGGGTAGCAACGGCGGCCAGCGCAATACCGGCCGTGACGCCACGACGGCGCAGGTCGGGCGCCGCCTGCTCCGGTTGCTGGGCCGGTGCGACGGGAAGTTCCAAGGCGGTCAGCACCAGCCAGGTCACCGTGCTGAACAGCAGCGACTCCAGGAGGTAGCCCCAGAACATGACGCCCGAAGCGAAGCGCGAGCCGGCAGCGAACGGACCGAGGCCCGCCAGGGGCAGGACAATGAGACCAATTGCCAGCCACAGGAGGATCGCCAGTATCACGATTCGCCAGAGTTGGCGACTGCGCTGGGGTGGCATCACGTCAGCGCCGCGGTTTTCCACCAGCGTGACGGCCAGTACACCTACTGCTATCAGGACAACCAACTCCAGCAGGAGCAGACTGCTATACAGCAGCGGCCGACCGGCATACTGCAGCCGATCGATGAGCAGCCCGAACAGCGCGCCCGGTGTCAGCTTGACCAGGCGGTCTTGCAGCAACTCCGGTATCGTCGGCAGGCCTACCAGCGGCTGCAGTGCCAGACCGGCCAGCACCATCGCCAGCCCGCCGGCGCTGCCGGCCAGGGCCCCCAATCGTGATCTAGACCACACAGTTCGGCTCCTCTCAACCGGGCGTTTTGCCCTCAGTGCCGGCGCTGGATGAGGTACTGATACCTATTATACGGGCCGTCTGTTGGCTGTGGCGGAAACGAGAACGTGTTACGATCACAGTAGGGCACTGCGTCCATGCTGCTCCGGCAGCGGCTTTGGCTGCGGAAGGAGACGAACATGCGCTGGCTCACGGGCGACCGGATCCGTTGTTTGGACTGCGGTCAGACCGGCTGGGTGCAGTCGCGCTGGTTCTGCGAGGGGCACTCCCCCCACTGCCCCCACTGCCGGAGCGTCGCGGTGCAGCGACAGGACACACGCTGGACCTGGCTACGGGACCTCATCGTTATCACCAACGGCGGTTGAGCGCTGGGCAACCCGATGGCCGGTGGCCGTCCCGATGAACTGTTCTGACTTTCGCAGGCGTCGATTGCAATGGGGGAGATGGCTTCTATGCGCGGGCGAGTGGCAGTTACCTTCGGCGCCGGACGGCCGATGGAGATGCGCGAGTATGAGGTGCGGCCGCCACAGGCTGGCGAGGCGCTGGTGCGCCTCAGTCGGGCAAGCATTTGCGGTTCCGATCTGCACATCTGGCGCGGTGAGGTTGCCGGCCTGACCGGGCTGCCCGGCGTCGGCGGCCACGAGATGACGGGCGTGGTGGCGGCGCTCGGCAGCGAGCGTCGACGGGATAGCACCGGCAAGCCGCTGGCGGAAGGGGATCGCGTCACCTTCGCCTATTTCATCCCCTGCGGGGAGTGTGCCGCCTGCCTGACTGGCATCACCGGCTGCCCCAATCGCTACCGTCGCCGCAAGGCGCTGACGGTCGACGACGACCCGCACTTCATCGGCGCTTACGCCGACTACTACTACGTCCAGCCCGACCAGTGGGTCTACCGCGTGCCGGCCAGCCTGCCCGATGCGCTCGTCGCCCCTGTTAACTGCGCGCTGTCCCAGGTGGTTTACGGCCTCCAGCGCATCGGTATCTGGCTGGGCGACAGCGTCGTCATCCAGGGCGCCGGTGGCCTCGGCCTCTACGCCATCGCCGTGGCTCGTGACATGGGGGCGGGCACGATCATCGTGCTGGACGCCGTACCGGCCCGTCTGGCGCTGGCCCGCCGCTTCGGCGCCGACCATACCCTCAACGTGCGCGAGGCGCCGCAGCGCGCCGACCGCGTGGCCCAGGTGCGCACGTGGACCGGCGAGGGCGCCGATGTTTGCGTTGAAGTCGCCGGCGTGGCGGCCGTGATGCGGGAGGGAATCGAGTTCCTGCGCGTGGGCGGCCGT
The DNA here is from genome assembly GCA_002404055.1 of Chloroflexi bacterium UBA4733. The sequence goes on from DHIZ01000041.1 coordinate 40,490, forward strand.
TACCTCACGATGGGCAACATCGTGGCCGGGGCCACTGCCGAGATCGTACCGCACGACCTGGTGCGCACGCCCAAAAGCGTGCTCGGCGTGCTCTCCTACGACCGCTGGGTGATCCCGCGGGCGCTAGACTGGCTGGCGCGTCGCCAGGACGCCTACCCGTTCGCGGCGTTGCTCGCCGGCTCTTTTCCGCTGGAGCGCATCGACGACGCTTTCCGCGCCGCCGATTGGGCCAACGGACAGGGCGAGGTCGGACGCGCGCTGATCGCACTGGATGATTGATACGATGGCTGGTCGTCGGGCGCCGTCTGCTTTGCCGGACGCCACGGCTCGCCACGGCCTGATGGCAACGGACTACGGGAGAAACCGGCTATGGCGACATTCGTCCTGGTCCACGGTGGTTGGACGGGGGGCTGGCGCTGGCAGCACGTGCGCCGTCGCCTGACCGCCGCCGGGCACGAGGTCTACACGCCGACGCTGACGGGGCTCGGCGAACGGGTCCACCTGGCGCATCCGGGTATTGACCTCCAGACGCATGTGCTCGACATCGTGAACCTATTGGAGGCGGACGACTTGCATAACGTGGTGCTGGCGGGTCACAGCTACGGCGGCATGGTGATCACCGGCGTGGCCGAGCAGGTACCGGAACGGCTGGCCCATCTGGTCTATCTGGATGCCTTCGTGCCGGGCAATGGCGAAGCGCTGCTGGACGTGCTCCAGCCGCAGGCGCGGCAGATGGCGGAGGAAGCGCTGCGGCGCAGCCCCGATGGCTGGCGCATTCGCTGGCCGGGCAGCACCAACGCCGACCCCTGGCCCGCCCTGACGCCACGCTACTCGCCCCAGCCCTGGCAGACCTTCAGCCAGCCACTGGCGATCAGCAACCCGGCAGCGGCGGCACTGCCCCGTACCTACGTGCGTTGCACGGTAGGCAAAGCGCCGGGGGAGTTCGACGCCCTGGCCCTGAATCTGTCGTGGGAGCGGGCGAAGGCCGGTGGCTGGCGGCTGCGCGAGGTCGCTAGCTCACATGCCGCGATGCTGGAAGAGCCGGGGGCGGCGGTGTTGCTGGCGTTGTTTCCGCCGAGCTAACCGCATCAGCAGGGGTCCGGCGAGCGTCAGGGTCCGGCGAGCGCTTCGTTCCATTCCCGGATGTGCCATGTGCGTACGACGCCATGCAGGACGAACGGGTCAGACCTGGCGAACTCCTCGGCGGCTTCGCGGGTGGTGAAGACGGCCATCGCGCCGGCCTCAGCGTCGGCAAACGGGCCGATCAGCAAGAGCGTGCCGCGCGCATGGAACTCGGCCCAGCGGGCGCGGTGAGCGGGGAAGTGGAGCTGCGCGTTCGAGCGGAAATCGTCGACGGTTTCGTAGAAGAGCACGTATTTCATAGCTGGCGTCATGCGGACTTCCTCACTGGACGGATTACCATTATACGCGTGCTAGCTTGTTGCCTGGACGGTCGCCGTGGCCGGCAGCAGGCGCCAGTCGCGATCGATCACCGGCAGCATCGACAACCAGTAGACGCGCGCCCGGCCGCTTTGCGCCCAGACCTGCATGCACAGAATGTTGCTCCCCCCCGTGCCGCCAGTATACTCGCAGTCTCCGTGGCGACAGTTCTTCGTCCGGTCTGCGGGCAGGTTGCCAGAATCTTGTGCTCATCCTTGCAGTCGCAAAGGTCCGTGTGGTCGGCTAGCGCCTGCCTGCGCTGTCGTCCTCGAACGCCAGCCGGTGCAGTTCGCGGAGGCGCTGGCTGGCGACGCGCGTATAGACGCGGGTGGTGTCGGCGGACTCGTGGCCGAGCAGGTCTTGCGTGGCGGCAAGGTCGCCGGTCGTTTCGACGAGATGTGTGGCGAACCAGGCACGGAAACGGTGCGGGGTGACGCCGGCGTCCTCTTGCTGGGCGGCGATGCCAAGTTCCTTCACGATCTGCCGGATCGACTTGGTGGACAGTGGCAACAGGTGCTCGCCGGCGCCTCGGTCGTGGCGGGTGAAGACCGGCTGCAAGGCAATGGAACGGCCGGCGCCGGCGCCGGCGCGGGCGGCGAAATAGGTGTCCAGGCTGCGCCAGGCCGCCGGGGTGAAATAGACGATGCGTACCTTGCTGCCCTTGCCGGTCACGCGGGCGGATTGCTGACTGCGCACGAGGTCGCTGCGCCGCAGGCCCACCAGTTCTGAAACGCGCATGCCGGAGCCGCGCAAGCACTCGATGATGGCAATGTCGCGCAGACGGATGCACTCCTGGTGCGGCTCGTCGCGCGGGGGGCGCTGGCGCGCGGCGGCCAGGATCGCTTCCACCACAGCATCCTCCGGCACCCGCGGCAGACCACGCACGCGCTTGCCGCGCATGGCCTTCAGGCGCTCGGCGATGCGCGGCAACGGCAGATCGGACCGATAGCCTTCGCGCAGCAGGTAGGCGTAGAAGCGCATGACGGCCGTGGTGTAAGTCAGCAGCGTCGTCTTCGGCAGCCCCGGTCGCTCCCGCACCAACTGCCGGGCAAACTCGATAGGCTGCTCCTCGTCCAGGTTGGCGAGAGGGATCGGGCGATGCGGGGAGGAGGGCTGATCTTTGGGGGAAGGACCCGATGGGCGGCCGTTGCGGCCGGGGCTGGAGAGCGGGCCCGTCAGCCCCTCCTGGAAGTGGCGCAGGGCGGCCCGATAGGTCGAAACCGTTGCCGGCGACTTGCCTATGGCAAGGTCCGCCAGGAATCGGTCGATCGCGCCCGCTACGGTTTCCTCGCTTCCCAACTCCCTATCCCCGTCGTTCGTCATCCACGGTCTCGCTGCGCTCGCCGGCGCCTCTCGTCCGCCGTGCCCCACCCGCCGCCGCCGGGTGTCTCGATGATAAGTACGTCACCGGGAACGACAGCAACGGTTGCCTTGCCGCCGAGATCCCGCACCTCTCCGTTGGCCCGTTGTACTCGGTTGCTGCCCGGCAGGCCTGCCTCGCCGCCGGCAAGGCCGTAGGGGGCGTGGCGACGGCGTTCGCTGATGACCGTAACGATCGCCGGAGTAAGGAATTGCAGTTCGCGCCGGATGCCGTCGCCCCCGCGCCACATGCCACCGCCGCCGGAATCGCGTCGTAGCGCGTAGGTCAGGACACGCAGCGGATAGGCGGTCTCCAGGGCTTCGACCGGCGTGTTCAGTGTGTTGGTCATGTGGACCTGCCTCCCGGAGAGGCCGTCCAGGTCAGGCAAGGCGCCGCTCCCGCCAGCCAGCGTCTCGTAGTACGTGAACGGCAGACCGGTGTGTGGATCTCTACCGCCGACCAGCGTGTTGTTCATGGTTCCCTGCCCGGCGGCAGGCACTCGGTCGGGGGCGGCCTGGGCGAGTGCGCCGAAGACGACGTCGACGATGCGCTGCGATGTCTCGACGTTACCGGCGGCGACAGCGCGCGGCCGGCGGGCATTGACGATGCTCCCTTCCGGCAGGATGAACCGCATGGGGGCAAAGCAGCCGTCGTTGGTAGGCGCGTCCGGGCCCATGAGGCAACGTAGGCAGTAGAGGCAGGCCGACCGCGTGATGGCGGCCACAGCGTTGAGCGAGCCGGCACATTCGGGGGCGCTACCGGTGAAGTCCAGCGTCATCGTGTCGTCGGTGATGGTCAGCGCGACTTGAATGGCGAGGTCCTGGTTGCCCTGGCCGTCGTCGTCCAGATAGTCAGTGAAGCGGTACGTGCCATCAGGTAGGTCGCGGATGGTGGCGCGCGTGAGCGATTCCGCATAGGCCAGTAAGGCGGTGGAATGTTCGGCCACCGTGTCGTGGCCATACCGCTCGGTCAGTTCCCGCAGGCGGCGCACGCCGACAGCCGCGGCAGCAATCTGCGCGCTCAGGTCGCCGTCGCGTTCCTCCGGCGTGCGCGTGTTGGCCAGGAGCAACTGCCAAATGCCATCGTTGCGCCGACCGGCATCGAACAGCTTGACCGGTGGGATGATCAGTCCTTCGGCATACAGCTCGGTCGAGAGCGGCATGGAGCCGGGTGCCATGCCGCCGATGTCGGCGTGGTGGGCGCGGCTGGCGACGAAACCGAGCAGCGGCCCGCTCTGCTCGTCGGCAAAGACGGGCGTGACCAGGGTGATATCCGGCAGATGGGTACCGCCGGCATAGGGGTCGTTCAGCAACACCGCATCTCCCGGCGCAAAGGGGGCCAGGGTAAGGGCAGCCTGCACGGAGGCCGGCATACTGCCGAGGTGTACGGGAATGTGCGCCGCCTGGGCGATCATCCGCCCGTCAGCATCAAAGACGGCGCAGGAGTAGTCACGGCGCTCCTTAATGTTCGGAGAGAAGGCGGTACGTCCCAGTGCCGCCCCCATCTCTTCGGCCACAGCGCTGAAGAGATGCCGGAAGACCTCCAGGCTGACGGCATCGACCGCTGCCATCAGACGCTTCCCTGAAGCAAACTGACCACTACCGTCATTTGCTGGGTTCTTGGTCCCCGCGTAGCCGACGCAGTTCCTCGCGCAGTCGTGTCACCTCGGCTTCAGCCGCCGCCCGCGCGGCGGCGTCCACGGCGGCCCGGCGTTCGGCGTCAGCGCGGGCGGTTGCCTCGGCATCCGCCCGGCGTCGCTCTACCAGCATCAGCTCGCCCGGCGTCGGTAAGCGCCGCCCAGTAACGTCCTGCGCCCGCAGCCACAGCCCTCCCTCGACGTAGAGGCCCAACCCACCGAGTGTCCGGCACCACAGCACGCCATGGCTGTCCACATGCCACTGGACGAATTGGTCAGCGTCGTCGCGTCGCCAGCCCAGTAGTTTTGGTCCATCCTTGCGCTCCGGTGCGAACATGACATATTCGGTCACGCCCATAGAGCCGTAGATGCGCGGTTTCTCCCCGGAGTCCCGTCCCCAACTCTTCCCGGAGGACACCTCCAGCACGAACTCGGGCGCTTTCCCCTCCGCCAGTACACTCCAGGAGGTGCGCAGCACGTCCGCCGCTTGCGCCACCAGGAGGTCCGGCGCCGCCTCCAGGGTGCGGTCGCCGATCGGTCGCGGCGTCGTGATCAGTAAGTAGGAGGCGACGTACCAGGGCAGGCGGTGCTGTTCGGCATGCAAGAGCAGGATGGGTTTGAGCAGGTCCACGCTTCGGACCTGGAGGTCGGCCATCACCATCCAGGGAGAATCCTCCTCGTCGTTCTCCACGGTCATCAAGAACAGCTCAAGCTCGCTGAGTTGCGACAAGACTGCCATTGCTGTACCCTCCCGATCGCCCTCTCCAGGGGCGAATGCGATGTGCAGTAGCTGGGTATTCACCCCTGCCGGTACTCCTCCACCCGGTCCGCCGTCCAGGCGCCATCGGCGACGACCACGCGGTAGTTCAGCGTCAACGTTTCTTCGGGCGCCAGGGTCAGCGGCTCGTCGAACATGAAGGCGCAACTGGCGCAGGCATAGGGGTCGTGGCGCACGAACCACTTCGTGGGATAGCGCGGGTTACTCGATTGGTCCAGCAGGACGATCGTGGATGCTCGCGCGCTGCCGTCGTGGCGACCGACGTAGGCCAGCCAGGGGGAAGACTGGCCCATCACCTCCGGACCGCTCAAGCCATCGGCGGCAAGGATTTTGCCGTGCAGGAACGAGCGGGGGCCGCGCCAGAACAGCCCACCGTAGCCGGCGGCCGGCCGGCCGGCGGCCGTCGGTGAGCCGAAGGTCAACGGCGCGCCGCGCACGTTCTGCAGGTCGAAACTGAGGTCCAGGCTCCAATACCCGTGTTCCTGTTGCACCTCGGTCACCCTGATCCGGCGGTGTTCGCTGATCCACGTCTCGCCCGCCTGGGTCAGCCATTCCAGGCGCTCCAGCAGAAGGGCGGTATCGGCGTCGCAGCGCACGTCGTCCCAGGAGCGGTGGAGCATCCTGCCGTTGTTCGCCAGTTGGACGTAGCCCTGATCCCGGACGTAGGTTGGCCCGCCCCAGAAGTTCTCGCCGGAGAGGTGGGCGGAGGTCATAGTCAGACCCTTGTGCCAGAGGTGATCGTGCGGCCGGTAGATCGTCACGACCTCGCCGGCCAGGGTGCGCAGCGGGTGGAAGTACGGCTGCGGCGACTCCCGCTGGGCGGTGTCCGGTTCGTAGATGTAGGTGAAGAGTGGCTGCTCACCAGCGTAGAGATCAACACGCTGGTGCAGCGTATGCACCAGCCGTAAGGCGGCATTCACGAACTGCGCTCCCGTTCCAGACGATGGCTCAGGATACCCGCCAACTCCTCCGGCGTACAGGGTTTGCTTGCCAGGACCAGGCCGCCGAGTGCTTCGATGGCGGCGCGCTGGTTCTCCAGCAGGGCCGGGGAGGCGGTCATGATCACGACGGGCAGCCCGTGCGTCGCGTCGGCCGCGCGCAAGGCACGCAAGGCGGCAACCGCATCGACCCCCGGCAATTGAATAGCGAGGAGGATAAGGTCGGGGTGGCCCTCTTGCGCCAGGCGCAACACGTCCTGGCCATCGGTCGCCTCCCGCACCTCGTAGCCGGCCCGCCGTAAGTGGCCGGCAATCAGGCCCCGTGCAGCATCGTCGTCGTCGGCAACGATGATGACGTGGGAGTGGCGGTCGGTCAGCGCTCGCGCCACGCGTGACAGCAGCAGGTCTTCCCGAACCGGCTTGGTCAAGTAGTCGATGGCCCCCAGCCGGATACTGCGACCTTCGTCGGAGTCAATCGACAGGAAGACCACCGGGATGGCCGCCATCGCCGGATCGTTCTTGAGCCACTCCAGCACGGTGAACCCGTCCACGTCGGGCAAGTTGATGTCCAAAGTGATCAAGTCCGGCTGCTGCTGCCGGACCAGACGCCAGGCTTCGCTGCCGCTGTGGGCGACTTGCACCTCATAGCCGCCGCGTTCCAGGTAGCGCCGGATCAGTTGGGCGATGGCCGGCTCATCATCAACGACCAGCACGCGGCTCCCGGCCACCGGGCGTTCCGGCTTCCGTTCCGGGGCCGGCGCTGTGAGTGGCTCCGCCGTCCTTGGCAGGCGGACGGAGAAGGTTGAGCCATGACCGGGGGTACTGCGGACCAGGATCTGGCCGCCATGTAGCTCCACCAGGGAACGGGTGATCGTCAGGCCCAGTCCCGTTCCCCCGGCCTCGCGCACCAACCGGTGGCCGGAACGGAAGAACTTGATGATGCGCCCCTCGGGCGAGAGCAACACCATGGCCTCGCTGGTGGCATCGAGGATCGCGCCGGCTTCCCGGCGGGCGCTCATGGCTTCCTGGTATTGCCACTCCAGCGCCGCTTCCGCCCGCTTCCGCGCGGTCGCATCGCGAATGCTGGCGCTGAAGAACGTGTCGCCTGCCACCTGCCAGGCAGCCACGGAAAGCTCCAGGGGGAACTCGGCGCCGTCCTGACGGAGCCCCAGCACTTCCACCGTTCGCCCGACCAGGTTTTGCCCGACGGTCTCCACCTGGCGCCGAAAGCCTGCTTCGTACGTGGCCCGAAAACGCTCAGGGAAGAGGAGGGTGAAGGGGGCGCCGACCAGGCCGCTCTTCTCGTAGCCAAAGAGGTCCTCGGCCCGCCGGTTCGCCAGGAGGATGACGCCATCGGCGCTGGCCGTGATGATGGCGTCGGGCGCCGTCTCCAGGAGCATACGGAGTTGTGATTCGGCAGCGCGGCGCGCGCGTTCCGCCTCTGCCAGACGCACGGACGCAGCGTCGTCCTTGGGGCCAGACGGCGTCGCACCATTGGCAGGCATCAATGCATCCATTCGACGGTCCGGCATCCGCGGCGCTGTCCGACAGAAGGGTGGGCTGCCACGCCGACGCTATGGCTCCGCATGCCAGTATAGGGTGTACGATGCAGAAGCAGAAACGCCGCGCCGCGTCAATCGTCGGAAAGCGGCAAGGCCAACAGCAAGGGGGAGCCGGCAACGCCATCCTGGGTGACCTTCGCCTGCGCTTCGCCTGCGCCGGCGGTCACCCGGATCGGAAACGAACCGTCCGGCGCGTTGGGAACCAGTACTGTGACCTGGATCGTCGTTGCACTCTGGTCGGTGTATACCGTTCGGCCAGACGAGAGGTGACCGACCGCGTGCTGCTCCTGGACCTGGGGGCGGACGATTATCTGGTCAAACCTTTCGCTTTGAGCGAGTTGCTGGCGCATGTGCGAGCGCTGAGTCGGCGCATCCGTGCCGGCGGTCAGCCACTGCTGCACTGCGGTGACCTGCTGCTGGATGTCGACGCCGGGCGGGTGGTGCGTGGCAGTCGCGAGTTGCCCCTGACGCCGACCGAGTATCGGCTGCTGCTGCTGCTGCTCCAACATAAAGGTCAAGCGCTCGACGAAGAGACGATCGCCCAGCGCCTCTGGGGCGACACCGGCGCCGCGACAACATCCAACCGCGTCGAGGTTCACGTCTACCGGCTGCGCGGCAAGTTGCAGCAGGATACTGAAGCGCCGCTGCTGCACACGCTGCGCGCATTCGGGCGCAGCGCCGCCTACGTTGTGCGCGAGCCGGCGCCATGACGACTGGAGGCGCGGCACGCCCTGCCGTTAACGGCAACATGTTGGCCGCGCTACCGCGCGCCGCCGCGACATGGCTCGTGGCGCTCAGCGCGATCGGCGGCGGCTTGCTGACAGCGTGTCTCGGTCAGTTGGCAGTCGCGCCGAAGACGTTCTCGAACCAACCCTATCTGGTCGCCCTGGTCCCGCTCTTGCTGGCAGTGGCCATCGTCTTTGGGGTGCGCCCGGTCCGACTGGGACCCAGCACTAAGATTCATCTGGGCGCCGCCCCGCTATTTTGCGCCGCCCTGCTGTTCGCGCCGGCGCTGGCGGGTGTCATCGCCTACACCAGTGCGCTGAGCCACAACCTCTGGTTGCGCCGCCGTCCCTGGAACGCGCTCTTCAATGCCGCCCAGCATCTGCTCACGGCCGTCGGCGCTGGTGCGCTCTACCATGCCATCCAGAGTATGGCGACGGGTGTTCCCGGCGCCATGGCGGCCCTGGCTGCCGCCGGCCTCGGCTACTTCCTGATCAGTACCTTGCTGGCTGCCACGATGACCGCGCTGGCCCAGAGGAAGAGCTGGTTGGCGACGGTCGCCTCAACCTGGCGGTCGGTCTGGGCGCATTATCTCACGTTGCTCACCTTCGGCTGGCTCGCTGCGTTGGTGGCGGTGACCGCTCCCTGGTCGTTGCCCTTGCTCGCCGTGCCGATTCTTGTCGCCTACCGGCTCGACCAGACCCTGGGCGATCTGCTTGACACACGTCGCCAACTGGCGGAGGCGCTGGAACGCCAGCGCCAATTTGTCGGTGATGTGGCCCACGAACTGGGAGCGCCCCTGACCTCCGTCGCCGGCAACGCGGCGGTGTTGTTAGCCGATACGGCACTGGCTCCGACGTTACGGGAGCCGGTGGAGGATATGTTCGCGGAAGCGACCCGCACTGCCAGGCTGCTCGGCGACCTTCTCCTTTTAAGCAAGGTAGAAGAGGGAAGGCCGCTCCAGCGCACGGCGGTCTCGCTTTGTTGCGTCGCTGAGGAGGCAATTCGCCTCTGCCGGAGTGCGGCCAGCACCGGAGATGTCTGCCTGGAATTGCAGGCGACGTCGGACGGTTGGGTAGATGGGTCGCAAGAGTTGCTCGAACAATTGCTGATCAATCTCGTAGAAAACGCCATACACCATAGCGCGCCGGAGAGCCGGGTGCAGGTCACCGTGGCGCTGCTGGATGGTCAATTGGCCGTGGCCGTCCGCGATAGCGGGTCCGGCATCCCAGCCGAGGAACTGGCCCAGGTTTTCCAACGCCACTACCGCGCGGGCAAAGCTCAATCACGCGCCCTGGGCGGGGCCGGCCTCGGCCTGGCGATTGCTCGGCGCATCGCCGACGTACATGGCGGCCACATCACGGCCGAAAGCACCGTAGGCGCCGGCAGTTGCTTTACCCTGCTGCTGCCGCCCGGCGCTGAACCGGGCGGCAGCAGCAGGACCGTTGAGCGAGCGGGGCGTCGACCCAGTGTGGGCCAGTTCATGTGAGCAGATGGCCGGCGACTGAAGTCGCGCCTACGGGGAGCGAAGCCCGCCTGCGCGGGCTGACGTAGTCCGCGAAGGCGGACTTCGCCTGGTATAGCCGCGACTTTAGTCGCCAGGCGTGCGTCGGCACCGTGGTGGACCGAAGTTCGTTGACGGCTCAGTCGATGCTGGGCCTCTTGCACCTCACGATCCATAGAAGACGCCGCTGGCCGTCACCGTACTGCCGCAGACACCCCCGACTGTCGCGGTGATCACATAGGAGACATTCGAGTTGGAGCCGGCGTCGATTTGCGCTGTGAACGAGGTCGCGGCGCCATCCGGCGACACCGTTGCCGTGTTCGGGTAAGACCCGCTGGCAGTGCCCCAGCGCAGTGTTGTGGTGGCGTTCACGTTCGTGCTCCAGGTCACCGTGAAGTTTCCCGAGTGCCCTGGCTCTGAGAAGCTCGGCCCGGAGATCTGCAGTTGCGTGCAAGGTGTGGCCGTTGCCGTTGGCGTGGCTGTGGCCGTCGCGGTGGCGGTTGAGGTTGGTGTCGGCATCGGTGTTGCCGTATTGGTCGGCGTTGCCGTGACGGTGGGCGTGGCCGTCGGCAGCGGTGTGGCTGTGGCTGTCGGTGCGGCTGTGGCTGTCGGTGCGGTCGTCGGTGTTGCCGTCGGCCCACCGGCTGTTGCCGTCGCGGTCGCCGTTCCAACCGGCGTGGCTGTGCTGGTCGCTGTGGCGGTGGCGCTCGGTGCGGGCGTACTTGTTGCCGTGGCGGAGGGAACTGGCGTCGCGGTTGGTGTATTGGTGGCGAGCGGCGTCGGTGTTGCACTGGGGACAGGGGTAACTGCCGGCAGCGGCGTACTCGTGGCGACAGGGGTCGGAAAGCCACCGGTGATGTAGGTGAAGGCGATCGGTCCACCGAGACCGCTTGGCGCAGGCGTACCGGATAGGCTGAAACTGCCAGGCAACGGCACCGGTACTCCGAAGAAGCTGTTCGAATCAATGCCTGCACAATAGCTCTTGAAGGCCGCGAAGCCGGCGATCAGCACAGTACTGGTGCTCGGGGGATTATTCGTGAATATCGGGATAACGAAGATGCCGAAGGCCCCGCCGCTGTCGCTTGTACCCTGGTTATTGCAATTCGTGACGATGCCACTGTAGGGATTGGCACCGGGATTTTCTATCCAACCCGCCTTGTCACCATTATCCGGCGTCATGGTGTCACCGACGCCAAGGGTGCCGCCATAGCCGTTGGTCGACCACGCCAGGTGGCAGTTTTGGGTATCCGAGTTGCAGCTCGGGTCGGGAGAGTAGCCGGGTCCGGCGGTGTCGCTGGACGAGAAATCCATAACACCTTTCCAGCTATTGGGAATCGCCGGGTAGTTATGAGCGTACTGCGGGCCCCACAGGTTGTATGACGTGTCGGTCTGGTAGTCCATCAAGGGAATACCGAGCGGTACAAGGTCTCCCCGGTAAGTGGACGGCTCTGCTGCCCGCTGCGCGACCACGATGCCACCGGCACTGACGTTGATATTGCCCGACCCCAGCACGCCCCCGAAAATACGCGGGTAGGACGTGGCGCTTTCGACGGAAACACCCGCAGCATTGGCGGGTATCGTGCCGCTGCTGCCGACCGTGGCCACCGGCACGCCATTACTATCGACGTACAGCACGACCGGGTTGCTCGCCCCGTTGCCCGCCACCACCGTGTGTACGGCATTGAGCACATCGGCGTTGTAGCCATTGCTGCCGTATTCGCTGACGATGGAGGCGCCGGCGAGTGCGCCGGCGTCGGCGGCATTTTGCTGCTGCCGCTTGATCGTGTAGCCCTGTCCAATGTCGATCGAGAGCGCCAGCATGCCGAGCATGACGGCGAGCGTCATCGCCAGCATGATGATCGCCTGGCCGTGCTCGCCGGAGGTCTGCTGCTGCTGCTGCCGTGTGTGCATGCTCACCTCTCTAGTCCTGTACCACTGCCATGGACGACTTTGTCATGTACAACGTGCCGACGATATTGCTGAGGAGCGGCGTCACTGGCGTAAAAGACTTGGTGACGCTCACCGTCCGGCACTCTTTATTCACGCCGATACTGGGGATGCACCAGGAAAAGCCGACGTTGACCTGCGATTGGGAGATCGGGTCAAAGATGCCGCCCTGGCTTTGCACGACACCGATGACCGCGTTCCCCGCCGCGATGTCCTGGGTCGAACTGCCGGGAATCGTGCCCGGCGGCGTGGCAGGCATGAGTGCTGCCGCGCGAGCGCCCTCGTACGTTGCGTGCGAAAGGGCAACATAGTCCGCCACCGCTCGTCCAAAGTCCAGCACGCCGAAGAGCATGAGAAAAATGACCGGAGTCATGAGGGCGAACTCGACAATCGCCTGGCCCCCGTGTCGTATTCCAGGTTGGTTCATATGACCGGCCCGGTGGCCGTACCAGTAAGGGTCGCCACTCCGCCCGGCAGGAAGTTTGCCAACAGCGGCGTGACCGGTCGAAACTGCCAGGTGACGACGACGGTCACGGTGAGCGGCACAGAAGAACCTGGGTGAAAACTGGCGCCACAGGCGGGGCCGCTGCCGTAGCAGGAGGCGCAGGTTGAAGTGATCGTGAGACTGGCCGGCGTGATTTCCGGCAGGGCGGCGTCGACGCCCGCCGTGATTGCATTGCTACAGACCATATGATCTGAGCCGACCCGCACGCCTTCGCGCGCCGCGCCGTTGAGGGCAGTGGTGTAATAGTAGGCGCGTCCGGCGTCCAGACCGCCCAACACCAACAGCGCAAAAAAAGGCATGATAATGGCCAGCTCCACCACTGCCTGACCACGAGACCGACAACGCCGCGTGCCCGCCATCTGTTACCTAACCTAAACGTCCACTGCCAGTCTAGGACACTCTTGCGCCCACTGGTATGGCATCAGTGGGCTACTGGCAGCGGGTTACTTTTGGTTACTGTTGTCAGTATAAACCATGACTCCGGTCAGTGGAATGTCAGCGAACGGCGTGCTGCTGTAGGCCGCATGGCGTAGCCAGGCACACCGCGAATGTACCCCTGCGTCAGGCAGTTTCGTCAGCGAATCGTCAGCGCCGCTGCGTAGATTGGTCACAGTGTAATAGGCGACTGGGAGGTCGGCGTGTTATCTGGTCGTGGCGCTCTCCAGGGACGGATGGGCAGTGGTGTGCTGCGTGCTCAACGACTGCGCGGCCAGGCGATCGTGGAGATGGCGCTGCTCTTACCCATCGTCCTGTTGATTGCCATGATCGGTGTTGCAGGGTCGCAGATGTTGCAAGAATCCATCATGTTGCGGAATGTGGCGCGGGAGGGCGCCCTGGCCGCCGCCGCCTATATGCAGTCGCCCAATCCCCTGCCGGCCGGCTGCTCCGGGGGTGGCAGTAGCATCACCGACGCGCAAGACTGCGCGCGCTACCGAGTGCTCGCCAGTGGGGCGCCAACTTCCGTGACCATGACGTGGGCACAAGTGACCGGATCCCAGTCTAACTTCAAGATGGCGCAGGTTACGGTCACCGACACCCTGTCGCCGGCCTCCGGCTTTTTCGGTACAAAAACCATCGGCTACTCGGCAGCAGCCGCCGTACCGGGTCAGTAACCAGACGCCTGGCGTTGTTCGTCGGGATAGGCACCAGAGTAGGGAAAGGTAGTGCGCACATGACAGGCAAGAGACGGGAGCGGGGCCAGTCCATGGTGCTATTTGCACTCATGTTGCCGGTGCTGCTGGGGTCCATCGCCCTCGTGCTGGATATCGGCAATGGCTACGTCGCCCGGCGCGACCTCCAGAACGCTGCCGATCTGGGATCGCTGGCGGTAGCCCAGTACCTGGGCGATCACAGCACACCGACAGATCGACAGGTAGCCGGCATCGTCACGGATTTTGTCACCGCTAATGCCCCGATAAGCGGCGCCACCTGGGTAGCGACCTACATCAAAGACGACGGCACCTCCACGGGCATCGCGGTGAACAATGTCGGCCATATTGTCCCGCCGGGCGCGGCCGGGGTCCTCATCACCCCCAGCGTTCAGTCACACAACTTCTTCGAGCAGGTTCTGGGCAGCAAGGTGATCAACGTTTCCGCCAGCGGCGGGGCCGTTGGCGCTATCAACTCCTCCACGGGTGGAGCAGCCATCGGCGGCAGCTCGGCGCCGGCCATCGTGGCACTCGATTCCGGCAACCACATCTGTCCTCACTCAATCATCTCTGATGCCAACGGCACCTACACCGACGTGGTCGATGCCAAAGAGGGTGGCACCATGAACATCGCCGGGCAGTTCATCACGGCTTCACCGAGTCCCTTTGACGGGCACTTCCGGGGCAATGTCGGCAGCAACGTCGCTTACGGCATGTACAGCTCGGGGACGACGACTATCAACTATGGCAGTCTTGCCACCGGGCACGCCTATTACCCTGACCCGTTAGCGAAGATCGCGGAACCGGTGAATGCCAGCGCGGCCTGTTCGGGCGGTACCGCAACGGTCAACACCCAGGCCAGCTTTGCCAACGGCGTCTGGACGCCTGGTATCTATCAAGGAAACAGCAACGGTCCCGCCATCTTCACCGGCATCACCATCCTCAATGACTGCGGCAATAGCGTAGCCGGCGTCTACATCTTCCCGCACGGGGCCGTCTTCGAGGGTACTCTGACGGGCAACGACGTGCTGCTCTACTCGCAGGGCCAGATCAATCCGTCGAACGTCTGCACCGACAATAGTCAGGCCAACAACGGTGGGGCGTTGCTCAACGAGCCGTACATCGGCAGTAGCAGCGGCGTCAATGTCTACGGCTTCATCTTTACTGGACCCAATAGCGTCACGCTGTCGGCGCCCAATTCCGGTCCCTTCACCAATCTGGTGCTCTTCCAAAGCCGGTCGGCGCCGGCGCACATCGGCTTCAAAGTCTGCCCTGGCGACAGCGGCGTGATCGCCCTCATCGGCACGGTCTACGCCCACAACCAGAATGATGTCCCCAGAAACAGCAGGAATACTGTGGCCGTGACGAATACCAGCTGGAGTCCCGCCGGGAATGGCAGTGCTCTCGTCTTCGGCACGGACGACGGTGCTATGGACGGCAACGGCACGCCGCCTAGCTGCGCTACCGACGACCCCCCGACGTGTACCTGGCCGACCTACGGCGGCGGCACCTTGAAGATTGACGGTGCGGCGGTGGTTGATGTCTTCTACACCACGGGCAACGCCAACGTGACGATCATGTACGACACCAGCCACGTGCCGTTGGTGGGCGCCAAGCTGATCCATTAGCAAGAAGAGGGGCGAGAGTTGGACGCGCACACGCGGATACCCGGTCGGCGGCGGCCAACCGCCGGCCAGGCCATCGTGGAGTTCGCCCTCCTCACGCCCCTGCTGCTCATGCTGACGGTCGGGCTGTTGGATGCCTGCCGGGCCTTCTGGGCCTACACTGCCTTACAGAATGTGGCCTCGGAAGGCGCCCGCCAGACGATCGCGATCCTCTTCCCCACCTCGTCGGTACCCAAGCCGTGCCTGGTCGGCGGTTCGACCGGCAACACGCAAACCATCGTGCAGTCCGCTGTCGCCGAAGCGTCGGTCCTGGGGCTCGACACCACTGCCCTGAGCGGCAGTAGCGCCCCGCTCACCAACGCCAACTTCACCCTTGCCGCCTACGACTCCAATGCCAACGCCACCTTGTGTGTACCGACCGGCGCGACCGTCACTTTCCAGGCCAGCTATACCTTCCAACCCCTGGTCAGCCTGATGCTCGGTCGGGGCTCCATAACGATGACCGCCAAGACGACGTTACAGATCGAGTAAGGCCGCTGCCGCCCTATACGGCTATACTTCGCTTTATGGTGACGCGCTCGGTAGCGACAGGAGCACGGCGATGGTAGCAGCGCAAACACGGCTTCGACGCTATACGTTGGCGGATCTGGATGCTTTCCCCGATGATGGCAAGTTGCGCGAGCTCGTGGATGGGCAGATCGTGGAGTGGGACATGCCGACGTGGTATCACGGCTTTATCCTTAACGCGATCGCGCACCTCCTCACGAGTTATGTCCTGGACCACGACCTCGGCGCCGTCGTCGGCGGAGATCCTTTGGTCAGTATTGAGGGCAGCGTGTACCATGCCCGCGGCCCGGATGTTGCCTTCTACGACATCCAACGCATTCCCAGTGACTTTCGGCAACCGACCACGACAACGGCGCCCGACTTCGTCATTGAGGTGATTTCGCCTTCGGACCGTGCCACCGAGGTGGAGCGCAAAATTGCGGACTGGCTGCGGGCCGATGTGCGCCTGCTCTGGTACGTGAATCCGGATGCCGGCATGACCACCGTCTATTACCGCAAGACCATTCAGCGCGTCGCGGCAAGCGAGGTGCTGGACGGCGTTGATGTCGTACCGGGCTTCACGCTCCGCTTGACAGACCTGTTCGACCGGTTGACGCGCCTGCTGCCGCAGGTGTGAGCGCTGCGGTGCAAGCTGCGCGTCCGCCTCAGGCGGCCAGGCAGTCGAACAGCGCCCGGTAGTATCGCATCAACTCCTCCGGGTCGGCGCTGGCGGGGACTTCGGCCAGGCAGAAGCTCTGATAGTTGATGCTCTTCAGCAGCGAGAACAGTTCCCGATACGGATAGTTTGGATTCCAGATGCGGGTGATGTGCGCTTCCCTGATCCAGCGACTGACCTGATCGAAGGCTTGCTTGATCGAGCCATCCTGCACGTCGTCGTCGTTGGAGTTCCAGCAGGCCCAGCAGTAGCCGTCGGCTGCCTCGAAGATGCGGCGCATCGTGGCGGCCTGACGCACGGCGCCATGCATCTCCATGCGTAACTCGATGCCCAGGTCGCGTGCCGTCTGGCCGCATTCACGGGCAGCGCGCCCGATCTGCTCCAGGGTCTGCTCGCGCGGCACGCCCGCCTTCTCCTGGTGGCCGTTGGGGCGCACCTTGACGCCGCCGGCTCCCAGGTCGTGGGCCAGTTGCAGGGATCGCTTGGCGCCTTCGATGTTCTGACGCACCACCTCTTGATCCAGGCTGTGAAACTCGTAGATACTGCCGATGCCGAACAGTTGCACCGGCGAGTTGGCGAAGCGCTGCCGCACCTCCCGGCGCTGCTCGGCGTTCAGGCTTTCCTCGACGCTGTGCGCGTGCGTCGTGCGCAGTTCCACACCCTCGAAGCCGGTGGCCTCGCAGCGCTGCAACAGCGTAGCGAGGTCCCAGTCGGCGGCCAGATTATAGGTGACAAGACCGAGATGCATAACGTGCTCCTTCTACCATACAGGGCGTAGCCTATCATCTAGCGGCACAATGCCGATGGGCTTGCCGCCGACACGCTGGTCGGGGCGGTGGCGCGCTCTTACGAGGCGAGTGATTCCCGCTTCCGGCAGCTCATCCCCGCGCGGCGGCTCGACGTGCGGGAACTCCGATGGTAATGACAGAGATCTATCAACTCTTACGGCATCATGCGGGTTCTCGCCGAGTATGGGGACGGCATCTGGACGGGGACGCAACTACGCACACGGCTGCGGCGGGTCTCCAGTCAACCGCTGCGGGGGGGCGCTTCCTGAGCAGGCGACCCGAACAATGGCATGCTTGTCCACATCAGGGCGCCAAGCCTCAAGCGATGGTCACCCAGCGCTCCTGGTCGTGCGAGTCCAGCGCCGCCTGGATGACCTGCTGCGCCTTCCAGCCATCGTAGAAGCTGGGCGCGAGCAGTCGGTCGGCCAGGATGGCGTCGATAAAGAGGCGATCGCCAATCGGCTCGATCGTGAGGCGCTCCACGAACTGGGCAATGAACGGCTTGCTCTGATCGACCGATCCCAGCAGATCAGCGGGAATAGGCAACGGCTGCAGCCTGGCCTCTCCTCGGCGGGCGCCCCGGATCTCGGCGCTGTTGAGGTCACTGTCGAGCTCCAACGTGCCGTCCTCGCCGTGCAGGACGAACTGCTGCCGCTGCACAGCGTCGCCCACGTGGGCCACCGCGCTGAGCTGCAGCGTGCCCTGGGCCCCGTTGGCGAAGCGCAGCGCCAGCACCGCCGCGTCGTTGGCGGGCTCCGCCGGCTGCCCGTCCGGTCCCGGTCCCACGGCGAAGTGCGTGAGGCTGCCGCTGGCGGCGGCGATCTCGCCAACGAAGAGGCGGAGCAGGTCGATCGCATGCGGGCCGAAGTCACCCAGGATGCCGTTAGCTCGCCGCCGGTCGAAGCGCCAGGAGTACTGCTGAGGCTGGGCGTGCCCGCCGCTCACGTAGCGAGCCGCACACTGGTAGGGTCGGCCGAGATAGCCATCAGCGAGCAGACGCTGGAGGTACTGGTAGTGCGACGTCCAGCGGTAGGTGAAGAAGGTCATGTGCTTGACGCCCTGCGCCTCCGCTTTGCGGTACATCGCCTCCGCGTCCGACGCCGTGAGGGCCAGCGGCTTCTCACACAGGACGTGGAGGCCGGCGTCGAGCGCTGCCATGGTGATCGGGTAGTGCAGGTCGTCGGGCGTGGCGACGACGAGCGCTTGCAGGTTACCGCGCTCGATCAGCTCGCGCCAGTCGGTGAACACACGAGGGATGCCGTACTTCGTGGCGACCTCCTGCCCGTGCTCCCGGTTGCGTCCGCAGAGCGCCACCATCTCCGCGCCTGGATGGCTCTGCAGTGGGGTCAGATGGAGCATCTCCGCGAACCGACTCGTCCCCACCACGCCAACGCGCACCCGCTCGGTCATGATCTCCTCCATTCCGGCGCAGCGACGGCCCCACCGGCCGGCTACGCCACTCCTGCCGCCGCCGAGCGGCACATCCGCTCGCCCACGACTATCGTTGCCGCCGCCAGCACGGCCAGGGCGACGGCGCCGCCTAGCAGCGCGTGGACGCCGAAGCGGTCCACGGCTGCGCCGCCCCACAGGGCGCCGATGGGGAAGCCGAGCGTGGCTGTCATCGTCACCAGGGACTGCAGCCGGCCTTGATAGGCATCGGGAGCGAGGTGACGCACGCGGCTCTTGTTCCAGACGCTCTCGCAGAAATAGGTGAAGCCGATCGCCGCCAGCGGCAGGACGGAGGCGGCGCCGAGCGGGAAGACGACGAACAGCACCAGGGCCACCGCCGCCAGCACGGTGAGTTGCGCGTACTGCCGCAGCCGCTGCGCGCCGTCGGCGTGGGAGCCGGCATAGGCGGCGCCGAGGAAGCTGCCCACCCCAACGGAAGCGGCCAGCATGCCGTAGGCCACCACCGTCCCGCCGCCGCGGCGCACGATGGCCGCCAGGAGGCTCAGCGCCGGGGCGGCGCAGACAGCAGTCGCCCAGGAAATAAGCATCGGGTACAACAGCGCCGGCTGGCTGCGGAGATAGCGCAGACCCTCCCGCAGGTCGCCAAATATCTGGCCAGGCGCCAGTGCCGGTTTTGCCGTTGCCGGTGGGTCGAGGCCAGGCAACTTGCCCACGGTGAAGGCGGCCACAAAGTAGCTGACGGCGTTGAGGACGAAGGCGACTGGCAGCCCCACGGCCGCCAGCAGCAGACTGCCCCCGGCATTGACCAATGTCCCCTCGGCCGTCTCGGTCATGGCATTAATCGCCACCGCCGACTGCACCTCTTCTCGCGGCACGGCGTTGGTCAAGAGCACCTTGTAGGCGGGACGGGAGATCAGCCAGACCAGCCCGCTGACGAAGGCCCAGATGTAGATGTACCAGAAGACGACGTGGCCGGTCAGCACCAGGGCAGCAAGGACGGTTGCGGCGGCGCCGCCCAGAAACTGTCCAGTCAGCACCAGGCGGCGGCGGTCGACCTGATCCGCCACCACGCCGCCGAGGGGCATCAGCAGTTGCGCCAGGGAACCAAAAGCAGAGATCAGGCCGACGCCAAGGGCGGAGTGGGTAAGGGTGGCGACCAGCCAGGCTTGCGCCAGTTGTTGCAGGCGGTCGCCGGCGTAGGAGGCGCCCATGCCTGCCCAGAGCCAGCGGAAGCTTGCCCGCCGCAGCGGCGCGAAGGAAGGGAGACGCGGCCGCCAGGCTGCTGCCTGCCGGGCTCGCCCGCCCACCGCAGCGGCGACGCTCTGTTGCATATTCCGCTCCTTCCGGTCAGTCGAGCGCGGCGATGAGCGCGCGCGCTTCGGCGGCCAGCGCCAACAAGAGCCGCGTGGCGGCGCCAAGAGAGGCGACGATCTCCTCGGCCGGTCGGCCGAGGCGCGACTCCCGCTGCGTGCGGCGCTGGGCGTCAGTGGCCATTTGCAGCACCCAGCCGGGAAAGAGGCCCCAGCGGAGCACGGCGGAGGCGGCGTAGCCCAGGCGGGCGCGGCGTTCGTCGCCCTGCCAGTCCGCCTCTCGCAGTCCCTGCAGGTAGCCCTGCCAGGCAACCGCGCTCAGCTCCTGCGCCGCCTCGGGCGGCGCCAGACCCCGCATTAGTGTGGAGAAGACGACCTGCACCACCTCCTCCCCGACCGCCCCGGAACCAACAAAGGCCCAATCGACGGCAACGGTCTCATCCGGCCGGCCGGGGTGGCGGCGACTGAACAGGTTGGTGCGGTTGGCGTCGCGGTGCAGCAGCGTTGGCGATAGCCGGTCGAGCGCCGCCAGGAAGGCTGCTGCGTCATCCCACATGCGCAGGTCTGTTCGGCCACCGGCTCGGAGAAGGCGATGCGGGCCAGCGGCGCTCGCCACGCTTCCACCTGCTGAATCAGCGACCGATCACGGTAGCCGCCCGTGCGCGCGACCCAGTCACGCAGCCAGTGCCGGCTCAGCCAGGAATACCCAGGGCGGGGCCTTCCGGCCAGGTAGGCGCCATTGAACTGCCCGAGGTGTCGCGCCGCCGTGCCGTAGCTGTCCAGCGGCCACGCCGGCCCGCCATCGTCCTGCACCGCTTCCAGCCAGAGCCAGACGGTGCCGTCAGCTTGCTTCTCGACGCCGTAGCACTGTGGCGCCACTACCCCCGGCAAGTCGGCGAGCAAGCCGGATTGGTAGGCCAACACTTCCCGCTTCCAATAGAAGCCATCAGCCGGATCAGCGTTGACCGGCGGCGTGCCGGCGGGATCGCCAGTCGGTGCCTGGATGACTTTGAGCACCAGCGCGAAGGGAATGCTTCCGCCGCCGTCGTGGGCGCTGCCCTCCACGCGAAAGATGCCGCCCGTCGCGCCGCCGAGGGAGTTCTGCAAGGGCGCCACCTGCCAGGTGGCGGCAGTTACCTGATTGCTTCCGAGTAGGCAGCGGAGCGGAGCGGCCAGCGCCGCCGCCGTGATATGCATGCCGTCCGCCGGTTCTTCCACGCTCCTGCCCTCCTGCTACGCTACGCGCCCGACCCGCCAACCGTGCTGGCCTGCCGTCAAGTCAATTCCTGCATCATGGCGCGCGCCGCGCTCGCCCGTCCGAGTACGAAGTAGGTCAAGTTGGCCTCCTCCCTGAGGAGGTCCTCTAGCGGGCGCTTGAAGCGTTGCTCCGCGCCCGCGTGCCGGCGCTCATCGAGGGCGGTGCCGAGAGCGATGGTAGGAATGAAGAAGCCCCAACGGACCACCGCCAGTGCGGCCGCCCCGAACGCCACCAGGCGGTCATCGCCGCGCCAGCCGGCGTCCGCGAGCCCTGCCTGGTAGCCGGCGAGTACCGTTTCCCAGAGCTGCTCGATTGGTATGGTCGGCGCATCGCCAAAGAGGCGACTCGCGGACGCGAGCTGGCCGGCATCGGCGCCCAAAGCCGCCGCCCCGGTAAAGGCCCAATCAATCGCTACCGTCCGGTCAACGCCGTCGGCGCCACGGCGGGCCAGCAAGTTTCGGCTGTAGGCATCGAGGTGGCAGAGTGTTTGCGGCAGTCGGTCGAGCGCAGCGAGCCACTGCTCCCGCTCCATGCACAGGCGCACTACCTCCTCGCCGATCGGCTCCGGAAAGGCGCGACGGACCAGCGGATGCGTCCATGTCTGCGGATCACGGAGCAATGCCGGGTCAAAGGAGGCGGCGAGGGGCTCGCTCCATTTGCGGATCCAATCACTACTCAGCCAGGGGAAGGTAGGAAGCGTGCCCCCGACCAGGTAGGCCCCGTTGAACTGCCCAAGGTGCCGCGCCGCCAGCGCGTAGCGCTCGACGGACCAATCTGCGCCATGGGTGCCGGAAACGTCCTCCAGCCAGAGCCAGGTGCAGTCGTCTGATCGCTCCTGCACCGCGTAGCAACGCGGCGCCACCAGCCCGCCCGCCAGATCGTTCAGGAGACCCGATTGATAGGCCAGCGCCTCGCGCTGCCAGTACTGACTGTGGGTGGGATCACGACCCCAACCGCTCGGCAAAGCCCGGCCCCCGGGGCTGAGCGTGCCCGCCTCTGGCGCGCGCGCTACCTTGAGCACCAGCGACCAGGGCCGCGCTGTGGCGGGCGCGCCAGCAGTGGAGGTTGTACCACACACGCGGAAGAGGCCGCCGCTCACCGGGTTGAGCTCGACGTAGCCGATGCGGCGGACCTCCCAGGCGTCAATGTCGACCGTCGCATCGCCGAGCGCCTGCCGAACGGTTCCGAGCAGCGCCGCTCGGTCGAGGCCATCCAGGACTGGTACGACCGCTTCGGTTACCACGATGTCTCCTCCTCGTTCGCGCTGAGTTGGTCGGGTGTTCGTCCGACACCACGGCCTGCATCTGCAACCGTCGTAGCCGACGAGATCCTATCGTTGCAGGAAAGACTGGCCTATGAACACAAGTAGTGAACTGGTGCTAGCCGGCAGCGATTGTCGGGTAATGTACAGTGCGGGTTGCCTTTCGTCAAGACGGACGTTGCGCAGGAGTGCGCAGCAAGGTTTTTTGCCGGATACTTGGCGCCTCCCGGCGACTAAAGTCGCGGGCCTCACGATGCAAAGTCCGCCTGCGCGGACTCGGTCAGCCCGCGAAGGCGGGCTTCGCTCGTTCTAGGAGGCTGTCTGAGTTGAGAT
>DHIZ01000175.1 GCA_002404055.1 Chloroflexi bacterium UBA4733
GCCTCCTTGAGGCCCAGGCCGGTGATCTCGCGGACCGCCTTGATGGCGTTGATCTTGGCATCGCCGGCGCCGGTGATGACCACGGTGAACTCGGTCTGCTCCTCGACAGGGGCCTCAGCAGCCCCGGCGGCCGGGGCTGCGGCAGCGGCGACAGGTGCCGCCGCCTTGACGCCGAGCTTCTCCTCCATGAGCTTCACGGCGTTGACGACGTCGAGCACCGTCCACTCCTTGAGAGCGTCGACGAAATCCTCGGGGGTCAGGGTCTTGGTTGCCATTGCTGTCTCCTGGTGGCGCGGCGCTATGCGGCCGCGGCGAGCTGGTCGCGATACGCCTCGAGCGTGGACGCGAAGGTGGATGTGATCGAATCGAGCGCGCCGGTCAGCTGCGTTAGCGGCGATTGCAGCGTTCCGGCGAGTTGGGCGAGCAGGGCCTCACGCGAGGGCAGCTCGGAGAGCACCCTGACCGCCGCCGCGTCGAGAACCTGGCCCTCGACAAGCCCGGCGACGGACGGCAGGCGCCGGTTGGCGCGGAAGTACTCGCTGAGCACCCGAGCGGGAACGGCGAGATCGCCATAGCCGAGGGCCAGCCCCACCGGGCCGACGAGGACCTCGCTGAACGCGGCGACCCCGGCCGCCTCGGCGGCGCGGCGCGCCAGGGTGTTCTTGACGACGACATAGTCGACGCCCTGGGTGCGCAGCTGCCGGCGCAGCTCCTCGAGCTGCGAGACGGTCAGCCCGCGGTAGTCGGTGACCACCGCCGAGGTGGCCCGGCTGAGCTTGTCGGTGAGCTGCGCGACCGCCTGTTGCTTGCGCGGGCTGGCTCGCGCGCCGCTCTCGCTGGCGGCGTCAATTGCCATGCGCTTCCTCCGTGATGCAGGAGCCTCCGGCGACACCCACCGCTGTGTGAGGTGGGCGTCACGGGGAGCGCGTCACCGGACGCGCAACCGCACCGCTCACTCACCTATCGCAGGAGATTGAGGAGCGCGCCGCTCCGCCTGCGGTCTCTGGCGAGATGGCTGCCTCGACGGCACCATGGAAAGGTTGAGCCCGGCAGCGTAGCACCCCGGCGTTCTCAGCCGGGCGGGTCAGCCGTCCACTTGGTTCACGGCGGCAGAACCGATCTCAGCAACCTCGTCAATCGTCAATACAACCTCTGCCCCACGTCGGCCGCTTGACAGCGCACGCCGGCGCGCGCATGGCGGATGGTGTCGGTGCATCGCCTGGGCAGCCAGCCGTTGGGCAGGCCCAACTTCTCTGTAGGGCCGCCACCAGAGCGGGGTGACCACCGAGTGTTCGACGCAGTGTCTGGCCAGTCGGTGCCAGTCGTACTCGTCGTCGATGGCGCGATGGGTCGAACCGGCCAAGAGAGGGCTGACCGGCGTTACTTCGTCCGGCTACGAACCTCCCAGAACTCGTGCTCGGGAGTGCCCGGAGGCAGAAGCGGCCTTACGGTCGGGTCGAATCGCTGCGCCGTCTGTCGCCGGACTGGCGACGCAAGCGTGAGGCGGTCCGCGAGGGTGAGGGAGGAAACAAAGGCGGCTCACCATGTCCAGCCAGGAGCTGCCCGTCGCGCCCCGGATCGCGAGCGTCGATCCTAAGTGCCGTCCAGGACGCCGAGGAGTCGGGCGAGTTGCCGGACGCCACGGGGTTCCAGATCGAGGTCTCGGACGTGCTACCGCCGCCGTCGCCGACACCGCCCGCCTGGCCTTCGATGGTGTGAAGGGACGGCGCGGCGGACGCGAACCCCGCGGCCTCGGCGGCGGGCTGATCTGCCTCCTCGGCAGCGGCGACCAGCTCCGCCGGGGACGACGTGACGGTCTCCTTGGCGATCAGCTTGGCGCGTCGGTCGAAGTGGTAGTTCCCTCCTGTCCAGGAGAGCGCACGGAGCACCACGGCCTCGCCGTCGCCGTCAGGGCCGGTGGCGTGGAAGAGGTGACCGAACAGGAAGAAGAGGGAGCACTTCTCTTCGCCCGCCTCCAGGCTCAGCGTGCCGGTCGCCCGCTCCGACTGCATCGTCTGCAGCAGAGAAGCGAGATCGGACTCCTGCAGCGAACCCTGGGTCTGCACTTGAGGTGATTCCTGTGACGGGCGGTCCTGATCTCCAGAGGCGCAGCGGACGACCCCGAAATCGGCCATATAGTATCAACCGCTCAATGTTGCGGCCAGTTCGCCGCGAACGCTGCGTCAGGCCTGTTGGGTTGTCACCGGCGATCTTGTCAATGCTGACGGCGAACTCCAAGATGTCGGCAAGTTGGGCAGGCCCAACTTCTCTGTAGGGCTGCTCCTCCTCCTGTCGTCTCTTCAGAGTCGCCACACCAGCCCTGCGCGCCCCATGGCGCCGCCGGAAATCTAGTCGAGACCGACCGCGATACAACTCGTCTGGTAGGCCGGTACCCCGCTGTCCAGGAAAACCCAACTCAGCCCGAGGACGGTGTGGTGCAGGCCAAGCTGGGTCACAAACGCCGGCGAAATCTTCAGTTGCGAATCGCCGTTGCCGTTCCGGTCGGTGCTGAGCGTTGCTCCATTCGGGAAGGGTACCGCGCCCGAGCCGCATATCGCCGTACCAAATGGGGCTCCCGTGAGCATGTACTCGATAGCGAAGGTCGTATTCGGCGTCGCCCCGCTGAGGTGGTACTCCTCGATCGCGTAGTTCACCGGCCCATTCGCGTGGATGTCCACCACTAAGCCGTGACGTAGTGGGTTGTTGGCGACCGGCACCAACGATAGGCGCGTTGAGTGAAAAGTCTGATCGGCGAAGGCGGTGGTGGTTGTCAGCAGCAAGCTCGCGCAGCAGGCGGTTGCAAGTATCAACAGGCGTCTCATGGGTCCCTCAGTGGCATGTTGGCCGCTTGATCGGCGCCTCGGCGGCGAAGCGCGGCAGAGTGTAGCGCGATCGCGACCCACACTCCAGTCGTGCGCGCCGGCAGGCCGAGGTTCACGACTGCCTGCGGGGGGCGTCACGGTGACAATCCTCGGCAACCTGGTCCTGCTGTGTCATCGCCACCACTGGCTGGTGCACGAATGCGGCTTCCAGATCGTCCGCACCGACAGCGGGGAGATCCTGACCCTGCCGCCCCACCCTGACCACGGGTCCCGGGCGCGACCTCCGACCCCGCTTGCGGCGTAGGACAGGCGTAGGACAGGCGTAGGACAGTAGTCTCCGTCCATGACTCCCGCTGATTCCTCAGGCGGCTCCGGGGGTGCTGCCGCCGCTGGCGCTGCTGTTGACGGCGGTGCTGCGGCCGATGGCGCCCCCACGGTGGAGATCGACGGCACCGCCCAGGCCCACGCGGGACTCGCCGTGACCATCGCCGGACTCACCGATGAGCTCGCACGCCGGCCCAGCCTGCTCGCCGGCTGGTCCGTCGGCCACGTGCTCACGCACCTGGCCCGCAACGCCGACAGCGTTGTGCGGCGGCTGGCGGGAGCGGCCGAAGCCAGGGTCGTCGATCAGTACGCCGGAGGGAAGGAAGGTCGCGGGCGCGACATAGAAGAAGGAGCGGGTCGCTCGGCAGCCGACCTGGTCGCCGACGTGCTCCGCACCAGCGCGGACGTCGAGGCCGCCCTGGCAGCCCTTCCGGAGGATGGGTGGGACCGGCTCAGCCGCTCCGTCGGTGGAGAGCTGATCCCGGCACGAGCGGTGGTGTCGGCTCGCTGGCGCGAGGTGGCGGTGCACCACGTCGACCTCGGCATGGGCTACACGCCGCGGGACTGGCCGGACGACCTCGTCCGGCTCTGGGTACCCCAAGCGGAGGAGCGGTTCCTGCCCACCGCCGACCAGCGCGACCTGCTCGCCTGGCTGGTGGGTCGCGGGCCCGCCCCCCAGCTTGCGCCCTGGGGATGAGCGCGACCCCGGTCACGAAGGGTCGCGTGCGCCCGGCCTGGTTTGACGGTTCAGCCAGGGCGCTGGTACGATTGTCGTTCGCGCCAATGCGGCGACGGTGTATTCGCGCGCAGTTTCGCCCGGACTGCGCTGTTCATGTCTATCGGAGTAGCGTGCCCACCATTCAGCAGTTGGTCCGCAAGGGCCGCCGCACGGCTGTCAAGAAGACCAAGGCGCCGGCACTTCGGGGGAGCCCCCAGCGTCGCGGTGTGTGCGTGCGCGTGTACACGACCACCCCCCGCAAGCCCAACTCGGCGCTGCGCAAGGTCTGCCGCGTTCGCCTGACCACCAAGGTGGAGGTCACCGCCTACATCCCCGGCATCGGCCACAACCTCCAGGAGCACTCGGTGGTGCTGGTGCGCGGCGGCAAGGTCGCCGACCTCCCCGGGGTTCGCTACCACGTGGTCCGCGGCACCCTCGACACCGCCGGGGCCAAGAACCGCAAGCAGGGGCGCAGCAAGTACGGCGCCAAGCGCGAGAAGGCGGCCCGGTAGATGCCCCGCCGCGCCCGTATCCAGAAACGGACCATCCTGCCCGATCCCATCTACGGCAACCCCGGCCTGGCCAAGTTCATCAACTGCGTGATGCTGGCCGGCAAGAAGAGCACCGCCGAGAAGATCGTCTACGACGCCTTCGAGAAGATCCGTCGCTCCCAGCGCCGTGAGCCCCTCGACGTCTTCGACCAGGCCATGCGCAACGTCACCCCGGTGCTCGAGGTCAAGCCCAAGCGCGTGGGCGGAGCCACCTACCAGGTGCCCGTCGAGATCCGCCACGATCGCCGCGCCGCGCTGGCGCGCCGCTGGATCATCCGCTACGCCCGCGGGCGTA
>DHIZ01000381.1:0-4266 GCA_002404055.1 Chloroflexi bacterium UBA4733
ATGGCGACGTTCCCCAAGGGCACGGTGTCCAGTCCGGATCAGGACACGATTCAACTCGCGGTTGGCGCAAATATCAAGGATCCTGCCAGCGCCTGGAACTTTATGAAGTGGCTGTTCCAAGATGCTCGCTACGCCAACCTCGTCTTACGTATGCCCGTGTTGACCTCCGATGCCGTGGCTTGGTCGAAGAAGGCCTTCGCCAAGGTACCGGCGACGGTGGGCGTTGATGTGCTCACCAGTTCACTGGCGATTGCCCAGGCGCCCGACCCGGTGCGCGCTATTCCGGCGAATGCCCAGTTTGACAAGACGATCGTCACTCCGTTGTGGAACAACCTCATCGCGCAAAAGGTGACGGTGCCGGACGGTCTGGCCCAGGCGCAGACCCAGTTGCAAGCACTGCTGGATCAGACCAACAAGTAGGGGCGGGTTTCAAACCCGTCCCTACACAAGTTATATGACGTCCATTGACAAACAAAGCGGGCGAGCATATGATACGGCGGGATGAGCGAGCGGGCACGCGCCAGGCGGTCGGAGGCGCTCTCCGGTGAGCGCGCGGAGCAAGCGTAGGGTTCTCTATAGCAAAGGAGGAGTCCATGCACGTCGTTCGGTTGTCTCGACGCACCTGTCTGTCTCTCGTCGCCTCCAGTTCCGTCCTTGGCCTCCTGGCCGCCTGCGGCGGGTCGGCCGCCGTGATCACGGGCACGACGACGGCGGGCGCCGCGTCGAGTGCGGCGTTGTCCAGCGCGGCGCCGGCATCCAGCGCCGCTGTCACGAGCGCGGCGGCGACATCCACTGCCGCGGCAATGGTGTCGAACAGCACGGCGAGCACGACGGCGGCGGTTGCTGCTGCGACCGCCAAACCTGCCGCTCAGGGACTCACGCTCGAGTTCTGGAACGAGGCCAACGATCAGCCGGAGCTCTCCGTCATGGAGGACCTGGTGGCCAAGTTCAACAAGCAGCAGCCGGACTTCCAGGCGAAAAACATCCCGGTCGTGAGCGGCACCAACTACGAGAAGTACACCGCTGCCATGGCGGGCGGCACGCCGCCTGATGCCATCATGACCTACTCCTGGCAACCGGTGCCGGGATGGGCCTATCAAGGTGCGCTCTTGCCCCTTGATGCCTACATGGCCCAGATGAAGATTAGCCAGAGCGACTACTTCCCCATCGTCTGGTCGATGGTCTTCCTCCACGGTCATCTCTGGGGATTCTTGCAGGAGTTCGATTCCAGTACCCTCGCCCTCAACCGGAACATTTTCAGCAAGTACGGCCTTGATCCGGCGAAACCGCCCACGACGATTGCCGAGCTCGATGATATGAGCGCCAAGCTCACGCAGCACGATAGCAGTGGCGCCCTCACCCAGCTCGGGATCGTGCCCGGCGCCCCACAGGGCGGAAACATCAGCCACTGGCTCGCCGTCTTTGGCGGCATGTACTACGACACGATCAACGCCAAGTTCACCATCTACCGGCCGGAGAACATCGCTGCCCTGGACTGGATGGCGAGCTCGTGGAAGAAGGTGGGAGGGCGAGCGGCCATCAACGCTTTCAACAAGAAGTACTCTTCTCCCAGCAACTCCCACGTGAACACCTTCACCCTGGAGAAACAGGCCCTGATGATCATGCGAGAGTACCAACCGATCCAATACAAGAAGGAGTTCCCCAATCTCGACTGGGCCAACGCCTTTCCCCC
The DNA here is from genome assembly GCA_002404055.1 of Chloroflexi bacterium UBA4733. Next base: position 1,694 of record DHIZ01000381.1, read on the forward strand.
CGTCCAATCCCCGGTCTTCTCTGGCACGAGCGTCGCTGACGGTGCAAACGTCTTCGTCGTCGCCAAAGGGATCGCCCACCCCGAGCAGAGCGTCACCGTGGCCAAATGGATGGGCGGTCCCGAGGCCACCATGGAGTGGTGCGTTGGGGCAAACAACATCCCACCGGTCAAATCGGTCGCGCTGGGCCCGGAGTTTGCCCAGAAGGCGCCCTTGATGAAGGTCTGGTTGGACACGATCGCGCTCAGTAAGGACGAGAATCACCTGGTCGGAGCGATCACCCATCCCGCCGTCCAGGAGTTCAGCAAACTGCAAGGTCCCATCCAAAACGACATTTTGGACGGCAAGATCAGCGCCGACGTCGGATTGCAGCAGTTACAGCAACTGATGCAGCCGGTGCTGGCGAAGTACTCGGGATGGTGAAGAAGACGTCTCGCTTGCTGATGCTCGCTCGTCTAAGGAGTGAGTGAAAGCGGGTCATCCGCCGAGCGGCGCACGACCAACGTACAGCCAGGCGACTGGTTGGTCCACACCGCCAAGAGGATGGGAGAGGGAGACCGATGTGGGCATTATACTGACTCGAGGCGGCTTCACGGTGGTACGGGACAGACGCCAATTGTGCATGCACCCTTTGGCGTCGATGGTCTCCGTATCGGTGTACCGGGCACCGCCAGACGGGCCGTGGATGCTGGGTAGGTCCCGACTATCGGTTCAGTGACTGTTCTCTGGTACAGTGAAAGGATGCACGATGCTCGACCCCAAGAACAGCGCCGCGCCCATGCAGCGTCCCATTTCTCGCCGGGCCTACCTCCAGGCATCCGGCCTTCTTGTGGCGGGCGTAGCGAGCGGCCTCCTGGCCGCGTGCGGTACGATCACTCCCACGGCACGTACGTCCAGCGCCGATTCAGCAGCGACCACCGCTAGGCAAGCTGTGGGGGGCGCGACTACGCGCCAGGCGACGAACTCCGCTGTCGGCGTCTCATCACCTGTGCCGACGATATCAGCGGCAAGCACGACGCTGCCATCGAGTTCAGCCATATCGAGTAGCGCGGTGTCGGCGCTCCCGTCATCCTCGACCAGTGCCGCCGGGAAGCCGGTGACGATCACCTATGTATCGCCGGATGATCCAGGCAGGCACGAAGTGGAGCAGGCCATGTTTGCCGACTTCACGAAGGCCAATCCCGGCATCAAGGTTCAGGTGCTTTCAGGCGGCCCCAGTTGGGCGACGGAGCAACAGAAGCTGGCGGCGAGCATCGCCGGGGGCGAGTCCCCCAACTGCTACGTGATCGGATGGGGAGCCTGGTACGCCTTCCAGGCGGCGCTCTTGGATCTGACCACCTTTATGGCACGGGATAAGATCTCACCGGCGAACGTCTTTCAGGCGATCTCCCTAGGCTACTATACCCAGAATGGCAAGCTCTGGGCGTTGCCAGTCGTCGGCATCTCCGTCGATGCGATGGCCTATAACCAAGATCTGCTGGAGGCCGCCGGATTGCCTGTTCCGCCGGCGGACCCGAACGACACGACGTGGACGATGGACCGTTTTCTGGCGTACGCCCAGAAGCTGACCAAGGCGGACCAGTTGCAGTTTGGCTTTGGCGGCCAGACCGGCGGCGGCGATGTCGCTGGTGGTGGCATGAGTCGCCTCAGCTACTACGGTCAGCAGCCCTGGGACGATCAAGCAAAGAAGGCACAATATGACCAGCCGAAGGCGCTGCAAGGGCAGCAGTTCTTCAAGGATCTTGCTGACAAGTATCAAGTACAGCCGACCGCGGCTCAGAAAACGGCCATCGGCGCCAAGGGTGATGTCTTCACCAGCGGCAAGATCGGGCTGCAAGTGGTCTACGGCTACATCCCGAAGCTCAACTTCCGCTGGGGTATCGCGGCGTTGCCCCACGAGGGCGGCGAGAACATGTCCGGCCGCCAGAACGCGGCGGCGCTGCAGTTGCTTCAGACGCCCCAAGCCGACCAGACCTGGACTCTGTTCCGCTGGCTCATGCAGCCGGAAAACGCGGCGCGTTTCCCCTTGAGCGCCAAGTACGCCGTCTCTCCCGTCAACGGTGCCTCCGCTCAGGCGATGGCGGCGTTCAAGAGCCAAGTGGGAGTCGATCCGACTGCCTACGCCAATATGGCGCAGCACGCCCACTTTGAGTCGAACGGCATGTATCGCTATCCAGGTTGGACCAAGTGTAGGGACTGGTTTGCGAAGAACTTCCCCCTGTTTCAAAGCGGACAACTCGGCGCGTCCGACTACGGTAAGGCTGCGACCGACTACATCGACGCGAATCTGATCCAGGTGTCCTGACGTTGGCGTCCCACCCGACGTGAGGACAACAGCGCGGCCAGATGGGACAGTCTCGGCGCGTCGTGTTGGGTTTGGACAACAGAGTCGGTCTCAACGCTGGCACGATGGGCCAGCCACGCCCAAATGACGGAAGGAGGGAACAGTGAACGCACGGCGTATCGCGTTCACGGGAACGCGCCAGGCGGAGTGGCAGGACTTCGAGCTCCCTGAGCAACCCGGGGCCCACGAGGTCCTGGTCAAGACGCTGTGGAGCGCGGTCAGCATCGGGAC
>DHIZ01000381.1:4332-5411 GCA_002404055.1 Chloroflexi bacterium UBA4733
CCAGGTCGTCGCCTGCGCGGGGAAACACGCCAGCTTCGGCGTCTATGACGTTCGGCAGCACCCGGTGGTCATCGTGCCGGAGGGCGTCGCCGCGGACCAAGCCGCCCTGACCAGGCTGGCGACGATTAGCCTGAATGGCATGCGGCTGCCGCGTCTCTCCCTCGGCGAGAGCGTGGCGATCCTCGGGGCCGGGCTCATCGGTCAGTTTGCTGCGCAGTTTGGTCAACTTTCCGGGGGCTGGCCGGTCGCGCTCGTCGACCGGCTTCCAAACCGCCTGGCGATCGCCCAGGCGTGCGGGATCGCTCTCCTGCTGGACGTCTCGGCTCGGAACCTTGTGGAGGCCGGTCGGGAGGTCACCAACGGCCGTGGCTTCGACGTCGTCGTGGAGGCAACCGGCGCCGCTCCGGTGGTCGCGCAGGCGTTTGAACTGGCGGCACGGTATGGACGAGTGGTCCTCCTGGGAAGTCCACGCGGACGCATTGAGATCGATCCCTACACGAATATCCACGCTTCCGGGGTGACGATCATCGGTGCCCACGCTGCGACCACGCCCGGCGTCGAGACGGTCGCCAGCCGTTGGACGCTCCGGGCGAATTTCGAGCTCGCCTTAGACCTGCTGGCGCACGGGAAGCTGGTGGTCGGTCCGCTCATCAGTCATCGGCTGCCGGCAGCCGAAGCGGCCGATGTGTACGAGGCCATCGTCGCTCACCCCGACGAGTACCTCGGCGTCGTCTTCGACTGGCGAGATGGGGGACGGGAGGAAGCTCGGTGAAGGTGTTCATGCACTGGGACATGGAGGGCGTGAGCGGCCTGTTCACGCGCGAGCAGGTGTGGTTCTGGGAGTCGGGGGTGCGGGAGCACGTGGCGAACGAAGGGCGCGCCCTCCTGAACGCTGACGTGCGTTCGGCCTGCGCGGCGGCGCTGGCGTCGGGCGCCGACGAGGTGATCGTATGCGATACGCACCGCGGTGGCGGCAACATCGATCCGGACAAGCTGCTCGCGGATCCACGCGTCACGTATCTGGTGCGCAGTCGCGGCGTGCAGGCTGGAAAGTGGCGCTGGATGCCCGGACTCGATCA
>DHIZ01000381.1:5597-53776 GCA_002404055.1 Chloroflexi bacterium UBA4733
TGGTCACTCGATTGGGCGGATGTCTGGATCAACGGGCAGAGCGTGGGTGAGATGGGCATCGAGGCCTGCTTCGCCGGTCACTGGGACATCCCGCTTATCCTGGCACAGGGAGACGAGGCGGCCTGTGCGGAGGCACACGAAGAGTTTCCCGGCGTCGTCACCGCCTGCGTCAAGCATGCGGTGTCCCACGACCTCTGCACGGGGCTTGACGCCGAGTCGGCTCGCCAACTCACCGCGCTCAAGATCGCCGAGGCGATTGCGAAGGCACGGACCGCAAAGCCGCCTCCCTTCAAGCCGGCCCTGCCCATGACGGTCATGATTCAGTTGACGAGCGTCGAGGCAGCAGGGAAAGCCGCGACCCGACCCGGTGTGCGACGGATTGACGCCTACACCGTGGAAGGCCGGGTCGGACAGCAGTGCGACGTGGTCAGTTGGATCAATGGCACCGGTCTCGACATGCCGGCGGCACGGAGGTGATCTGGTCGTGGAACAGCATCTTCATTCCGCACGTCGCGCAGCAACTGCCGCACGCGATTGACCACTATGACGAGAGGCCGCTCACGGCTGCCGCAACGATCTCGGCGGCGGCGGCGAGTGCGGTCGGGCGCATCAGGTTGATCGTGTCCTGCGCCGTGTGAATCGGCAAGCGGGAGTAATCGTCCAGGAAGGCCAGCGCCGGAACGCCGGGGAGGTGAAAGGCTGTTCTGGCCGATGGGTGCCCGGAGCGATCATTGACGATGCACGTCGGGAGGGGCCGGAGGATGTCCAGCACCCCATCCTTCTCTTGCTGGCGCGTGGGCGGCCAGCCCAGGACGTGGACGGTGAGCGGGCCCGCGACTGTACCTACGCAGTCCACCTCGACCACGGCCCGCGTCCGGCGCACCGCAACGGGATTGCCACGGACGTACTCCACGTCGCCCAGATTGCCCTCGTGGCGGCCGTACTCCTCCGCCCCATAGGCAACGAAATCGATGCCGAAGTGGCGCCGGCTGGTCGCAGTGAACGCCTCACAAAGCGCGAGCAGCACCGCGGTGCCGGAAGCGTTATCGGTCGCGCCGGGGACGCCGGCCGCGGTGTCATAGTGCGCTGCAACGGTGATGCGATCCGACTCGCCGCCGGGGGTCCGGCCCACAACAGTGTGCCCGGTCGAGGCGTAGCGCCGCGCGCGTATGCGCAGCCGGACCAGCCTACCGTCGCACTGGCGGAGCCGCTCGCCAACTGCGTGCGACACCGCGACCGCCGGCACGCGCAGGAACGGATCGCGGATCAGCTTCGTGGACACCGCGGCGGCAGGGCTGATGATAACAAGGGCCGCCGGTCGGCGTTCTTCGGCGCTGAGGAGCGTGGAATTCCGGTCGGCATTGATTCTGGTCGCGGCTTCGCCGGCGAGCACCAGGACCTTGCCCTCGAGATCCGGCGCGAACTCCAGATCGTGCCGGCTCGCCACGCCAAGCAGCGGCGCTTCGACGTCGCAGCTCTCCGTAAAGGTCTGCGCGACAGCGTCCAGCGGCTCCGGACCGTCGCCCCCGAGCAGCGTGAGTTCCGTCGCCTCGTGGTCCCAACTGGGACAGGGGAAGTCCTGGACCTCCGTTCGCGTGCCGCAGCGCCGAAAGTGGGCTGCGATGTACTGGACGGCACGCTCGTCACCGGTCGTACCGCTCAGTCGCGGCCCGATCTCCTCGCAGAGCACCCGCAGATGTGCCCAGAGCCGCTCTTTGTCAAGGAGCATCGGCATGGCAACCATCTTCCCTTCTGTCAGTGGCAATACTGCAGCGTCAGCCGTGGACCTCTTGGACCAGCGCAGGCAACCCTGTCGGCTTCCGCACGAACCAGTTGTATGACGTCCATTGACAAGCTCTGCGAGCTACCATACAATACCGCCGGATGAGCGCGCAGGCAAGCATGCCGCGGTCTGCTGCGGCGCTCTCCGGTGAGCGCGCGGAACAAGCGCAGGGTTCTCCAGAGCAAAGGAGCAGTCCATTCCGTCATGACAGGGTCGTACATGCCGGGGGAGGTGGGCCTTGCTGAGGTAGGTAGTTAGTGAGAGCTGACGAGCGATGAAAGGGGATCCTCCATGCTCCCGGGTGCTCTATCTGTCATGCTGCGGGTGTTGCGGGCTGGGGAGCGGACTTCGGATACCTGCGGTGGGACCTCTGGGCCCTATGCGTGGCTGTACGACACGGCTACCGCCGCGTAGCCGTCCACCGCCGGAACCGTGATCGTGGTGCTCGGGCTGGCCGCAGCGGCCACACTCCCGGTGCTCCCGGCGGACCGCACTGCCGCCAGGCGTCGTCCGCTGCGCAGTTCCACGACGGACCGCACCTGTGCATCAGGCGGCAACCGCATCTGCACCAGCAGATCGAGCGGACCGGCCCCGCTCTCGACCACCGCATGCGGCGCCTCGTAGCGCGGGCCTCGGTAGTCCAGGACGTGGAGCACGTGCAACCCCGGCTTTGTCATGAGGACGCCCACGATTCCTTCCACCGGCGGCGCTGGCCCCCCGCCGGTCGGCGCCGCCCGAATCGAGAAGGGGACGGTGGCACCACTCAGCCAGGTCACCAGGGCGGCCGTGGCGCGGCGCACGGCCGGCAGGTGGTGGAAGAAATGCTGGCGCTCCCGCTCGCGGTGATAGAGGCACGGCAGATCCGACACGAGGTAGCAGACCCGCCCCTGGCCGAAGCGCCGCACCACCACACCGGGGCCTTCGACCACCGCGCCGACCATCGATTCGGCGACGACCAGGGGTGTCGCCTCGCCCGCGGCCCCGGCGAGGCGGACTCGCGTCCGAACCGGCTGCGGCAACAGCGTTCCCGCCGGGAGCTCCGACCCGAGCACCACCGGCCACGGCTCGAGGATGCGCACATACGTGTCGAAGATCGCCGCCTCCGTGCCGGCGTAGTGGACGCCCAGCAAGTCGGCCAGCCCAAAATCGCCGCGTGCGCGTCCGTACTCGTCGTACAGCGAGGCCTCGTGCGTGGTCAGCAGGCCGCCGCCGGCCGCCACGTAGGCGCGCACGGTAGCAAGCTGACGGTCGGAGAGGCAGGTCGCCGCCGGCAGTAACAGCACCGGGTAGCGGCGCAACGCCGCGCCATCCTCCAGGAGCGACTCGGGCACCGGGCACACCTGGACCTGGCCGTCGAGCAGCGTGTGGAACAGGGCGTGGTAGGCGGCGTTGTAGGCGCCTGCGCCGCCCGGTGCGCGTTCGGCGGTGGTCTGCACATACGGGAGCGCGGCGAACGGTGCGACAAGCAGCCCCTCCAGGGGGCCACCGGCGCCGGCCGCGCGAGCGACGAAGTCGAAGAGTTCGCGCACGTCGCCATCGCCCGCGCGGTCGTAGTAGAGGCGGTTGCCACTGGCGATCGCCGGTGTCCCGCCGGCAGCGATGGTGGCAAAACCTTCGAGCAGCGTGTCGCGCCGCTGCTCGAAGATCCGTGGGTAGGGGCCATAGTTGCCGATGTAGTTCCACGCCGGCCGATCCAAGCTGGCGGTAAGGAGGCTGACGGCGATCTTGTCCCGGTAGTCCCGCCCGGCCTCGACGAGGTTGCCGTCCACGGCCAGGATCAGCGGGTCGAACCGGTTGCGCAGCCCGCTGTGCGCCAACGAGGGCCGGTTGATGAGGATGGGCAGGCGTCCTGCGCCTGCGACGGCCTGCGCCAGCTCGCGGAGGAAGGCCACGCCATCGGCGTTGCGCCAGGCCAGCAACTCCCAGAACAGGTCGCGCTGGGGGTCGGCGTCGGCAGCGCTACGCCAGGGAGGCAGGTCGTGGCCCGTCGCCACGCGGAACTGCTCCCGACAGGCGTCACAGTGGCAGATGCGGCCGTACTGGTCGCCGAATGGCCCATCGAAGTAGAGTGCGTCCACGCGGTAGGCGCTGGCGACCGCGGCGACGATCTCCCTAATCGCCGTCCGGTAGCTGCCGGACGTACAGACGTGACGCAGCTCCGGCAGCCCCAGCGTGCCGAGGAACTGGTGCGGTATCGCCCGGCCCTCGGGGTCGCGCGCCAGCCAGTCTGGATGTCCCTCCACCTGCCACGGCGGCAGCCAGTGGCCCACCGGGAGGTAGGCCACGACGCGGATCCCCGCTGCATGGCAGTGCGTCACCGTCTCCGCGAGCAGGTCGCGTCCGGATCGCTCCAGCTCCGGGTGCAGCCGCAGGTGTGGCGTCGGGAAGTGGGCCCAGTAGCCGATCGTGCCGAAGCGCAGGGTATCGGCGCCGAGCTCGCCCAAGCGCTCGACCATCCGTGCCGGATCGTACTCGATGGTGGGCCACAGCGGGGCCCAGTAGCTCTCAAGGAGCACCACCCGGGCATGCCGCAGCCCCGCGACGCCGGACCGGATACTCAACGATTCAGCAGCGGCAGGCAGACCGCCCCGGGGCGTCACCTCTGGCTGTTGTCCCGCCGCGTGCGGGCGGTGCTCGCTCAAGCAGTCCCTCCTGCGCGGTGCGCGTCCAGCACGGCGGTCGCGCGCGGCGTGGCCATCAGGCCTTCGGCCGGTTCTGCAGCATAGCGTTCAGGGTGGGGGTGATCTTGGCCGCGACATCGCTGGCTGTCGCTTGGCCGTCCCAGGCCGGCTTCAGCCCGTCGTTGATGACCTTGCTCCACTGATCCCAGCCGGGCACATACCACCAGGGACTGAACCCCGCCGTGGCCACCGGATCGTAGAAGGCTTCGATGAACCGGCTGGGCTGGCCATCCTTCGGCAGACCGTATTTCGCCATCGACTTCCGGCCGGGGTCCCAGACGCCGTTGACGCCGAGCATCTTCTGGACGTCGTCGGAGACCATGAAGGTGTTCCAGGCCCAGGCTTCGTCGGGGTGCTTCGCGCCGCTCACGATGGCAAAGCCCTGGCCGCCGACAATCTGCACCTGGTCCGGTCCGCCCGTGGGGATGGGCGCTACGTCCCAGTTCTTGACCGCCACCCCTTTATCGTGCAGGTAGGCAATCAGGCCGATCCACGCGTGGTCCATGCCATAGAGGCCCAGGGTGAACTGCTGCTTGCCGTTCGCCTGCTTGCTGATCGCCGTGGCCTCGGCGCCGTAGGGCGTGACGTTGCTCTTCACGCGGGCGTCAAGGAGCGTCTGCAGCGCCTGCTCCGACGCGGCGGTGTCGAAGGTCGCCTTGGTGAGGGCCTTGTCGAAGTAGCTTCCGCCAAGGCTGCCATAGAGCGCATAGAGCCAGTACAGGTCGTTAGCGTACTGGAAGCCGTAGATCTTCTGGTCGCCTTTCTTCAGCGTCAGCTTGCTCGCTATACCCCATAGGTCATTCCAGGTCCAGCCCGGCTTGGGGTAGGCGACGCCGGCTTCGTCGAACACATCCTTGTCGTAGTAGATGGCGCTGGTGCCCATGTCGATCGGCAGCCCGTAGTGTTTGCCGTTGACGGCGTAGTTGCTCATGCGAGCGGGGAAGATGTCGGCAATCCAACCGGACGTCGGACTCCCCGCTTTGGCGATGCGGTCGTCGATGGGCTGGAGCAGGCCCTGCAACGCGGCGATGATGGCCCACTCATTGGGCGTGCTGGTGCCATCGGGCGGCGTGCCGCCGGCCGTGAGCGTGATCAACTTGGGCAGCATGTCGTTGTAGCCGACGGCCAGGCCGTCCCACTTGATGGAGGGGTTGCGCTCCTCGAAGAGGTCGACGATCGGCTTGAAGCCGTTGTCCCAGAGCGTGCCGGTGAAGAAGTGCTCGAACTCCATGGCCACCGGCGCCTTCCCCGGCGCGGCGCTGCTCGCTGCCAGGCTCGTCGCGGCCGGCGCGGTGGCCGAGGTCGTGGCGGCAGTACTGGCGCGCGCCGCCGATGAGGCGGTCGTCGGCGCTGTGGTGGCCGTGCCGGTGGTACTGGCGGGCGCGGCGCTCGTCGCCGTAGTCGCGCCCAGCGAGGCGCTGCTCGTCCCCGTACCGGCCCCGGACCCGCCGCAGGCCGCGAGGCCGACCGCCGCGACGCTGCCCAGTCCCGCAAGCAGCACGACGCGGCGGGTCCGGCGTACCTCCGCCCCTGCGCGTTGGACAGCTCCGTTCGGTGCTGCCCTCGCGCCAGCCTCCCGGCCTGCATCCACAGCGAATTGGTCAACCATGACCGTCACTCCTCTCCACGGCAGCGCCCATGCTGCCGGTGTGCATGCGTCCTAACAAGGTGGACGAGTCCTCCTCTGCTACGGCAATGTGAGTCATACTCGCCGCCGGCGCCGCCATTCCCACGGTCTCACCCGGCTCCTCGCTGACTACCGGGACCATCCCGCAACTAGGCGGCGGGCGGCGTTGGCGAAGTGACCCTCCGCAGTCAGGGTCGGTGAACTGATCATAGATGTGTGGACGCCGCTGGGTCCAGTTCACGTCGCGGAAGCACCCGCCGTTCCACAGCCGGAAATCGCCGTCGAGATCAGCCTCGGCGAAGATGCTATCGACATCTCCCTCGTTCCAGGCGAGGATGTCCCCTTTGCGGTCCACGATGCAACTCCCCTGTGCCTGATTGCGGGCGACCGCGAGACACAGTTGGTTGTCCATGGCACGGGTGCGCATGATGGCGCGCCAGCGTTCTTCGTTGAATATAGGGGGACCTGGCGTCCAGCGGTCGGCGCGATGGTCGCCCATGATGGGCAGTGCCAGCACGTCCGCGCCGCCCAAACCGACCATGCGTGCTGACTCCACGGCGGAACTGTCCATGCAGATGTTGCAGCCGATTCGGCCTATCTCAGTGGCGAAGACCGGGAACGAGGTTCCGGGCCGCAGACCGGAGAGCGCCTCGCTAAGCATGGCCAGGTGAACCTTGCGATACCGGCCGTCCACCGTGCCGTCAGGCGCCATCAGTATCGCGCTGTTGTAGGCGGCATCCCCGTCGCGCTCGTACATGCCGATCACCAGGCGGACACGGTACTGCCGCGCGATCTGGGCGAAGGTTTCGGTCTCCGGGCCTGGGGCCGCCACGGCGAGGTCGAGCGGGTGGCCGCGCACGCCCCACTGCAGCGCGACCTCGGGAAGCACTATCAAGTGCGGTTCCCAGGCACGGCACGCCGATTCGCACAAGCTCCCGTAGTGGTCGACGTTCGCGCGCACGGCCGGAACGGTCGCCGGACGAGAGCGCGCGTGACCCGTGACGACCGCGATTCGTACCGGACGACGGAGCGGCACCCGCTCTTCCGTCGCCGCCACCTGAGGAGTTGACCACACCGCGCGGCCCGTCGTCGCCCAGCGGTAGGTGCAGCGAATGACGAGCACCGAGGCCCCGTGCGGCGCCCGCGCAGTGCGTGCGAAGCGAAGCGTTCCTCCGCCGGCCGACTCTGGCAGCAGGTAGTCCCATCGGCTGTAGTTGACGTGCTCCGCCGACGTATCGAGGGGAAGCCGCGCCCAGTGGGCGGTGCAGGTGAGGACGTCCCTTGGATGCTCGATCCCGTCCAACCGGGCGATGGCCGAGAGCGCGTAACTCTGGCCAGGGAGGATCCCGGTGTACTCGAACTGCCAGCCGCCACAGCACGTGCGCGAGCCGTTGGCAGCCGTCACGAAGCTCCCTTCGCCATCGGCCGTCGTGATCGGCGTGGCTGTGGGATGCGGGGACCATGCCGCCGCCGCCGCAAGCTCAGGCATCTGCTCGCTCCTCGCAATTCCCTTCAGGCTTCTTGACCAACCGATCCGCGGCCCTCGCCCCGCCCCCGTCCGCGCTTCCGGGCGAACCGCAGCCGGCGAGCGCGCCGCCCACACCGGCGGCCACACATACGCTCCCTACGAGGCGACGTCGGGTCATGCCTGCTTCGCCCCCCCTCGGTCTCGGAGACCTATCGCTGTAGCTGCTTGATCGCCTGATCGAGTGGACATATCGCTCCTCTCTTCTGTCGTGCTCGTCGGCGAATGCCGTACGAGAGTCGCACTGGTGCGCGTGCCACGGGCCGCTGGCATGAGCCAACCAGGCCACCGAACCGCACCCAGTGCATCCGCCGTATCACACCGTCTGCACCGAGCCCTGATCGCTCTCCCGTGTCATCACCTCGCTTCCCTGTCGCTCATCGTTTGGCGCGTGCCTCGGGTCAACGCTCGTCGCGGCCGGCGCGGTGGCCGAGGTCGTGGCGGCAGTACTGGCGCGCGCCGCCGAGGACGTGGTACTTGGCGCAGCGGTGGTCGAGGGAGCCGAGGTGCTCCTGCTGGCGGTCGCAGGGCTCGTCGCCACGGTCGTCGCCAGAGAGGCGCTGCTCGTCCCTGCGCTCGCGCCGGCCCCGCCGCACGCCGCCAGGCCGATCGCCGCGACGCCGCCGAGCCCGGCCACGAGCAGCGCCCGGCGGGACCGCCGTGATGCCGGGCGGTTGGCCTCAGGCATGATCATCCTCTGCTCCTCTTGGACAGCCCTACGTGTACTTCCAGGCGCGAGGCATTTAGTCACGCACTGTACAAAATAAGGCATGGCCGCTCCGTTGTCAAGAGAAGCGCTTCTGCTGTTACCTTAGAAAGTCCTGAGAAGAGTCCTGGCGACGGGGCTGGTGTAACCGCTCCCCCGCGCCCGTGCGCCGCTCAGCGCAGCACGGCCCGCGGATCGTTGGTCTCCAGCACGGCCGTGCGCTCGTCGCTCTGGCTGGCGCCGCGCTGCAGGTAGCTCTTGAGGCTCGCTTCCTGTCCCAGCAGGACGCGCACCTCGAGGTGGTACGGGGGCGGGAGGCGGACGGGAGGAATCCGGCCGGCCTGGACCCGCCGGCAGGCCTCCGCCGCGCCGGATTGGATGAGCGCCCGCGCCCGGGAAGGCGCGAGGGAGCGCGCTGCTTCCAAGCCCAGCCCGACCTTAGTGGTCACGCCGACCAGTTCCGGCACCAGCGCGTGCGCCTCGGCCACAGCCTTGTCGTCGCCAGCGAGGAAGGCCGTCGGCACGCCGAACAGCGTCCCGGCCATGGCGGCGAGCAGACCGAACTCGCCTATGGGCACGCCGTTGAGCGTATAGTGCTCCACCGTGCGCGAGGAATAGGTATGGGCCAGCGGCGCATCGGGCGTGCCGGCCATGGCGTGCTGGCCGACGAAGAACAGGGCGTCGAAGCTCGCATCCAGGCCGTAGGGGGCACGCACGCCGCGCCCCGCCACCAGCTCGGCATGCTCATTCAGCAGCTCGTAGTCGATGCCGCCGGAGCCGTGGCCGTCCAAGACCACGACCTCGGCCTGCGGGTCGATCTCGAGAATACCCTCGACGCAGACATTCACCTCCAGCGTCAGCAGCCGCTTCGACTGCGCCATGTTGGCTGCCGCTTCCGGGAGGCGCGTCTGATTGAACGCGAAGATCATGGCCGGACCTTCCAGGTCCGTAAGGATGAAAATCTTCATGTGACGTTCCTCTCGGTGGCCCCGCGCGGCGAGCCAAGGCAGCGTCAGCAGTGGACCTCTTGGGCCATAGCCGACCGCGTGCCAAAGGGCGCTGGCGTGCGGACCTCCACACCCGGCCGCCGCCACATCGCAGTCACCCCCGTCGGCTTCCGCACGTACCGGTTGTACGTTGTACGACGTCCATTGACAAACGATGCGATTGACTATACGATACCTGCGGATGAGCGAGCGGGCAAGCACGATGCGGCCTGAGGCGCTCTCCCGTCAGCGCGCGGAGCAAGCGTAGGGTTCTCTATAGCAAAGGAGGAGTCCATGCACGGAGTCCGGTTGTCTCGACGCACATGTCTGTCCCTCTTCACCGCCACGTCGGTGCTCGGCCTTCTTACCGCCTGTGGCGGGTCGGCAGCCGTGACCACGAACACGACGACGGCCGCGGCGTCGACCGCCGCGCAGGCGGCAGTGACGAGCGCCAGCGCGCCGGCGAGTAACGCGGCGACGAGCGCTGCTTCGACGAGCACTGCCGCGACAGCGGCGGTCACTGCGAGCAGCACCGCCGCCAAGACGACAGCCGCCGTGGTGGCTGCAGCCACCCCATCGCCAGTGCCGGTCGTCATCAAGCCGGGGATGACGCCGGTGCGGCTCTTGGTCCACTGGGGCGGGCAATCCCTGGACGCATTGCAGAAGCAGATCATCGACCCGTACAACAGTGGCGCCGGGGCCCAAAACAAGATCCAGGTCGTCGTTGAACACGTTGCCGACGCTCAGGAGTTCGAGAAGATCGTGGCGTCCAAGCTGGGCGGCGACCCGCCGGATATCTATCACACGCCGAGCAGCGTCAAAGTGCTGGCCCAGCAGCAACTGGCCAATCCATTGCCCGCTAACGAGCAGACCTACGTCAAGCAGAACTACTACCCCGGTGCGGGCGACCGGCTGACCTACCAGGGCAAGGTTTACGGCTACCCCACGGAGTTCCAGCCGCTGGGCTACTTCTATCGCAAGTCCTTCTACCGGCAGATGGGCCTGACGACCCCGCCGACGACCACGGACGAGGAGTTCGACTACGCCCAGAAGCTGACGCAGAGGCAGGGCAACACCGTGACCCGCATCGGCTTCACCCTCTTCCAGAGCCGCCTACCGCAGAACTTCGCTACCTGGATCGCCCGCTTCGGCGGCCAGATGTACACCTTCGACGGCGATCATCCGACCAAGGTCGACGTGGCCTCCCCGCAGGCTATCGACGCCGTCAGCTACTGGAAGAAGCTGGTGGATGCCGGCGTGACGGAGGGCAAACTCAACACGACCACGGCCTGGCAGCAATCGCAGGCGGCGAGCGCCGAGATCGAGGTCTGGTTCCCACTCCTCAGCATCCGCAACCCCGGAAAGGCGGATGTGTTCGCTGACCTGGGCGCCTCGACCGTTCCGCCCGCACCAGGAGTGAAGCCGAACTGGTTCTTCTATGGCTATGGTCTGGTCCCTGCCAACGGCGCGAAGCACCCGGACGAGGCGCAGTTGGCCATGGAGGCGTTCATGCACAAGCCCGCCATGCCCTGGTCCCACTTCATTGTGGAGACGATCGGTTCCCCGCCGGCGCCGCTGGACTATCCGACGCCGATTCCGAACTGGACGCCGGACTTGACCCAAGCCTACGCAGTGGATGCGCCCAAGGTTGCCAAACCCCGACCCGAGGAGAACGTGCTGGGCGTCTCCGAGCTCAGCAAGGCCTACACCGCGACGATTAATGACATTCTTGCCAACAAGATTTCGGTGCAGAGCGGGCTGTCGGCGCTCAATCCCCAACTGAACGACATCCTGAAGCGCACCGACCCGTGACCTCACCCCCTGCCCCTCTCCTGGATGGAGAGGGGAGAACGAGGGAGGCCGCGTCATCATCGTCTCCCCTCTCCGCCCAGGAGAGGGGCAGGGGGTGAGGTTAGTAAGGAGATAAGGCGATGGAATCTGGACTTGGCGCCGGCGGCTCGGTCGGTGGCCTCTCGGCGGGCGTGGCGCGGGTGGTCATCACACCGCCGGTGGGCATCGCCATGATCGGCTTTGCCGGACGGGCGCCGTCCAATGGCGTCCACGACGACCTGCTGGCGACAGCCTTGGTGCTGGCCGAGCGGACGCCGAGCGATGATCCCGACGGTCGCGTGGCGCTGGTAACGCTCGACCTCCTCGGTATGCAGGGCGAGGCGATCACTGCCGCGATCAAGGCTCAGGTGGAGCAAGTGACCGGCATCCCATCGTCGCGCGTTTTCCTGTCTTGCAGCCACACGCACTATGGGCCGGTGGTCTCCCCGCCGCAAGGGGGTGAAGGCGGCGAGCAGGCCTTCGCCTACCAGGCGGCGTTGCCACACCACGTCGCTGGCGTCGTGGCGATGGCCAACGCTGCCCGGCGCCCGGTCACGCTGGCGACGGGGCGCGGTAGCGTCAGGATCGGCATCAACCGGCGGGAGCGCCGGCCCGATGGGCGCATCATCCTGGGCCAGAACCCGGAGGGGGCGCTCGATACTGAGGTGCAGGTCTGGCGTCTGGATACGGCGGACGGTGATCCCGTGGAGCCAGGCGCGCCGCTTGGCTGGCTACGTCGGGCGCCGGAGCCGGTCGCCGTGCTCGTCAACTACGCCTGTCACCCCGTCTCCCTTGCCGGCCAGATGCGTCTGCTTTCGGCGGATTTTCCTGGTGTGGCCCGCGCTGTCGTGGAGCAGTTGGTCGGCGGCGTCGCACTGTACGTGCAGGGAGCTTGCGGGAACATCAACCCCGGCTTGATGGGAGCGGATTGGAAGCATCCGCTCCGCCTGGGGCGCGCGCTGGGCGCCGAGGCAACCCGCATCGCCTTGCTTGCCCAGCCCATTGACGGCACGCCCTTGCGGGTGGCGCGAGAGACCGTGGCCTTCCCCGAGCTGCTGCCCTCCTCGAAGGAAGCCGGTCAGGCGCAAATTGAGCGGTTGGAAGCGGAACGGGAGCGGTTAGCGGCGCAGGAAGGGAATGACGGCGCGAAATGGTGGAATAAGCGGGGGCTGGAACGAGCACATCAGGCAATGGCCGCGCTGGAAACTGGTGAGCCGCTGGTGGTGGCGGGTGAGCTCTCGGTTCTGCGGCTGGGCGATGCCGCGTTGGCCTTCAACCCGACCGAACTGTTCTGCGAAACGGGTATGGCCATCAAAGCGGCATCGCCGTTCCCCTGGACGGCCATCGCCGGCTACACCGATGGGTCGGCGGGGTACTTCCCCACGCGCGCGTCGTACCCGGAAGGCGGCTATGAGGTCGACCGCGCCTGCCGAGTCGCTCCCGAAGCAGGCGAGTTATTGCAAGCGACGACCATCCGCCTCTTGCAATCCGTCCGCTGATGGTGCAACGAAAGCGTCATCCCCAAAACACGTGGGCGGCGCATTGATCGCGTGTCTGTCGCACGTGGTCGTCGCCGCATTCCAGCACCCTTGCCGGCAACTGTGTCGGTGGGGCCATCGTTGTGTGTCATCGATCGTGAGAGGAACATCGAGCATGGCAGTCTTCATCACCCGTCGTGTCCTACTTCGAACCGGCGCGCTCGCTGTCGGGGCCGTGGCCGGCAGCGCCTTGCTGACGGCCTGCGGCGCTTCCAGCGCTACCAGTCAGGTCGCAACGACGAGCGCCCGCGCGCCAGTCACCACCGCTGCGAATACCGCTGTCTCTACGGCCGGCGGCGCTAGCACGATGACCGTATCCTCCAGCAGTGCTGTCACCTCGGCGACGCGCGCCAGTTCCAGTAGCGCTGCCGGGTCGGCCTCCTCGACCGCTGCCGTCACAACCAGCGCGTCAGCCACCGGAGCTTCAGTGAAGGGCGCCGTCACCCTCGAGTTCTGGACGACGCTCAACGATCCCATCTCCCAGGGCCTCCTCAATCCCTGGGCGCAAAAGTTCGTGCAGCAGCATCCCGCCATCCAAGTGAACATGCGCTACACCGCTGGCGGCGCCAACTATGAGAAGTACACCAGCGCCATGGTCGGCGGAACCCCGCCCGACGGCATCCTTACCTCCAGCTTCCCGATTGCCGCCGAGTGGGCGGCGAACAGCCTGATCCAACCGATGGATGAATGGGCCGGCCAACTGGGCGTCAAGCAGCAGGACTACTTCTCCTGGGTCTGGGACATGCAGCACTTTCATGGCAAGCTCTGGTGCTTGCTTCAGGAGTACGACACGAACGTCTTCGTTTGGAACAAGGCGCTGTTCAGGACCGCAGGCCTGAACGCCGACGCAGCACCGACCCAGATTTCGGCGCTCGACGACGACGCCACGCGGCTTGACCACAAGCAGCCGGACGGAAGCATTACCCAGGCCGGATTCATTCCCTGGCTGAGCGCCAACATCTCCCTGTGGATCGCCGCCCGCGGTGGCGACATCTACGACGCGACGAAAGGGACCTGGACCTTCGACACCCCCCAGGCACGGGACGCGCTTTCCTGGTATCAGCAATACCTCAAACGTTTGGGCGACATTAATGCCATCAACGCGTTCACGAAGCCGTTCACCGGGAAGAACACCCCGGTCGGTTCCGGCAAGCTCGGCATGCAGGTCGTGGGTGATTGGGTGCCGCTCATGAACTATGACAGCGATTCGCCGTCACTCGAGTACGGCGTTGGCGTCATCCCCACCGCGCCCGGCGTCGCGCCCGGCACGAACACCGTCATCGGCTCCGACACCTTCGTGCTGCCCACCGGCGTGAAGCATCCGCAGGAGTCGATGCAGTTCATGCTCTACATGGACTCGGCCGAACCGGTGCTGGCCTGGTGTCTCGGCGAGGCGAATGTGCCGCCGACCCCCGCGATGGCGAACGATGCCCGGTTCGTCAAGGGGTTTCCCTACGGCAAGGTACTCGTCGACATGGCCAAGCCGGAATTGCTGCACCCGTTCCCGGTGACACCCACCTACAGTCAGGTCATCGGCTTCCTGAATACCGCCGTCAGCAACGTCCTCAAAGGGACGATCTCGGTCGAAGCTGCGTTGGCGCAGGCGCAGCAACTTGCAGATCAGAAACAACAGGCGTTTAGCGCTACCAAGCCGGGCTGGTAGGCGCCTCTCGTCTCGCCAGCCCCAGGCCGCGAACGCTTCGGCCACTCGTTGTGTACAGTAGCTCCCGCAAAGGAGGACAGCATGGCATATCTTGCGATCAACGGCGGACCGAAGACCATCACCGAGTCCCTGGGCTCCGCCTGGCCAATCTGGGACGACACCGAGCGCCGGTTGCTCATGGAAGTGCTGGAGAGCGGCAAGTGGTGGCGGGGGGCCTACGAGGACCCGGCGCAGTCCAAAGTCGGCCAGTTCGAGACGGCCTTCACGCGCTTCCAGGATGCCAGGTATGGTGTGGCTGTCGCCAACGGCACGGTCGCCATCGAGTGCGCCCTCAAGGCGGTCGGCGTCGAGGCCGGCGATGAGGTGATCGTCCCGGCGGCGACCTTTGTCGCCTCGGCCACGGCGCCCATCCAGGTTGGCGCCGTGCCCATCTTCGTAGACATCGATCCACGCAACTACACCATCGACCCCGCCGCGGTAGAGGCGGCGATCACCCCACGCACCCGCGCGGTCGTTGCCGTCGATTATGGCGGCATGCCCTGTGACATGGATGCGCTGTTAGCCATCCAGGAACGTACCGGCGTCCAGATCGTCTCCGATTGCGCCCACGCTCACGGCTCGCAGTGGAAGGGAGTCGGTACGGGCGCCATTGGCCCCATCGGCACCTTCAGCTTCCAGGCCTTCAAACAATTGCCGACCGGCGAAGGCGGCATGGTGCTGACCAACGACGATGCCATAGCCCAGCGCGCCTATTCCTACCACCATATCGGGCGCATCCGCGGCCGGCCCTTCTACGAGCACCATGTGCCGGCCAGCAACCTGCGCATGACCGAATGGCAGGGCGCCATCGGCCTGGCCCAACTGTCGCGCCTCTTGGAGCAGACCATCACCCGCGAGCGCAATGCCACGTATCTGGCGGCCGGCCTGGAGCAGATCGAGGGTATGTCCCCTATCTACCGCGATCCTCGCGTTACACGCTGGGGCTTCTACATGTGGCACTGCAAGTTCCAGTCGGAAGGCTTCGGCGGTATCTCCCGCGACACCTTCCTGCGTGCGCTCAATGCGGAAGGGGTCTCCGTCGGCAAAGGCCACACCGAACCGCTCTATCACAACCCGGTCTTCGCCAACTGGCAGGAAAACTTCGGTCGCACCGGCTTCCCGATCCGCAACCCGTACAGCGGCAAAGGCGTCGACTACACGACAGTAAACTGCCCACAGGCCGAGCGCATCTACCGCGAGGAAGCCATCGTGCTGTCGCATCGGCTCTTCCTCGGCCCACAGTCGGACATGGATCGGATCCTGGATGCTATCCGCAAGGTCCGCACGCACGTCGACGAGTTACCACGCGGGGAGCGGTAAGCGGGCAGGGCTGTGCTGTCGTGCGCCGCAAATTGGAACGCAATGCTCCTGTCACGACCTAAACTCAAGCCACGATGAAACCCGCAGGCCCTGAGCGCGCACCATGTAGATCCCATCGTGGCTTCGCTTTAGTCATCTGTCGGTCAGTACAGATGGCTAGGGGATTTGTATGTTATACATATACATACGTACCGAACAGCGAGGGGAGATCCTGGGAGATGACCAAGCGAACCACAATTCTGGCGGATGAAGTGTTACTCATGGAAGCCCAACAGTTTGCCGCGCGAAGCGGGACGAGTTTCACCAAGCTCGTTGAGACGGCGCTACGCGAGTACATTGACGGCCATCGGCCTCCGCGTCGAATGGAATTCATCGGCATGGGAAGCAGCAGCGGGCCTGTCTTTTCTGTCGCTGATGGATGGGATGAGGAGATTCTGGCTGCTGCTGCCGACCCCATAGCGGGATGGGCGCCGGGAGCAGCCGTAAGTCGTGATGGCGTCGGCACTCGGTCCTAAGCAGGGTGCCGGTTCTCGTTGATACTAGCGCACTCTATGCTCTGGCCGATGTGAAAGCGGCGGAGCACGGTCGCGTGCGCTCGTACGTGCATTCCAGTAGCGAGCTTCTGGTCTTGCCCGTCACTGTTCTCCCTGAAGCCGACTATCTGATCTCCACCCACCTGGGATCACACATTGCCGCAGCGCTTTTGCGATCCGTCCTGTCCGGCGAGTTCCGGGTCGAAGGGCTGGGCCACGCTGATCTGGCGCGGTGTTTGGAACTCATGGAAGCCTATGCCGACACACCAATTGGACTGGTCGACGCTTCGATCGTCGCCATCGCCGAACGGCTGCACATCAACCACATTCTCACATTAGACCGGCGCCACTTTCGCATGCTTCGACCCCGGCACGTACACGCCTTTACCCTCCTGCCCTGAGAACCAGACTACATCCAGCCGCTGACGCCTAATAGCTCCTTCGTCTCCTCATCGGGATCGTCCGCGAGCAGCCTGGCGGTGAGGCCCTGTTCCGGCTTCTTGCCGTAGATCGACGGCTTCATCCAGCTCGGTCCATAGCCGAGGATCAACAGGCGGCGCAAGGAGCCGGCGGGCGTGTTCGGCATGGCGCGATGCCAGAGTGAGCCGTGGACGAAGATGCAACTGCCGGGCGGCACGCGCACCGTCACCTGGCCCGGCAGCTCGCTATACAGTTCCGCCGGCAGGTCCTCCTCGATGCGCTGGTGCGAGCCTGGCACCACGCAGAGCGGACCGTTGGCGACGGTCGCCCCATCCAGGTAGATCAGCGCCTCCATCGTCTGGGGACGTGAGAAGAAGGGCGGCAGGGGATCAGGGACCAGCCGTTGGTGGAAGTGCCAGTGCGTCTCCTGGTTCGGCTCATCGGGGTAACTGATGCGCGCCGAGAACCCACGCACCTGCACCTGCGGCCCCAGCACGGCCCGCATGACTGAAAGGACCGGCGCGAAGTTCAGCATGTCCAGAAAAGCCTGATCCTTGTCCATCAGGTGGCGCAGGAACAGGCCGCCGAAGCGGGAGGATCGGCTGATGTTGATCGAAGCTCCTAACTCGGCGGCAGCCACGCCATCCAAGGCGCAGCGCAGTTGCGCTGTTTGCTCCTCGCTGAGGAGGCGCTCCTTCACCAGGTAGCCGCGCGTCGCCAGTTGCCGAACCTCGTCCGGCGTCGCCTGCACCTCCACCGGCCGCGCTGGATCCTTCAGGTCGTGGTTGCGAATGCGGTACTGCAGCCGGTAGCCGTCCGTTGCGTTCGCCGTTGTAGCCAATTCGTTTTCCCTTCGGTTGAGCCTCGTACGTTTCCAGTCGCATGGGGGCGGATACAGTGCTCACACCCTGGCGCCCGCCTGCGCGGCGACCGCTCCCTGTCCATCAAGCAGGGGCAGGTCGTATGCCGGCAACGCCGGTCGCCGGGCTCCGAAGCGTGCCGCGAGGCTGGCGTTGCCGGGTCGCGCGAGCAGCGCGTCGATCAAGTGCTCGGCGTGGTCCAGCGATTGCGTGCGGTAGTCGTCGAGCAGCAGGCAGCTCAGCAGCACGTCGCGGTCGCCCGTTTGGAAGGCCAGCAGCTCGCGCTCCATCTTCTCGAGGCGCGGGCGCAGGACCAGGTGCATCAGTTTGGCGGGCAGCGTGCCGACCGGCAGCAGGCGGATGCCGCTTCCGTCGACCACGGCATGGCCTTCCACCACGACGTCATCGGCGATGCCTCGGATCGCGCCGTTGTTCGGCACGTTGACTTGTAGGATGTACTGCCGGTCGTTGGCGATGCCGTCCACGATGCGGACGTGTACTTCCGACCTGGAACGCTGTGGCGGAAAGACCTCTGTCACGCGCGCTGCCGGATCGTTCGCCACGCGCCGGATCTCGTCCACCCGGCGCTGCAGGCCTTCCAGGTACCTGCCCCAGCCGATCTCGCTGTCAAAGCCGCCCAGGTGGCCGTACCACTGTCGCTTGGTGGCGAGGTCGCTGTGGTAGTACCACTCGGAGAAGGTGCGCGAGGCGTCGCCGATGGGCATGCGCCCGACGCGGCGGTAGTGGTCCATGGCGGCGCGGGAAAGCTGGGAGTCGCCGTAGTCACCCCGGAAGTTCGCAAAGTAGCCGGCGGCCTTCGTCTCGATCCATTCGTCGATCAGCGGGTAGAGGTCCCGACCACGGTGGCGCAGCTCGGTGAGATAGATCCAATGGTTGACGCCCGGCGCCTCCCAGCGCAACTCCTCGTGCTCTTCCGGAGGAATGCCGAGAGCTGAGGCTAGCCGGTAGACACCCATGAAGCCATGGCAGAGGCCGACAATCTTCGTACTCGTCTCGCGCGTCATCAGGGTGCAGCCCTCGAAGACCGGGTTGCTGGACTGGATGAGCCAGGCGCGCGGACAAAGCCGCTCCATGTCGCGGGCGACGGCAAGCATGAGAGCGTACTGGTGAAAGTTGGTCTGGAGACGGACACCGCGGTAGTAGCCAAGCTCGCCGGCCAGCCGGCGTGCCGCTTCCTCCGGCGCATGGCCGCCGTGCAGCGCGGTATTGACGACGAAATCTGCGTCGCATAAGGCGCGCTCCCGGTCCATCGTCGCCTCAAAGCGCAGCTTCACCCCCAGTTCCTGCGCGTAGCGCTCGGCCAGCCGGTGGACGACAGTCAGGCGTTCCTCGTCCACGTCCATGAAGGTGACCGTGCTGCCGTGCATGCTCTCGGCGAGGCAGAGGTCACGGACCAGCGTCAGTGAGAACGTGGCGCTGCCCGCGCCGATGATGGCAAGCTTGATGGCCTTCCCCATGAGGTCTCCCCTTCCGGTCGTTGTTTACCGCGCTGCACGATAGCGCCCGGTACGCGGCCTACGCCGTTCGCGTCTGACTCGCCAGCAAGGCGTCGGTTTGCGTCTTGATCGCGCTGAGCGCATCGGCCACGGTGGCCGTCCCGGCGCGCACCTTATTAAATTCGCCGCTGTAGATCTTGCTGTAGTCCTGCCATTGCGGGATCAGCGGGATCGGCAGCACCTCGCCCTTGCTGTACGCATCCATGAAGACGTGGGCATCACGGATCGGGCTCTTCTGCACGAAGTAGTCGACCAGCGACTTCAAGTTGGTGATCGCCTGCCCCACGTCGATCAGAGCCTTCTGGTAGACCGGTCCGGTGATGAACTTGGCCAGCTCGTAGGCGTCGGCCGCGGGCTGCCCCGTCACCCCTACGGGAATCGTGAGCGCGTTCGGCTTCACCACCGTCTTGCGCACCCCCTTGGGACTCGCCGGTAACGGGGCCACGCCATAGTCGAACTCAGGGCGGGTGAACAGGGTCGCCGCCCGCCAGGCGCCATCCTCCACCATCGCCATCCGTCCGGAAAGGAAGCTATCGCCAGTACCGAGATTATCGCCGGGCCTTGGCGCCACATTGTTCTTCAAGATCAGATCGGTTTGGAACTGCAGCGCCTCCGCCGTCTCCGGAACGTTGCCGATGAAGGACTTGCGGTCGTCCGAGAGCGACTTGCCGCCGTTGGAGTAGATCCAAGTGTGCGGCTCCGGTTGGAAGCCCAGTTGGGCACTGAAACCGTAGCTGCGGTTCGGGCTGACGCCGGTGGTCACCTTGGTCGCCGCCTCCAGGAAGGCATCCCAGGTCCACTTGCCCTGCGCCTCCAGGTCGTTGGGCAGGGCCAGGCCGGCGTTCTGCCACTTCGTCTTGTTGTAGAAGAGCACGCGCGGGCTCTCCGGGCCGTTGGGGATGGCGTAATAGGCGCCATTGAACACCTGGTGGTCCTCGAGAAAGGCCCCCGGCAGAAAATCGTCAAGGTTAAACGACTTGTCGTTCTTGATGGTGGCATCAAGCCGCTGGACGATCCGCTGCTGCACGAAGTAGGGCATGTCGTAGGCATCGACCTGAGTGAGCTGTGGGGGGGTGCCCCCGCTGATGAGCGAAATGATCTTCGCGCGGTAGTCGCCGTTCTGCACGAACAGCGCCTGCACCTTGATGTCCGGGTGGGTCAGGTTGAAGTCCTTCACCCGAGCGACGGTGTTGTTGGCCTGTTCCTGGCTCACCGCCCAGAACGACCAGACGATGGTGCGGCCGCCTTTCGCCGTGGCAGGGGCGCTCTGCGTTGCGACGACCGACGCCGTGGTCGAACTGGGGCGGGAGGCAGCAGTGGAAGCCGTGGAGGCCGGCGCAGCCGTCACAGCCCCTCTGCTCTGCGCCGCGACTGTGGCGACGGTGGAGGCGCTGACCGGCGAGGTGATCGTCGCGGCGGCCTGGCCACCGCCGCAGGCGGCCAGCAATGGCAGTGCTCCGGCAGCCAGACCGACGCCGATGAGGCTTTGCAAAAGGTTGCGGCGAGAGATCGTTCCGACCCGATGAGAAGGTACTTGCACGAAAATCTCCTTTGCCTGAGGCCGCCACGGTGCGGCATTGCAAACCGAACAGAGGGCTGGCAGGACGAACGCGCGAATGGGTCGCTACTTCCTCTTTTCCCGAACTACGGCCAGCCGGAACCGAGGTGGCCAAGACGGCTGGAGACCCGCTCCGCCGCTGCCAGGACGTCGCGGATGACGCGCTCGAGACCGATTGCTTCCGCTTGCTCGGCCGGGCCGGAGACACTGATGGCGCCGACCACGGCGCCGGAGCGGTCGCACAAAGGCGCCGCGACGCAGCGCGTACCAACCCGGCGCTCGCCGTCGTCGATGGCGTAGCCGTGGGCGGCGACTTCATCCAGGGCGGCGTCCAGCGAGGAGAAATCCTGGATCGACTGCTCCGTGTACGGCCGCCAACCGCGTGCATTAACGACGGCGTGGACGGACTCCCGCGGCTGGGCGGCGAGCAATACCTTCCCTAACGCCGTGCAGTGCGCTACCGAGCGTCGGCCAATCGCGGTGTAGAAGCGGGCCACGTCGGGCCGCACCGCGTAGGCCAGGTGGAACACGTCACCGTCGTCGAGCACGGCCAGGTTGGCATTCAGGTTCAGCTCGTCGCGCAAGACGTCCAGTTCCGGCAAGGTATGGCGGTAGAGGTCCATCTGGTTCAGCGTCAGCCCTGCCAGTTCTACGAGCTTCAGGCCGAGGCGGTAGCGCCCGCTGGCCGCATCGCGGATCACATATCCCGATGCTTCCATCGTGCTCAAAAGGCGATAGGCGGTGGTGGGGTGCAAACCGAGCCGCGTGGCGATCTGCGTCAGCGCAAGATCATGCTCGGTCGGCGTGAAGAGGTTCAGGACCGTCAGGGCGCGGTCGACCGTTTGGCTGAGCGCCCGATCACGGTTCGTCCGCGTGCGGCGCTCCGGCTTGGTCCCAATCGTCGTGGCGATCTCTCCCCCTGTTGGGCAACGCAGGCGCACTAACTGCCGCGAGTATACCATATCCTGCGCTATGCGCAAGTGATACGCACTATGCGCGCTCATCGTGATGGGGTAGAATAGCGCTCGTGGCGAATGATCGGGAGGTATACCTACAGTGACGACGCACTGGCGCGGCATTTTCACCATCCCCTGTACCCCTTTTACCGATACCGGTGCACTTGACCTGGAGAGCCTGCAAAGGGAAGTAGAGTTCTGCATCGCGGCCGGCGCACATGGTCTGGTGGCACCGGTCAACGCCTCGGAGTTCTGGACGCTCTCCGACCAAGAGCGATGCACCGTTGCCGAGACGATCATCCAGGTCGCTAACGGCCGGCTGCCGGTGGTGATCGGTGTGGCCGGCGGTTCTGCTCCGGTGGCGGTGGAGTTCGCCAAACACGCTCAGGACAGCGGCGCCGACGCCGTCATCGCCATGCCACCTTACGTGCGGGTAGCCCCACCCAATGCCATCTACGACTACTTCCAGGCGCTCTCCCGCGCCGTCACCATTCCGATCTTCATCCAGAACCACGACGCCCCGGCCGGCACGCGCATGAGTCCGGAGTTTGTGGCGCGGCTGGTGCGCGAACTGGAGCACGTCGATTACGTCAAGGAGGAGACGTTCCCGGCTGGTCACGCCATCCAGGCGGAGATTGCCCTGGCCGGCCCCAAGCTGAAAGGCGTCATGGGCGGCATCGCCGGGCGGTACCTGATGGACGAGTACCGACGCGGCGCCTGCGGGACAATGCCGGCCTGCGAGGCCACCGACGTACACGTCCAGGTCTGGAACGCGCTCGACGCTGGCGACACGCGCCGGGCGCGCGACCTCTTCAACCGCCTTTTGCCCCTGCTCAACTACGAGGGCCTGCTGCCCGGCGTCTACAAGGCCATCCTCAAGCGGCGCGGTATCATTGCTTCCGACTACCTGCGCAGCCACGCCGGCAACCCGCTGGATGCCGGCGACCACGAGGAGTTGAGCGCGATCTTTGCCGATATGCACGATCTCTGGAAGCTGGCGGTGCCTCGGTGAGTATCGAGTGGGCCCGCAGTCGCGGCCCTAATTCTTAGGAGCACAGCCAAGTGAGCGCAATCTACGGTCCGCCCCCCCAAAGCGGCGCCGATCCCGAACGCAACCCCAGCCGCAGCAGCACGTTCTTCGGTGAGCGCGGCACGCCGGCCGGTTTCACTGCTCGTGCTTTCACCAAGGCGATGGGTTTCAGCCAGCAAGATCTGGCCCGGCCGATCATCGGCATCGCCCAGACCTGGTCGGAGTTCAGCAACTGCAACAACAACTTCCGGCAACTGGCGGAGGCGGTCAAGCGTGGCGTCTGGCAAGAGGGTGGCCTGCCGCTGGAGTTCCCGACGATCTCCCTGGGGGAGGTCCACACCCAGCCCACGACGATGCTCTTCCGCAACCTCATGGCGATGGACACCGAGGAGATGATCCGGGCCCAGCCGATGGATGCTGTGGTCCTGCTGGTTGGTTGCGACAAGACGACGCCGGCGGCCTTGATGGGCGCCGCCTCGGCCAACATTCCGACCATCATGGTCAGCGGCGGCCCGATGCTCAACGGTCACTACCAGGGTCAGGAACTCGGAGCCTGCACTGACTGCGGTCGCTTCACCACGGAGTTGCGCGCCGGCACGATCAGCAGCGACCAGTACAGCGCCATCGAAGACGCCATCTGCCGCTCTGCCGGTTCCTGTATGGTGATGGGCACTGCCTCGACGATGGCCAGCGTGATCGAAGGGCTGGGTATGACGCTGCCCGGCAACGCTGCCATCCCGGCGGTGGACGTGCGGCGCATGCAACTGGCGGAACAGAGTGGCCGCCAGGCGGTGCGGCTGGCTCGCTCGGGGCTGCGGCCTTCCGACATCCTCACCGACGCCGCCTTCGAAAACGCTATCCGCGTCTGCATGGCCATAGGTGGCTCGACCAACGCCGTCATCCACCTGATCGCCATTGCCGGACGGCTGGGCATGCGGCTGCCGCTGGAACGCTTCGACCAGCTCTCGCGGCAGACGCCCTGGATCGTCAACCTCAAGCCCTCCGGCCAGTACCAGATGGAAGAGCTGTTCGACGCCGGCGGCATCCCGGCGGTGATGAAGGAGTTGGCGCCGCTGCTGCGGCATGAGGCACTGACGGTCACTGGCGAGACGGTGGGTGAGCGGCTGGCTGCCTACCGCCCCACCTGGCGGCGCGACGTGATCGCCTCCCTGGAGGAGCCTCTGGGCAAGGAAGGCGGAACCGTCGTGCTGCGCGGCAACCTCTGCCCGGACGGCGCTGTGCTAAAACAATCGGCGGCCTCAAAGGAGTTGCTGGTCCATCGTGGTCGCGCTGTCGTCTTCCACTCCATCCCGGACCTGCGTGCGCGCATTGATGACCCGGACCTTGTTGTGACGGCGGACGACGTGCTGGTGCTGCAGAACGCCGGGCCGGTGGGGGCGCCGGGCATGCCGGAGGTGGGCTTCATGCCGATCCCAGCCAAGCTGTTGCGGCAGGGGGTGCGCGACATGGTGCGGCTCTCCGATGCCCGCATGAGCGGCACCTCCTACGGCACGATCGTGTTGCACATCGCCCCGGAGAGCGCCATTGGCGGCCCCCTGGCCCTGGTGCAGGATGGCGACATGATCGCTCTGGACGTACCCAGCCGGACGCTCACCCTGGAGGTCCCCGACGACGAGTTAGCACGCCGCCGCGCCGCCTGGCAGCGAGCGCCACTGCAGTACGAGCGCGGCTACCGCCAGCTTTATCAGCAGCATGTACTGCAAGCCCCGGAAGGCTGCGACTTCGACTTCTTGCGGCTGCCGGTAGGTGGATCGCTAGGGAGTTGAGGCGGGCACAGACTTGCCGAAAGTCGTTGAAGGATGGATGCGATGAGGCCAGTACCGCGCTGCGTTGGCTGAGAGATCCTCTAGCAACCCAGGTAATTTGACGAAAGGGAGAAACCTGGGTAAAGTCTAGACAGTCTGGACTGAACGGAGAAAGTGAGGGACGCAATGCCCTGGCAAGTTCAGGAAGCAAAACAGCGATTCAGCGCGCTGGTTCGGCAAGCGGTGGATGAGGGGCCGCAAATGGTCACGCGGCATGGTGAGGAGGTGGTCGTCGTGCTCTCCGCGCGGGAGTACAACCGTCTACGAGGGAATCTGCCGGACTTCAAGGAATTCCTGACGACGGGGCCTGACCTCGACTCGCTCGACCTTCAGCGTGACTCTGCTATGCCTCGGGACGTTGCGTTATGAGCTGTCTGCTGGATACCAACGTCGTCTCGGAAGTGCGCAAGCCCGTGCAGAATGCCGGCGTCAGGCAATGGTTTGCCGCGGTGCGAGCCGAGGAGCTATTCCTCAGCGTCCTCGTCGTCGGTGAAGTTCGGCGCGGCATGGAACGGCTACGGCGGCGCGATCCGGCGCAGGCAGCCGTGTACGAGGCGTGGCTCGGGACGCTGCACCGGGACTACGCCGATCGTACACTACCAATCACGAAGGAGATTGCCGAAGAGTGGGGGCGTCTCAACGCTATTGATCCGCTCCCGGTCATTGATGCTTTACTGGCCGCAACGGCGCTCGTCTATGGGCTGACGCTCGTGACGCGCAACACTGCCGACTTCGCTCGGACGGGCGTCCGGCTGCTCAACCCGTTTACGCCGACACCGTAAGTGGATTGCAAGCGGATAGGGCGCCGGCTATAACCATGTACAGCGGCGTCGAGGCGCGCAGTTTGCCGTATCCCGCGTACACTACTTTGCGCACATGCAGGTCGTCATGCCGGTGCTCTAAGCGGCCGGCGGCATAGTTCGCTCGGTCCGCCGGCAAAGGGAGTATGCTCGGTGAATGCAGCGCCAAATGCGGGAGCCGGGGTCGCCGCACAGGTCGACATCAATGGCGTGGTTTCCCGCCGCGGCGATGCCGCTGCGAACGGCGACCTGAATCGTCTCTCGCCTGAAGACCGTCCGGTCCATCAGTGGTATCGTTTCGTCCTATCCTATCCTCCCCATCTTGTGCGCACGTACCTGGAACGTTTCGGTCTCACCGCCAAGGATTGTGTTCTGGACCCATTTTGCGGCGCCGGTACCACGGTCATCGAGTGCAAAAAGCAGGGGATTCCCAGCGTTGGCGTCGAAGCCAACCCGATGGCCCACTTTGCCAGTCGGACCAAGGTGGATTGGACTCCAGACCCGGACGGCTTGCGCCGTCACGCCGCCGTTGTGGCCGGGGCAGCACTCCGAACCTTGCAGCAAGGTGGCATTGACGATCAGGCCACGTTTGGCGCAGCGGCCGTTGTTGCTGCGGCGCTACAAACGTTGTCTCCGGACCTCAGCGACCTCCTCCTGACCGACTCCATGACGTGCGGCAGGTCGGCGGCGGGGATGCCGATGCGGGCGTCCTGCATGGTAATGACTGCCCAATCGTTGTTGTCCCTTTGCTCAAGGCTGAGGGAGACGTTGATGGGAGCGTCGTTAGGGCTGTACTTGACAGCGTTATTCAGCAGGTTGTGCAGGAGGCGCTCCAGACGATCGGCGTCCCACGACCCGACAATGGCCTGCGGATCGGCCAGCAACAGAATGCGGTCGTGATCGTGATCTGGTTGCGCCGCGGCGATGGCGCGTTGCGTGATGCGAACGAGGTCGGTCGGTTGCCGCTGCAGGACCATCTCCTCACCCATGCGGAGCCGGCCGAGGTCCAGCAATTCCTGGATCAGGAAGGCCATCTGGCGGACCGACTCGTCGATCTGGATCAGCCCATTGAGCAAGAAGGGGTCGACCGAGCCGGCATCGCGCTCCAGGCGGCGGCGCAAGAGTTGCTCATAGCCTTTGATCGCCGTCAGTGGATTGTTGAGGTCGTGCGCTGCGGCCGTCAGAAACTCGTCTTTCCGCCGCTCCAGGTCTTTGTGGTCGTCGTCGCGGCGTTGGCGCGCTGTGATATCACGCACGATGGAGAACGCCAGCACCTCGCCGTTCAGTCGCGTGAGGAAACTGGTGGACACTTCCACGGTTCGCGCGGCGCCGGCAGAGAGGCCGTAGAGTCGGAGATAGGCGGGATTGGCGTCCACGACGATGCCGGCGGCGTTGCTCAGCACCCTTGCTTCCGGTGACACCTCCCACACTGCGTGGAATTCGGCATCGCCAAGTGCGGCAGCCGTCGACCGCCGGACCATGGCGCCGTCTTCACCGCTGCTGGGGCGGGGCAACGCGCGCCGCGGCTGGAGAAAGCCGTCATCCGGAATACGCAACATCGCCATCGCTGCCGGTCTTCCTTGCCGATCCTCCCGGCAGTGCCGGTTGCCTTCTGCCGCTGCAGGAGCATACCGGTGTCACCCATGCCGAAGGATGCATGTGGGCAGATGATAGCGTCTGCCAGTTGGTACGGCAAACGACGGCGGCATGCTACGCTCCTGGCGTCAGGGAGACCGCCTGTACGCGGCTGCGTCGTGCGTAGGGGAATGAAGGGCGGGAATCGATGGGCCTGGACAGTGACGGCCTGCTGATCCCGCTGGCAACGGGCGTGCCCAACCTGGATCGCGTGCTCGGCGGCGGGTTGCCGCGCGGCGCGCTGGTGCTGGTGCTGGGTCCGCCGGGCAGCGGCAAGACGATTCTCTCCGGCCAGATCGCTTTTGCCGGCGCTCGCCGGGGTCGCCGCGCGCTGCTCCTCACTGCGCTGTCCGAGCCGACGAATAAGCTGGTGGCGCACCTGCGGAGCTACACCTTCTTCGCCGAGGAACTCCTGGGCGCCGTCGTGCAGGTCATTAGCTTGCAGGACGCCCTGGGGCGGGGGCTACCGACGACCCAGCACGCCATCATTGATGAGGTGCGCCGCTCGCGGGCGGAGATCGTCGTGATCGACGGCTTTCGCGGCATCCGCGCCAGCCAGGATCAACCGGCGCGCGAGTTCCTGTACGACATCGGGACAACCCTGGGTTTGCAAGGTGCGACGACCGTCATCACCAGCGAAGCGGACCCGCGCGACCCGGCGTTCTTTCCAGAAGCCACGACCGCCGACGTCATCATCGGCCTCTACTTCGATCTTGTCGGCGTCCGGCAACGGCGGGGCCTGGAGGTGGTGAAGATGCGCGGCTCGGCGCCTCTGCCGGGCCGGCACGGTCTGACCCTCAGCTCGTCGGGAGCCACCGTGTACGCGCGGCTGGAGGCCCGTGTCCTGGAAGCCTCGCTCCAGGCGGGGTCATTGCTCAGTCTCGGTGGGCCGGCCAGCGCTGCCGAACTGACCGGCACGGTTCCTCCCTCGACAGAGCGAGCGGCCTTTGGGTTGGTGGAGCTGGATACCCTGCTCGGTGGTGGTCTGACCCGGCGGACCAGCACCATCGTGGCCGGCAGTCTCGGTGCAGGCAAGACGCTCCTCGGCGTTCACTTCGCGCTGGCCGGCATTCAGGCTGGCGAGGGCGTCGTCTACCTCGGCTTCCGGGAGACGGCGGAGCAACTGCAGCAGAAGGCTGATTCATTCGCGCTGGGGGGGCAATGGCGAGCGGCCTTAGAACCGGACGGCGGGCTGACCTTCCTGCGCTGGGAGCCAGTGGACCTGGATGCCGATATCGTGGCCGATCGCCTGCTGGACGCGCTGGATCGAACAGGCGCGACACGCCTGCTGGTGGACAGTATCGCCGAGTTGGAACGTGCAGTGCGGCAGACCAGCGGCCCTGATCGCGTGTCGAACTACATGGCCGCCCTGCTGGCAACCTTACGCGCTCGCGGCGTGACGATGGTCGGCCTCTGGGAAGCGCCGAAACTTCTTGCGCCCGAACTGGACTTTACCGCCGATCCGGCGTCAGTTCTGGCCGAGAATGTGCTACTTATGCAACAGCTTAAATATCGTGGTGCGTTGCGACGGGTGCTCTCAGTGGTAAAAACACGCTTTTCTGCGCATGACCCGGCGTTGCGGGAGTTTCGTATTGTGCCGCCGGATGGGATCCGGGTGCTGGGGCGTTTTGATACGGGCGTTGATGTGTTGGTAGGCATCGCCGAGCAGCAGGCGGGCCTGGTGGCGGACATGTCGGGAGAACCGCCGGCCGGCGCAAAGGGCACAGCTACAAGCGAGGGCTAACTGTGGCAACAATCCTCGTTGCGGATGATGAGCGCGCCATCCGCTTGCTGCTGGAAATGATCCTCACGGACGCGGGGCACCGCGTGCTGTTCGCGGCCGACGGCCTTCAGGCGCTGGAGCGCAGCGAACGGGAGCGGCCAGACCTCGTCATCGCCGATGTCATGATGCCGGTGCTAGATGGAGCCACCCTCTGCCGCAGACTCAAAGCCGGCCCGCTGACTGCCAGCATCCCCGTGATCCTGATGAGCGCCGCCGCCGAGGCGACGGCCCATGCTGCCGGCGCCGATGCGTTTTTGCGCAAGCCCTTTGACGTGACCGAATTGGAGTTACTCGTCCATCACTTCCTCTCGACGCGCACCAACGACGATGCGGCGGGTTGCTAAGGCCACGCTGTCAATTGTCCCAGCGCGGTTGCATCTCCGGTGGTGTACCATAGCCCGAACCGTGAGGTCCACACGCATAGGAGGTACTGCTTTGACAGCCGAAGTGACACAGGTTGATGCTGCACCGGCGGCCGCTCGCCGCATGGCCGAAGCTGCTGACCGGTTCCTGGAGGCGCTCTCCACGGAGCAACGGGCCGTGGCGCAATTCCCCTTTACCGGTGACGAGCGCTACGTCTGGAACTACACGCCGGTGCTGCGCAACGGGCTGCGCTTGAAAGATATGACGGTCGGCCAGCGGGGGGCTGCGCTGGCGCTGCTCGCCAGTGGCTTAAGCGCTCGTGGCGCCCAGCAAGCGCAGCAGATCATCGCTCTGGAGCCAATATTGAAGGAGGCTGAGGAACTGGAAGGCGTCACGAACACGTGGCGGCGTGACCCAGAACTGTACTACTTCAGCATCTTCGGTGAGCCGGGTGGCGCGGCGCCCTGGGCTTGGCGCGCCGGCGGGCACCATCTGGGCATCCACTTCACCGTTGTCGGTGGCGAACTTGTCGCGCCGACGCCGCTCTTCTTCGGCTCCAACCCGGCGGAGGTGCGCCACGGCCCGTCGACCGGCCTGCGCGTGCTGGCCGCCGAAGAGGATATGGCGCGGGTGCTGCTCGGCAGCCTGGAGCCGGCGCAGCGCGCTGTCGCCATCGTCGATCCTGTGGCGCCCAGCGACATCCTCACCAAGAACTATCGCCAACTTGAACTCAATCTGCCGCCAAACGGCATTCGTTACGCCGCGCTCTCCGGTGAGCAGCGCGAGCACCTGGCGCGTCTGGTTCGCCACTACGTCGAGCGCGCCGCCGACGACCTCTCCGGCAACGCCTGGCAGCGAATCGCCCACGCCGGCCTGGAAGCCGTGACCTTCGCCTGGGCCGGACCGGAGGAGCGCGGTCAAGGCCATTATTACGCCATCAAAGGTACAACGTTCCTGGTCGAATACGACAATACCCAGAACGGCGCCAACCACGTCCACTCCGTCTGGCGCGACGCCGCCAACGATTGGGGCGAGGATCTGCTGGCCACACACTACGCGGCGGCGCACGGTCACTAGAGGTCGTGACGTTTCCAGCGGTGCGACTTGACCCTGATTCCTGCTCGCTTGCCTGGTAGCATTGGGAGCAAACACGTAGAGCTTCGCGGCGGAGGGAGTGAGGCAGTATGGTGACGACGCTCGCACCAACCAGGCGCTACAGCATCGACGATCTCGCTGATTTTCCAGACGACGGCAAACTGCGGGAGTTGGTCGACGGGCGGATCGTGGAGTGGGATGTGACATCGCGACGGCACGGCCTCCTGGAAGCTGAGTTGAGCCGAGTCATGGCCAACTTTGTCCGGGAGCACCGCCTCGGAAGCGTCGCCAACGGTGAGGTCATGGTGCGCATCCTGGGCAGCCGACACGACGCGCGAGGCAGCGATATAGAGTTTACTCGGCGTGGCAGGCTAGCCGGGGATGACCTTGATGCTCCCGCCGTGCTGACAGTACCTGATCTGGTCGTGGAGGTGATTTCTCCCAACGACCGAGCGGACCGAGTTCTGGATAAGGTTCACGACTGGATGCGGACCGGTGTGCGCATACTTTGGTATGTCGACCCAGAGACCGGTCTGACCACGGTCTACGAGGGAGATCACGTCCGCCAGGTCGCAGCCGACGAGGCGCTCGATGGCGGCGACGTGCTGCCGGGTTTGACATTGCGCATGCGGGATTTGCTGCGGGCGATTGCCGCGGATCAGGAGTAGGGGGCCAGCGGCCCCGGCGACTGAAGTCGCGGCTACGAACGAGCGAAGTGGGTGCCCTCTGGGCCCTTCGCGGGCTAACGGAGTCCGCGCAGGCGGACTTGGCCTCCTGTAGCCGCGACTTCAGTCGCCGGGAACGGCGTGTCGCCTTACCGCTGCCCCCGCTGCCGCTCGTACTCCGCCCGTATCGCCTCCGTTGGCGGGTAGTTGCCCAGCAGCGGCGCACCCGCTCGCACCCGCTCGCGGATGAACACTTCCAGTTGATCGTGCGGCAGCGCGTAGGCGACTGCTTCTGCTATCAGGGCTTCCGGTATCACCACCACGCCGTCGGGATCGCCGGCGAGGTAGTCGCCAGGGCGTACTGCCGCACCGGCGCAACTGACGATGCCGTCCAGCTCCACGGCGGAGACGGCGCGACTCACTGCGGCAGCGTGTACATGGCGCACGTAAGTGGGGAGATTCAGTTCTTTGATCTGCCAGACGTCGCGCAGGCCGCCATCGACCACCAGACCGGCAGCGCCGCGCGCCTCAAGGCGGGCGCTCATAATGTCGCCGAAGATGCCGCCCTCGCTACTGCCGTGCGCGTCGACCACCAGCACCTCGCCGGCGCCGATGTGATCGATCGCCTTGCGGTGGGGGTTCTCCTCCCGGTTCGGGAAGAGGTCGGCCAGGTCCGGACGGACCGGCACAAAGCGCACAGTGCGCGCCCGCCCGACCAGGCGCAGGTCCTCACGCAGGCAGGTCAGGCCGCGTATGAAGACGTGCTGGTAGCCCTTGCCGAACAGCCAGTGGGTGATGGTGGCCACTGAGCACTGGCGCAGTTGCGCAATGAGGGGGTCGCTGGAAGTCATCCTGGCTCCTTATGTGTAGGTCGCTGTCACTCCGCCGCGAACAGTTCAGTGCCTGGTCGCAGGTGCTTGCGGACTCCTTCTTCGTTGATCTCCAGGCCGATGCCCGGCTTGTCTGTGAGCACCACGGCGCCATTCTGGATGACCGGTTGCTCTGCTATCACCAGGTCGTGCCAGTGCGGACGGTCGACCCAGTGCCACTCCAGCACCTGGAAGTTGGGGATGCTGGCGCAGACGTGGGCGCTGGCCATAGTACCGAGCGGACCGCAGACGTTGTGGGGCGAGAGCGGGATGTAGTAGGTCTCCGCCATGGCAGCGATCTTGCGACACTCGGAGAGGCCGCCGCACTTCGGGATATCCGGCATGATGATGTCGACAGCCTGCTGCTCCAGCAGGTCGCGGAAGCCCCAGCGCAGGTAGAGGTTCTCTCCGGCGCAGATGGGCACGGGGGAGTTGCGTTTGACCTCGCGCATGGCCGCCACATTCTCCGGCGGCACCGGCTCCTCCAGCCACAGCAGGTTGAACGGCGCCATGGCCTGGGCCACCCGGATGCCGCTCTGCGTGTCGTAGCGCCCGTGCATGTCGATCGCCAGCTCGATATCGGGGCCGACGGCCTCGCGCACGGCTGCGACGCGCTCCACCATCTGGGCGACTTCGCCCGGCGGCGCCGACCAGTTCCAGCGGTCGAGGCGGTAGCGGCTCCTGGCATCATCGACGTCGAACTTCAGCGCGCCGAAGCCAAGGGCGACCACCTCCTTGGCGCGCTGGGCGTAGGAGGCGGGTGATTCGTCCCGCCCGGCGTGGCTGTCGCAATAGAGGCGGATGCGGTCGCGGAACTTGCCGCCGAGCAACTGGTAGATGGGCAAGCCCAGCGCCTTGCCGGTCAGGTCCCAGAGGGCGATCTCGATGCCGGTCATCGCCGTCACCATGTTGCCGGCCAGCGCGCCGTCGAAGACGTGGGCGCGGCGCATCTTCTTCCAGAGCATGTCGACATTGAGCGGGTTCTCGCCGATCACCAGTTGCTTCAAGTCGCGGATCAGCGCCGGACAGCCGGCGCCGCCGTGGATGCACTCGCCCGTCCCGGTCAGTCCCTCATCAGTGTAGATGCGCACGTAGGTCGAGTAGCCGTGGCCGTAGACCTCGGCAGTGCGGATATCGGTGACTTTCATGCTCTTACCGTCTCCAGGTTGCTACCAGATCCAGTCAAGACGCCGCTATCCTCGTAGAGCAGGTCCATTGACACTGTCAAGGGGACGCTCGCCAGGACGATGTCCTCGCCAGGAGCGTGGGCGGTGCGGCGCCACGCCTGGGACTCTTCCCGTCGCCATACCTCGACTTCACGCTGTCGGGATTCGATGAGGACGTACTCGCGGAGGCTGGCGATCTGCTTGTACCCGTCAAACTTGTCGCCCCGGTCGTGCCGCGCCGTTGAGAAAGACAGCACTTCGATCACGAGCAGCGGATGATCGATCCAGACCTGCTCGGGTCGAATGTCGCTGGGGTCACAGGTCACGGTGGCATCAGCATAGACATAATCTTCCACTGACTGGCGGATCTTTATATCTGAGTTGAGTACGCGGCAGCCACTGCCCCGGACGGCTACGCGCAATAGGGAGCAGATGTTGCCGGCAATGATGCTGTGCGCTTGCGTGCCGCCCGCCATCGCGTAGACCTGGCCGTCATGGTATTCGTGCTTGACGGTGCTGTGCTCTTCCATGTCGAGGTACTGCTCGACGGTCCAGATCGGGCCCTCCTGGGCTTGGGCGACCATGGCGACTCCCTTCTCTGCTGCGTCAGTGTACGTCACTGCCGCCGTGGGCGGACGAGCAGATAGGGTTGGTTTGCCAGGTCAGTGTCGAAGCCTGGTGACAGCGTGGTGGCGCCGTCGGCCATCTGGAACTCGACGTAATAGAGCAAGGGATAAGGCGACTGCGTGTAGTCGCCGGGAATCTCGCTGACAAAGCGGGTTGCGTTGCCGTTCTCCTGTTCTTCCATAGCTATGGTGACGAAGCGCTCGGCCTGGTTGGCGTGCCGGTAGTGCAGCCAGGCTGCTGCCGGACGCTCGTCACTGGCCGCGACTGTGACCACAATGCTGAGCGGGCCTCCGGGAAGGAAGTTCTCCGGCGGCTGATGCTCAGCCGCCACCGAGGGACGCTGTGCCAGCAGCGCGGCGCTGAACGTGATCGCTGGCTGGTGCAGATCGCCGCTCTGCTGGGGGACCACGGTGTTTGCCCGGTCCAGCGCAGCCTTCATGTCCTCAATGTCACCGTCGATTGCCGCCAGGCGGTCCGCCCAGTGGCCACGCAACTGCTGCTCTGGTCCAAAGGTGAGGTCCGGCTTGTAGGCGTCCTGCGTCAGCGCGACCACGTCCGCCCAGGCGGCGCGAGCGCGGTTGTACTGTGCGAGCGCTTCCCGGAGCGCCGCGCTGTCGCCGGTGCGCCGGAACAAGGTGTAGCCGATGGCTGCCCACAGCTTGGCAGCGAAGAAGCGGCCGAGGCCAACCTCGACGTGGATGTCGATCACCCAGCGGCGGAACACCGGCGCCGGGGGGTTGCTGCTTATGCTTTCGGCCGCCAGCAGGTGTGTCGTGGCTGAGCCGGCCAGATCATTCAGCCAGCGGGCAACTTCCGCCGGTGAGTAACGACCGCTGGGCCGTTCGCTGAGGAGTTCGTCCACATACTCCTCTACGCTGGAAAAGAGCTCTGGATCGAGTGCGCTCACGGTGCCGAAGCGCCTTGGCACAGCCGTATCGCGGTAGGGGTGGGGCCGTGCCTCGTCGACGATCGGCATGTTGGTGTAGAGGTCGGGCCAGTACACGTTGTTAGCGGCAGACGGGTGATGGGCGGTCGTCACCAGTGGCAGGATGCGGCTGGCGCTCGCCAGCGCCGCTTCCAGGGAGGTTGCGGCGGGCCCAAATTCGCGGCGGAGTTGCCGGCGCCAAGTCTCGGGGTCCGCGTCAGGGTTGTAGAGCAGGCGGCCCCACAGGCGGTAGGTGTAGCGGTACTTCTCCCAGGAGGCGCTGTCGCCATCGGGTCGCAGCGTGGCGTCCAGGTAGGGGTCGCGGCCGTCCGCCAGGCCGGAGCCGCGCCGGCCGGAGAAGGAGAGCGGCTCAAAGAGGTCGACACCCTGGCTGCCGCTGAAGCTGAAGGCGCGACTGTAGGCGGCGCCCGTCAGCGGGTCGCCCCAGAGCAGCAGGCGGTTCGTGCCCGGCCAGACGCGCCAGAGGATGCCGTAGGGGCGATCCTCCGTCAGCAGGTCGGCGTAGCCGTAGCGGGTGAAGCGGCGGGAGCCGGCGCTGAAGGCCATCAGCGTCGCGTGCTGGCCGGTGGCCGGTCCGGGCTGCTCCACGGCGCGAATATCCGCCTGGTGGTAGGGCAGGCCCATGTGTTCCGCCCAGAACTTGGGGGAAATGACGACTGGTTGCTGCGTCTCCAACGCCACGTCGATCATGCCCTGGTCGATGCCTTTAGCGTGCATGTCGATCTCCATGCGCCGCCCGCAGTTGGCCACAGCAGAGAAGAGGGTGCGCCAGAAACCGTAACTCCCTTCCGGGATGCCGCTCTCGCCGTGGACGCGGAAGGTCAGGCCGTCAATATCGGGGCACGTTTGCAGCAGTTTGGCCAGGGCGTCCCGGCAGTACTCGGCGTGGTTCTCGGCCGTGAGTCCGCTCATGGGGTGGTTGACATCTGGACTATCCTGAAAGACATAGACATGCGCCCAGAGGCCAAGCTGGAACTGCAGCCCGTGCCGTTTCGTTTCCGCGGCGATGAAGCGCAGCGTCTCCAGGTTGCGATCACGCTCCTCGTCCGTAATGCCCACGGCGTACACGTCGTAGCCGGGTACGGAGAGGAGGAAAGGATAGGGGAAGTAGAAGTAGGAGTCGAGCATATTACGGGCAAAGTCGAAGCCGATACCCAGCGCCAGGTGGAAGCGGTTGAAGCGCTGGGTGGCCAGCATGGCGAGGTATTCCGCCCAGAAGCGGCGGTCGTGGTACCAGCCCAGGTCCTCAATGTCGCTGGTGAAGAGGCGCATCATGCTGCGAATCTCGTTCGCCGGGCGCTCGGTGACCGCCAGTGTCTCGAAGACTGCATGGAGGGCAGCTTCGCCGCTTTCGGCATAGGCGGCGCGGTCGGCCAGTTCCAGCACGGCGTAGGTGAGGCCCCTGGCGTCGCTGCCGGTGGCGAGCAGCGTGGGCTGGCCGTCGATGGTCGTCGGGGCGATGGCGAGCGCTTCCGGCGCATCGGCCAGTTGCAGGCCGGCCGCCGAGAGCCCCTGCCTCCCAGGAGCAGACTGGCCACCGGTAATCAGGATGCGTTGACCGCCGCCGCTCCCGCTGAGGCTTCCCGGCCGTTGGACAGCGATGCCGAGGGCCGTCAGCGCTTGAGCGAGTTGGTCGGCCGCACAGGCAACCGACTCCGTCGCGGCAGCCGGATCGTCGGCATCCAACACGATGAACACAGTTGTGGTCGCCATCACGTTCATCTCCTATCACGCCCTTCGCGGCGGTTGCAACCATGTGTTTGCGCCGTGCGGGCGGTGCTCAGACCGGAACGGCCTCTCACCTCGTCGCCGCCTATTTGTAGGGCAAGGGCGAGCTTGTCCCCTCAGTCCGGCTGGAACGTTGTCGTCAGTGTCTGCGTCTGTCCTGTCTCGGCGGAGCGGTAGGCCGATTCGAACACGTCGATGACGTGGCGCGCTTGCTCGGCGGTCACCGGTGAGGGCTTGTCCTCGCGGATCCAATCGACCAACTGCATGATGTCCTCGTAGACGTGGGCCTCCTGCATGCCGCGGTGGGGTCCGACAACATGCGGCAAGAGCCAGGTCTGCTGCTGGCCGCGCGGGGCCCGATCGACAGTTTCTCGACCGGGATAGTCGAACGACTGCCCGTTGAGTTTGCCGCCGACGATGGAGCCGCCGGTGCCGAAATAGCTGCCGGAGAAGCCTTCCGTGAGGCGGCCGGCGGCGACGCCGTAGACCAGGGAGAACACGCTGGAACCAAAGTCCAGCAGCATCAGCGTGTTGTCGTCGGCGTCGCAGGGCACCATCTTGCCCCGGAACTCGCGCTCGGTGATGCGCACGCCGGACATCGCAGTGACCCGCTTCGCCGGTCCCAGCACGGTTGTCAGTTCGTGCAGCGAGTACACCGTCATGTCGTAGAGCGGGCCGCCGCCGGGCTTGCGGAAGTACCAGGAGGGGTCGATGTTGGAGAGCGGGTCATCGCCCTGGCGTACACCCTCCTTTTCGTGGTAGGTGCCGAAGGCGGCGCCGCAGGCCGCCCAGCAGAGCGTGCCGATGGCGCCTTCAGCGATCAACCGCCTGATCTGCTGGATCTGGGGGCGCAGCACCTGGCCCGGTGAGGCCACGATCTTCAGCCCCTTGCTGCGCGCCGTGTCGATCAGGTCGGTGGCCTCGGCAACCGTGGTGGTCATCGTCTTATTAAAGTGCAGGTGTTTGCCGGCAGCCAGTGCCTGGCGGCCCTGCTCGTAGTGCAGGCCGATCGGCGAAGCGATGCTGACGGCGTCGACGTTGCCCTCGGCCAGCAGGTCCGCATAGTCGGTGAAGGCGCGTTCGATGCCGAAGCGGGCGGCGGCGGCGTCGGCGCGTCCCGGCACGGGGTCGCAGACGGCGGCCAGACGCACGCGGTCCTGGACATCCGGCTGGCTGAGGTGCGGCAGGATGCCGCGCACGGCGATGCTGCCGGCGCCCACGACGCCGAGGCGAACGATGTCGGTCATGTGTTGTTCTCCTTCTCTCCTACGAATTGCCGGAGGTAGCGGCAAGATTGTATCAGGGCGCGCTGGCGGACGACGTGAGAACCCAAGTTTAGAGTGCGCCGCAAAGTTTTGCGTAGCGAGGGGGTGGTATTTGTAAACCGAAGTACAGGGCCGCGACTGCGGTCTGCGGCCAAGGACGGGGGGCGACTGCGGTCGCGTTTTGCGTCAGGCGTCATCGCGCGAGCGACCGCAGTCGCCCTCGTGACTTGGCCGCAGACCGCAGTCGCGGCCCTGTAGACTTGCCTGCAAAACGTTGCGGCGTACTCCCCATGCTGGGGACTGTTTACCAAACCAACGATAGGGGCTATAATCCCAACGGAAATGCAGGAATCAGGATGGAGTGGATGATGGTTGCGGTCGACACGGTAGATCAGCCCACTGAACGCGATGAACTTCGCTTGCAGCCTGGCCCGTGCTGGGATTCCTTTGAGCAGTTTCGGCTGCAGGGTGTACAGCAACTCCAACAGCAGCTTGGCGAAGATCAAGTCGGCCGGCTCACGGTAAAGGGACAGCAGTACGTCATTGTGCGAGGCACAACCTTTTCTCGCCTGTACGGCCTTGCGCTGGATGCACGGCGGCTCGGTTGGGGCCTACGCCTGATCCGCCAGGCTGTGCGACTCCTGGTGGATACGCATGGATCGACACCGGCCATTGAGCATATGCACGATCTCGTCTGCGCACTCCCGATCATTCAAGATGCGTCTGTAGCGCCGGAACCGGTCTTAGTTTTCGATGAACATGAACGTGCCGATGAGCCCGAGGTGGGCGAAGGACCCGCCGAATTTGAGCTCGATGCCCGGAAGGTGAAACG
The DNA here is from genome assembly GCA_002404055.1 of Chloroflexi bacterium UBA4733. Next base: position 43,770 of record DHIZ01000381.1, read on the forward strand.
TCCCGCCTTCAGCCTGAACAAATAACCCATGCCAGGGGGTATTGACGTCGCGGACCTGGCCCGACGGCTCGCTCCGTTATCGCATGGGACAGCAGCGCTGGACATCATTCGGGAGGCGCTTGGTCAAGTTGAGAAGCGGCAACGCCAGGAGTTTCTCAACGATCATTTGCTCTGTGCGCCGATCCGGTACGAGGCGGTTTGTGCCCGTATGGCCACTCCGCCTGAGCCCTTCCATGTACTGCAAGGCGACGTCATTCGTACCGATGCTGCCTATATTCTGGGCAGCCGCCAGATCGGCGGGCCCAGCTACGTCGTCGCGACATCTACGTGCGATGTGGTTCCCGGGAGACGGAAAACGGCGCTTCTCCTCCGCGTTGAGCCGCGCCGCCTGACTGCCACGGTTGGCCGCGATCAACTGCGCAACGACCTGGCCAACCTCATCGCCTTCAAGACCAGCCGCTACTTCTATTTGCCGCCGCTGCCCGACGACGACGCGGACGTGCTCTTCAACGTCGTGCTTGTCGACCCGTTCGCGCAATGCAGCAACCAGATGCTCGCCCTCACCGAGCGGCGAGCTTCGATGACGGTATTGGGGTGGCGCCTCTTCGGCGCCGTCTTACGAAGCATCCAGGTTCGGGAAGCAGCGGAGGAGGTTGCGATTCGGACGGTATAGCGCGTCGGGTCGCACATGGCTATGGACCCGGCATTGACCTCACGCCTCCGGGATTCACTGAGGGCGTAACTGCGGAGCGTTGTACGCGGCGCTCGGACGCACGAGATCGGTCATGCCCCGGCGCGTTTTTCTCCCACGAACTGCCGGAGGTAGCGGCAAGATTGTGTCAACGCGCGCTGGCGGTCGGCCAGGCTGCCTTCATATGCCCGATCTTCCACTTCCACGCACACCGCGCCATGGTAGCCGACATCAGTCAAAGCGGCAAAGAAGGCGCCCCAGCGCACTTCCCCCAGGCCAGGGAGCTTGGGTGTATGGAAACGCAAGGGGAAGGCCATGTTGCCCTCCGCATTCAAGGCGTTGCGGTTGAGCCGGGCGTCCTTGGCGTGGACGTGGTGCAGCCGCTCAGCAAAGTCGTAGATCGGCTGTACCTCATCCATCATCTGCCAGATCATGTGCGACGGGTCGTAGTTGAGACCGAAGGTGCTGGCGGGAATGTCCGCGAACATGCGTCGCCAGATGGCCGGGCTGGTGGCCAGGTTCTGTCCTCCCGGCCACTCGTCCTGCGTGAAGAGCATCGGGCAGTTCTCGATGCCGATCTTGACACCGCGCTCGGCGGCGTACTTGACCAGCGGCGGCCAAACCTCCAGAAAGGCCGGCCAGTTGGCATCGACAGTGGCATGCTGATCCCGACCCACAAAGGTATTGACGTTCTGCAAGCCGAGTTGCTGCGCTGCGTCGATTACCGCCCGGATGTGGTTGACATATACCTGGCGTTCGGCACGGTCCGGCGTGAGCGGGTTCGGGTAATAGCCAAGGGCGGAGATTGCCACACCGTGCTGCTGGATCAGGTCGTGTACCTGTGCCGCTTGCGCCGGCCCGAAGTCGGTGACATCAATGTGGGTGACACCGGCGTAGCGGCGCTCCGCCTGGCCACGCGGCCAGCACATCACTTCCACGCAGTCATAGTCTGCCTGCGCGGCGAACGCCAGCACCTCCGCCAGCGAGAGGTCAGGCAGAATGGCGCTGGCGAAACCGAGTGTGAGCATGGAGACTCCTTTCAAGCGAGGCGGTGTACTGCTGCCACGGCTGGGTGCCTCGTCAGCGCACGATGATACAGCACGGGCGAGTGGGCATGCGACGAGTCACAGGCATCACTCTCCTTTCGGCGTATACTCAGCGTTATGATCGAACGAGAAGACATCTATCTGAGCAAAGCACGAGAATCCCTGGCTGGCGCGGAAAGCGAGCACGTCAACGGCCGCTACAACAACTGCGCCAATCGCTGCTACTACAGCGCCTTTCAAGCGGCCGTCGCAGCCCTGGAAGCGAGTGGCGTGCCCGCAGCCCACAGTGGCGGCGTCTGGAGCCACGCTGGCGTCCAGGCAGAGTTTGCAACGCAACTTGTCCGTCGCCGGAAGCGATACTCGAGTGCGTTGCATGCCACATTGGTGCGCAACCAGGCATTGCGCAACACTGCCGACTATGAACTGCACTGGGTGACGGAGGCACAGGCGGAACGGGCCGTGCGCCGAACCCGTACCTTTGTCGAGGCGGTTGAGCAGGGAGGGAGCAGATTGTGAGCGCCGAACGGGTCCAGCCAACGCCGGAGTCACCCAGCGGCCAAGCGATCGTCGAGCTCCAGGGCATGATCCATCGCCGCTATCCCTCAGCCCAGTTCCACGTCCGCTCGGGCATCGACGATCCTGAGACCAGCTACCTGGTTGCCACCGTCGATGTGGACGACCCCGACGAGGTGTTGGATCTGGTGCTTGACCGTCTGCTGCAGTTGCAAGTGGACGATGGGCTGGCCATCGCGGTCCTGCCCATCCATACGCCAGCGCGAGTCCAGCAAACGATGCGCCAGGTCAGCGAGCGGCGCCCTTTCAAGGGCATGCCCGCGCTGCCGGTACGTTAAGCGCCACGTTCTTGTCACTCACCGATTCTGTGGACGATGGCGTTCCGGTATGAGTAGCGGCGTTGCTTTGGCTCGCGGGGATGTCGTGGTCCGTGTCGGCTCGGAAGATGGCGCGCAGGAAGATGTTCGCGTCGAGCAGCCTCACCGTTCTTGTAGTCGGCGCACCTGGCGCTCGGCATGCTCCTCTCGCGCCGACTGCTCCAGCGCCTTGAAAGCCTCGGTGGGAGCCGCCGGCTCTACAGATCCGAACACTTGACTGAGAGCGGAAGATGTGGACCGAACTGTTACGTCGTCGTTCCCCGTGTAGGAGCGGACCTTGTCCTTGGGCTTGACGCTGGCCAGTAATGCTCTCATCTCTGTACCCCTTTCTCGATGTACAACATACGTACCTGTGTAGTACCGCGATCTCCACTGGTTGTCCAGCGGGCTGAGGGCCTCCTCGGCGGGCTGGACACAAAGATACAGTCATTAGCCCAGCCCCTCCAGCGCCTCCGCGGCAGCTTCCTGCTCGGCTACCCGGCGCGACGGCCCCCGGCCGTGGCCGAGCGTGTGGCCCTCTACCAGCACCTCGACGTCGTAGGTGCGCTCGTGTTGGGCGCCGCTGATAGCAACCACCCGGTAGTGGGGGGTGCCGCGCCCGCCGTGTTGGGTGCGTTCTTGCAGGCGTGTCTTGGGCGGCAGATAGCCGCGTGCTTGCAGGTCGTTGATGGCAGCGACCAGGCAGGGACCGATCCAATCGTCGGCAGCGGTCAGGCCGGCGTCGCAATAGAGCGCGCCGACCAGCGCTTCCAGCGTGGAGGCCAGCAGGCGGGTGCGGCCGCGTTCCGTGCGGCGGGGGGCAAGGTGTAGGGCTTCCGGCACGCCGATGTCCTCGGCGATGGCGGCCAGGGCCGGCGCGGATACGGTGGCTGCGCGTAGGGCGCTGAGCACGCCTTCTGAGGCGTCCGGCAGCGCCCGGTAGAGGTAATCGGAGACGAGAAAGGCGATGACCACGTCGCCCAGGTACTCCAGGCGCTCTTTGGCGCGCACCAGCGGGTCGAGGCCACCACTGCGGGCCGTCGCTACAGTCAGGGCCTGGCGCAACAACTCCGGCTGGGAGAGGCGGAGCCCCAGCAGTTCGGCGGCGGACTGGCCGTCACTCACTCGTCGTGAAGAGCAGGCTGACGTTGTGGCCGCCGAAGCCGAAGGAGTTACTCATGGTCACGCGCACCGCCTGGCGGCGCGCAGTGTTGGGCACGTAGTCCAGGTCGCAGTCGGGATCGGGCTGCTGCAGGTTGATCGTCGGCGGCAGCATGCCGTCACGCATGGCCAGGAGGCAGAACGACGCCTCCAGTGCCCCTGCTGCACCGAGCGTGTGCCCGACCATCGATTTGGTGGAACTTACTGCCAGGCGGTAGGCGTGCTCCCCGAACACGTCCTTAATCGCTTCCGTTTCCGCCCGGTCGTTCTGATCGGTGCCGGTGCCGTGGGCATTGACATATTGCACGTCGGTAGGAGCAAGGCCGGCTTGGCAGAGCGCCTGGCGCATTGCCGCTGCCGCGCCGCGGCCGCCTGGGGCCGGCGAGGTGATGTGGTGCGCGTCGTCGGTCGAGCCGTAGCCGGCCAGCGTGCCGAGGATCTGCGCGCCGCGGGCGCGGGCGTGCTGGGCAGCTTCCAGCACCAGCACCGCCGCCCCCTCACCGAGCACAAAGCCGTCGCGCGTGGCGTCGAAGGGCCGCGACGCCGTCGCCATATCGTCGTTGCGCGTTGACAGGGCGTGCATCGAGTTGAAGGCGGCAACGGCAACGGCAACCACGGGCGATTCGCTGCCCCCGGAGATCATCACGTCGGCCTGTCCGCGCCGGATGATCTCCGCTGCTTCACCCAGCGCATGCGCTGAAGAGGAGCAGGCGGAGACGGTGGCGAAGTTGGGACCGGCGGTACCGAGCAGGATGGCGACTTGCCCGGAAGCCATATCGGGGATGAACATCGGGACCGCGAAAGGGGAGACGCGTTGCGGTCCGCGCGCGTTGAGCGTAGTGACCGCTGTTTGCAGCGTTTCCAGGCCGCCGATGCCGGTACCGATCAGCACGCCGACGCGCTGGCGGTTGTGCTCGTCGATGGTGAGGCCGGCATCTGTTACCGCCTGCCGGGCGGCCACGACGGCATATTGAACGAAGCGGTCGCAGCGGTGGGCCAGCTTGCGGTCCATGGCGACGAGCGGATCGAACTGCTTGACCTCGGCGGCGAATCGCGTGTCAAAGCCGGCCGGGTCGAAGCGCGTGATAGGAGCCAGACCGGATGTTCCGGCCAGAATCGCGCCCCAGGTTTCCGCGACATCGAGCCCCACCGGTGAGACCATACCCAGCCCGGTCACGACCACGTCACGCATAGGCCCCGCACCTCATCCCTTCCCCAGCAGCCATTGCCGGTGTGGAGCATTGTACGGGACGGATGGCGACAGCCATATTTTCCCAGTGTATGCCACCGCTGTTGCCCGCCAACGGGCGGCGTGGTACAGTCACGACAGCGCGCTGCGGGCGCGTCCGTGTCCGCGGGAAGGGCCGAGCCCACCCTCGCTAACGCCATTGTGGCAGCCACCTTCTTTCTGCCTGGCCGCGCGGACAGCAGGCGTTACGGAAAGAAGGTCAGCATGACCGTACACCTGCCCGCCAACGCCAACCTGGAACACCTTCGGCGTCAGGCCAAAGACCTGCTGAAAGGTCTCAAAGCCGGAGAAACTCTTGCTCTGGAGCGTGCCAAACCGTACCTGCCCCGCCTGTCCGGTGATACGGGTGCAGCCAGCCCAGGTGGCTTCAAGTTAGCCGAGGCGCAGTTGATCATCGGCCGCGAATACGGCTTCGCCAGTTGGCCGAAGCTGCAGCGAACGCTCGTCGCCCGGAAACCAACCAGGGAGGAGGGTATCGGTGAGGAATTGCTGGCGCAAGTCAAACTGGCCTTCCGCAGCGCTGATGTGGACCAGATCAAAGCGCTGCTCGTGCAGCACCCGGGGCTGGTCGCCAGGATCAACGACCCGCTCTTCGCCTTTGGCTCGCGCGCGATCAGCGTGGTGCGGCGGAACCGGGAGCTCGTCGATCTGCTGCTAGCCCACGGGGCCGACCTCAATCTGAAGAGCGATTGGTGGGCCGGGGGCTTTGGCATCCTGGAGGGCGCCGATCCAGAGACGGCAGCCTACCTCATCCAGCGCGGCGCCGTCGTCGATGTCCACGCCGCCGCCAGTCTGGGCATGCTCGACCGCCTGCGGCAACTCGTCGCGGCGGATCCCGCGCTGGTGAACGCCAGGGGCGGCGATGGCCAGCGACCGTTGCACCTGGCCCGGACGCCGGAGATCATCGACTTCCTGCTCGACCAGGGCGCCGACATCGACGCCCGCGACCTCGATCACGGCAGCACGCCAGCACAGTATGCCGTCAAGGAGCCGGAGAAGTGCCGCCGTCTGCTGCGGCGCGGCGCCCGGCCAGACATCTTCATGGCCATCATGCTGGGCGACGTCGCGCTGGTGGAGAAAGTGCTCACTGCCAACCCTGACTGCCTCCAGTCGCGCATCGGTCAAGGCGAGTTCGTCGCTCCGGGATCGGAGGGCGGCCACATCTACCTGTACGTGATCGGCGGCCATACCCGGCCCTTGCACCTGGCGGCGGAGTTGGGCCACCAGGCCATCGTCGCATTGCTTCTCCAGCACAGCACGCTGAGCGAGCGCTTGCTGCTGGCCTGCTGGCAGGCGGCTGGTGACACGGTGCGGGACCTGCTTGGTGCGTACCCCGACATGGTTCACTCGCTGTCGGCGCAGGATCAGCGCGTCATCTGTGATGCCGCCAGAGACAACCGTGTCGAAGCGGTGCGCCTGATGTTGCAGGCAGGGTTTGATGTGAATACGCGCGGGTACGAAGACGCTACCCCGCTGGACCGCGCCGCGATAATGGGGCGCCTGGCGATGGTCGATCTGTTGCTCGACCACCACGCCTCAGTCGACGTCACCAACCAGTTTGGTGGCGCACCGCTGGGAGCGTGCATCTGGGGCTCGGTCAACTTCCGCAACCGGACCGGCGACTACCCGGCCTGCGCGGAGCGCCTGATCGCTGCCGGCGCGAAACTGCCGGAGCAGGCGGGGGGCAGCCCGGCGGTGGTCGAAGTGCTGCGCCGGCATGGTGTGTTGGGGACCTCACCCGCTCGCTGAGGCTCGTACCCTCTCCTGGACGGAGAGGGTACGGGGAAGTGTGCGCGGTTGGGTAACAGTCCTCCTTCCGCTCGCCCATGAGCAGCGTGGGTGACCGAAGGAAGAACGATCATTGCCCAGTCAGCCGGTCCGCCCCAACCCTCTCCGTCCAGGAGAGGGTGCGAGCCTCAGCGAGCGGGTGAGGTCCCCAACCATTCACACCTATGCGACCAGCGTCACGCCGCGCCCCACCGTCACCTCGCCGACTTCCCAACAGGGCTGGGGCAGCAGCATGTCCATGAACGCTGCAACCTGCTCCGGCGCGACCGCCAGCAGCAGGCCGCCGGAGGTTTCCGGGTCGTAGACGAGGTCGAGCAGTAGCGGGTCGAGGCCGGCCCCGGTGCTGACCTGAGGGCCGAAAAAGTCGTGATTACGGCCGAGGCCACCGGGAATGTAGCCTCCTTCCGCGTAGCGCCGTGCGCCGGGGAGCAGTGGCAGCCTGCCAAGCGAGAGGCGGAGGCCAACGCTCCCGGCCAGCGCCATCTCCTGCGCGTGCCCGACCAGCCCGAAGCCGGTGATGTCGGTGCAGGCGTGGGCGCTGGCGGCAAGGGCGGCGCGCGCCGCGGCCTGATTGAGTGTGGTCATGGAGGCTACGGCCGCTGCCACGTCGGCCTCGCCGGCCGCGTCGCTGCGTAACGCCGTCGTGATCACCCCCGTGCCGAGCGGCTTCGTCAGCAGCAGGCGATCCCCTGGTTGTGCGCCGCCCTTGCGCATGATGGCGTCCGGCCGGACCATCCCGGTGACGCAGAGACCGTACTTCGGCTCGCGGTCGCTCACGGTGTGGCCGCCGGCGATGACGCCGCCTGCCTGCGCCACCATCGCCGCGCCGCCTTCAAAGATGCGAGTCAGGATTTCCAGCGGCAGGTTATCGGGGAAGGCCGCCACGTTGAGCGCCAGCAGCACCTCGCCGCCCATGGCGAAGACATCGCTCATGGCGTTGGCAGCGGCGACCCGGCCAAAGTCGTAGGGATCGTCCACCACCGGCGGAAAGAAGTCCAGCGTCTGTACCAGGGCGCGCTCGCCGTCAAGCCGGAACACGGCGGCATCGTCGGCAGTATGCAGCCCGACCAGCAGGTCGGGGTGGTGGTGGAGGGTCAAAGGGCGCAGCACCTGCGCCAGGGCCTCAGGGCCCAGTTTCGACGCTCAACCGGCGCAACTGGCCAGCGATGTAAGACGAACACGCTCACGAATATCCATAGCCGCCATGGTACCCGCGGCGTCAGCCCGGTGGCGTCGCGAGCATCCGCTTGCCATATTGAGCAAAGTGCTGATCGAAGGTGAAGGCGTCGACGATGACCAGCCGGTCCATGGCCGCAAAGCTGATGGCGTCCGTCAGCGAGAACGTCTTGTCGGCATACCGGACCAGGATGGCACGCCCGCCCCGCTCGTCCGCGTCATCTGGGCGAACTACCCGGATTTCGCTGTTATCGATTTCCTGAAGCACCCGTAGGGCGATGCTCGGTCCGAGCCGAGCCAGCACCAACGCGTGCGTCTCGGCGAGGATCAAGTTGGTCGTATAGAGCATGTATCGCTCGTCTGCCAGTTGCGCGGCGATGGCCCGTGCGGTGGCGTGGTTGCCCTCCCGACGATCAGCAAGCGCGTAGTAGGCGGAGGTATCCACAAAGGCATGGCCGTGATTGGAAGCGTAGAGGCGGCGCAACCTCATTGCTGGTGGGCGCCGTAGGCATCTGCCAGATATTTGTGCTTATCGGCGGAAACATCACCCGGACCATCTGACTCCGCAATGCCGACGATATTCCAAAGGCTGTCTGTATGGCTAAATCGCCCCTCGGCGGACAGCGCATGCTCTTCCGATTCTGACGCGCCCGCCATCACGGGTTCCAGCAGTTGCGCTACTGCCTCTCGCTGGATGCGCACACCGCGACCAACCTTCACTGCTGCTAGGCGGCCATCCGCCACATAGCGACGGATCGTCAGTGGCGAAACTCTGAGCAGTTGCGCCGTCTCGTGGACGGTTAGCAGATCGATAGCCACTACCATACCCCCAATCTGTTCATCCATGCCGATGATCATAGCATATCATTCGATATCATCCTTCATCTCCATGCCCGCCGTGTTCTATCCTGTTGGGTCGATCCCCCTCGCGCGCTACACTCTGGTTAGTCCGCGGCGCAGCACGGCGTCGCTGGTAGCAATGGAGAACAACGCTTGACTACTTGCCCCAACATCCTGCTCATCACGTCCGATCAACAGCACTGGGATACGCTTGGCGTCAGTAACCCCCGCATTTCGACGCCGTCGCTGGACCGCCTTTGCCGGGAGGGGACGCGCTTTACGCGCGCCTACTGCCCCAACCCCGTCTGCTCTCCAACGCGGGCCAGTATCATCACCGGGCAGTATCCATCGCTGCACGGTTGCTGGACTATTGGCGTCAAGCTGCCGGAGGATGTGCCGACCGTGGGCGAGGCGCTGTCTGCCAACGGCTACCACACCTCCCTGATCGGCAAAGCGCACTTCCAGCCAACGGCGTCTCGCCCTGGCAGCGAGTCGTTGGAGGCGCAGCCAACGGTGCGTGACCTCGACTTCTGGCGCGGCTTTGGTGGTCCCTGGTACGGCTTCGATCACATTGAGCTGGCGCGCAACCACGCCGACGAGAGTCATGTCGGCCAGCACTACGCCATCTGGATGGAAGAACACGGCCTAACGAACTGGCGCGACTACTTCCAGCCGGTCAGTCCCGAAGAGAAACGGAACGCGCCCCGGCGCCAGCACCACTGGGACCTGCCGGAGCAGTTCCACTACACTACCTGGACGGGAGAGCGGACGATCGCCCAGATTGCAGAGAGCGCCGCCACCGACACTCCCTTCTTCTGCTGGGCCAGCTTCCATGACCCTCACCCACCCTATCTCGTCAGCGAGCCCTGGGCCTCCATGTACAAGGCAGAGGATATGGAGCCGGGCGAACTGACGCCGGGTGAGCACGACACCAACCCGCCGACCTTCGGCCTGACGCAGCAGCAGCGGCCCGACTTCTCGCCCTGGAAGGAAGAGTTCGGTTCGCATGGCTTCCAGAGCCACCTGCATCAGCGCGAGAAGCTGCAAAAGGACATCGCCATTTACTACGGCATGATCAGCTTCATCGACGATCAGGTCGGGCGGATTCTCCACCGGTTGGACGAGTTGGGGTTGGCCGAGAACACTATCGTCGTCTACAGCACCGACCACGGCCACTTCATCGGGCA
>DHIZ01000381.1:53863-55507 GCA_002404055.1 Chloroflexi bacterium UBA4733
TCGTGCGCTATCCCGGCGTCGTGCCGGCCGGGGCGGAGAGCGACGCGCTGCAGAGCCTTGTTGACCTCGCGCCGACCTTCCTGCACTATGCAGGTATCCCAATCCCCGGCATCATGCAAGGCGTCGACCAGCACGCCGCCTGGGAAGGTGCAGCGGACGAGACGAAAGTGCGCTCCTGGGCGATTGTGGAGAACCGGCACCAGCCGACGCGGCTGCACCTGCGTACCTACGTGGATCAGCGCTACAAGATCACCGTCTACCGTGAGGCGACCTATGGCGAACTCTTCGATCTGGTCGACGATCCTGGTGAAATCCGCAATCGCTGGGACGATCCAGCGTATGCCGACCGCAAGCGGGACCTGTTGCTGCAATTCATGCAAGCCGACATTGCGCGCGAGCCGACACGCATGCCGAGGATCGCTGGGGCGTGAGCGCAGATCAAGGGGAATAGATTGCCATGATGCGTGACGGAACCATCGAAGGTGCGGGCTTCCACCCCGCCCGTCTCAACCAGGCGCACGCGCTGTTGCAACAGTACGTAGACGACGGCGTGCTGCCTGGTGCCGCCGCCTATATCGCTCGCCATGGCGAGGCGGTTGCTGCCTGGTATCTCGGAGAAGCTGACCCCTCGACAGCAAGGCCAGTGACGGCGGAGACGCTGTTCCCGCTGGCCTCGGTCACCAAGCCAATGACGGCGACCCTTGTGATGACGCTGGTCGAGGCCGGGCAGATCACGCTGGATGAGGCGGTCGCCACGGTGCTGCCGGAAATGCGCCGGCCGGAGGCAGAGCGGATCACGCTGCGCCACCTGCTCACGCATACGTCCGGTCTGCCCGGCTTCCTGGCTGAGAACGCGGCGCTGCGGGCCGACGGTCAGCCATTGGCGCGCTTTGTCGAAGAGAGCCTCCGCACCGCGCCGCGCTTTCCTGCCGGGGAGCAGTTCTGTTACAGCAACGTGGCAGTAGCGCTGCTCGGAGAGCTGGCGGCGCGGCTGACTGGCGTTCCCTACGCCGAGGCCTTGCGGGAGCGTGTCTTGCAGCCGTGGGGACTCGACGACATTCACCTGCCACTGCCGGAGGCACAGTCGTCGCGAGCGGCGCTGGTGCGGAACGCCGACTATGCGGGCAGCGCGCACGAGACCTTCAACTCGCCCTACTTTCGGGGCTTGGGCATCCCCTGGGGCGGCGCTTATGCCACCGCCGCAGCCGTCGCCGCCTTTGCCCAGCCGTTTCTGGATGCCTGGAGTGCCGAGGCCGGCGATTGGCCACTGAGCAGCGCGGCGCGCCGTGTGATGACCACGCCGCAGATGACGGTCCCGCCAGCCCCAGCGCACCCTCAGGACGACATGCGTGCCCATGTCTGGCCGTCGATCTCCTGGGGGCTTGGCTGGGAGGTCAAGGCGGCGCGCCAGCCGCACTTCAGCGGCGATCTGACCTCGCCTGCCACATTCGGCCATCTTGGCGCGTCGGGTACCGCCGTCTGGGCCGACCCGGCGACCGGTATCCTGGTGGTGCTGCTCACCAACCGCGCGCTCAGTTCGGGCTGGGCGACCTCTCCTCCCCGGCAGGCCCGCTTCGCCAACGCGGTGCTCGCGGCGGCGCTATAGGTGGACGACCCCTTCCGGCTCGCACTACTCGCCAGGTT
>DHIZ01000381.1:55588-59898 GCA_002404055.1 Chloroflexi bacterium UBA4733
ACCCCTTCCGGCTCGCACTACTCGCCAGGTTTCCCCCTGACGGGAGAAACCTTTGTTGCAAGTCGGAGGACGGCTGCGGACATCTGGCATGGGTTGCGAACCGTACTCAGCCTTGCACTAAAGGTTTCTCCCGTCAGGGGGAAACCTGGCGAGTAGTGCGAGCCGGAAGGGGTCTCTCCGGTGGCCAGCCGATCCACACTACGTCGTCAACCCCGGCGAAGCGTTTGAGCATCGTCTCTAGCGCTTGCGGGTTGTTGTCCACCAGGTAGAAGCAGCGGCCCAACTCCAGGCAGGCGGCGCCGGTCGTGCCGCTGCCGGCGAAGCAATCGAGCACGAGGTCGCCGGGCCGCGAGGATGCTTGGATGATGCGCCGCAGGATGCCGAGCGGCTTCTGCGTGGGGTAGCCGGTCTTCTCCTTGCTGTTGGTCGGCACGATGGTGTGCCACCAGGTATCCGTCGGTAGCTTGCCGCGCGCCGCCTTTTCCGGACCCACCAGACCCGGCGCCATGTAGGGGATGCGTTCGATCTCCTCGACGTTGAAGGTGTACTGCTGGGGATCTTTGACGTAGTACAGGATGTTGTCGTGCTTGGGCGGCCATTTCCTGCGCGTGCGGCCGCCGTAGTCGTAGGCCCAGATGATCTCGTTGAGGAAGCACTCGCGCCCGAAGATCTCGTCCAGCAGCACCTTGCAGTAGTGAACCTCGCGGTAGTCGATGTGGAAGTAGAGCGCGCCGTGCGGCGCCAGCAGGCGGTGGACCTCGCGCAGGCGCGGCGCCAGGAAGGCCAGGTAGTCGTCGAAGGTATCCGGAAATGCTTGCGTGCCGAGTGGCTGCGTGCTGTAACGCCGGTCGCCAAAGCCGATGCGTTGGGCGTCCTCCGAGCGCTGCACCTGGAGTTGCGTGCGCTGCTGCATCTTCCCGGTGTTGAATGGGGGATCGATATAAATCAAATCGATGCTGTTGTCGGCGAGCCCTTGAAGAGCGACGAGGTTGTCGCCGAAGGCCACGCGATTGCTGCTGGCAGCAGAACGCGGCGGCATGCTGTTACCTTCCTGCGCTCCACACCGCGCGCGGTGGCCTGTGCCTGGGATTCACACTCTACACCTGGTATGTGTACCACGCACCATGCCGTATGTTGAAGGCTGAGCACGGCGAGCGCGTGTTCCTCCGCGTCAACCGCCGCTTCGAGGCCTTGTTCGGCGTCCCGGCAAGTACCGTGCTCGGTCGGCGCTTCGACGATCTGCAGGGGTTGTTCGCCAACATCTTTGCCGACGCGGCTGCCTTTGGCGCGACGATAGCCAACTCCGCGGCCGGTGGCAGTACAGGGCGACAGGGCAGAAGACCAGGCTGCGGGACCGATCACCCGTTCGTCCGCATGCTAGGCTAGCCCGTGCTGGCAGTGAGCGGCGTTAGGGAAGGCAACGATGATGCAGGCGGCGATCATTGGCTACGGCACGACGGCGAATAGCCACGCGCGGATGCTGCACCAGGAAGGACTGGTGTTGGAGAGCGTGGTGGGGCGCCTACCGGAGCAGACGGAGGAGTTCGCGCGGCAACACGGCTTCCAGCATTGGACGACCGACCTCGCCGAGGCGCTGGCGCGAACCGGCCTGGAGGTCGTGGTGATCTGCTCGCCCAGCGCGGTCCACGCCGAGCAGACCGAGCAAGCGCTGCTGGCCGGCAAGCACGTGCTGGTGGAAATTCCCCTGGCGATGAGCTTTCCCGACGCTGCGCGCCTGACGAGCCTGGCGGAGGACCGCGGTCTCACGCTGATGGTCGCGCACACCCATCGCTACGGGCCGGCCATCCTGGAAGTGAAGCGGCGCATCACCGCCGGAGAGTTGACGGTCCGCCACATCGTCTCCCGCTACGTCTTCCTGCGCCGGGAGAATGTGGACTGGAGTGGCCGCCGCCGTTCCTGGACCGATAACCTGATCTGGCACCACGGTTGCCACGCCACCGATATGTGCCTCTGGCTGCTGGGCGAGATGAAACCCGGTCAGGTCGCAGTGACGGCCCAGGTGGCGCAGCCGGACGCGACGATGGGCATCCCGATGGACCTCTCCATCCTGCTGCGCACGCGCGGCGACGTCCTGGCTTCGGTGAACATGTCCTATAACTCCCACCTCAGCCTCTACGACTACCTCATTATCGGTGAGGAGACGACACTGCTGGTCAGCGAGGGCAAGCTGATCGGCAGGGAGGGGGTCATCCTCGACCCGGCGCAGTTGCCGAAGGACGACAGCCCGCAGGTCTTGCAAGACCGCGAGTTCCTGGCCGCCATTCGTGAGCGACGCCAGCCCGCCATCAGCGGCGCGTCGGTGCTGCCGGCGATGTGGGCGTTGGAACAGGTGGAGGGGAACCTACCGGGTTGAGACCCGGCATCCTTCGCGGCGCTGGTCCCGATAACATGTCGCGTGGCGCCGGCGAAGTCTACACTGCTCCCGTTCGAACAGTTTGGCGATGGAAGCCTGAAACTGGTATGATTAGAATGTACGTTCCATTTTCTCGGGAGGCGAGATGGCAGTAGTTGATCAGCCAACCCGCTTCAATGCTGAGGAGAGCAACACTCCGTCCGCACGTCAGGACGCCGATGGGCCGGTAACTACCGCCTTCTCGGACCTCGATTTGAGCCGTTGGAAACAGTACGATGATATCATCACAGGCTCGCTATGGCTGTTGGGAGCACGGGACAAGTCTGGCCCCCACGTTGGTGACTACTGGGGCAACTTCGTCCCGCAGATTCCCAACCAGATTCTGCGACGCTTCACGAAAGCAGGCGAGGTTGTCGTCGACTTGTTCAACGGGATGGGTACAACCCTCATCGAATGTTGCCATCTCGGCAGGAATGGTATCGGCGTGGAATTGCTTCCAGAGGTTGCAGCGAGAGCCCGCCAGCGCATCGACCTCGCCCGCAACGATCACGCCGTCACCACCACCGTGCTTGTCGGCGATTCCCGGCGCCCCGATACTTCCGACATCGTCCGTGGTGAACTCGCCAAATTAGGCAAAGATCAAGCTGACTGCATAATCCTTCACCCTCCGTACCACGACATCATCAAGTTTAGTGACGACCCTCGGGATCTTAGCAATGCGTGTTCAGTGCCGGACTTTCTCGATGCGTTCGAGAAAGTCGTCGTGAATGCGGTTGGTCTCCTGGCAGATTCGCGTTTCCTGGCGCTGGTCATCGGTGATACGTACACGGACTCCGAATGGGTTCCCCTGGGATTTTACTGTGCGCAGGTTTGTCAAGAGCAGGGCCTTCAACTCAAGGCGATCAATGTGAAGGACATACAGGGCAACGAGAAGGGTAAGGGTCAGAACGAGAACCTCTGGAAATACAGGGCTCTGCGCCAGGGCTTCTACATCTTCAAGCACGAGTACGTGATGGTCTTTCGCAAGACGAAACAGAAGCCAGTGTCGTCCGGCCGTCGGGGGCGGCCTCGAAAGCAACCTACCGCCGGACCGGTGTCGTAATATTGCTGCATTCGGGCCCGGCGGCTCGTCCGAGTCGGCATTTCTCTTGCATCGAGAATATGGCGCGCCCCAGGTATTTGACGCAGGGCTCGGTGCAGCGATATTCACCTATGGTGTCAGGCGTTGCAGGTCGCGCGGGAAAAGTGTTGTCTCGCGGACGTTGGGGAGGTCTAGCAGGCGGGCGATCCAGCGTTCCAGGCCGATGGCGAAGCCGCCGTGCGGTGGCATGCCGTGCCGGAAGGCTTCCAGGTACCAGGCCAGCGGCTCGGGATCCTGGCCGAGGGCGCGGAGGGCGGCCAGGTAGTCCTGATAGCGATGCAAGCGTTGCCCACCCGTCGTTACTTCCAGTCCGCGGAAGAGCAGATCGAAGCTGTTGGAGTACTGCGGTCGCTGCGGATCAGGGTGGGTGTAAAAGGGGCGCTTCGCCATTGGGTAGCCGGTGACGAAGAGGAAGTCGGAGCCGTGTTCGCGCTGCGCCCATTCGCCCAGCCAGCGCTCGTGGGCCGGCGCCAGGTCCGGCTCGGCCCGGATGTCCTCGCCCGTCGACCGCGCGACGAGGTCGAGCGCGTCGGCAAAGTGGATTGCCGGGATAGATTGGGGCAGCGCCGGCAGCTCTACCTGCAAGAGTTGAAGGGCGGCGGCGGCGTCTGCGCGGAGGGTGTCCAGCATGCCACGGAGCGCCTGCGTCAGCACCGCCATCACCGTCGTGTGGTCGGTGATGAAGCCCAGTTCCGCGTCCAGCGAAACGTACTCGTTGATATGGCGCGGCGTGTCGTGGGGTTCGGCGCGGAAGACGGGACCAACTTCAAAGACGCGCTCGAACACGCCGACCAT
>DHIZ01000381.1:60007-60458 GCA_002404055.1 Chloroflexi bacterium UBA4733
AGACGTTGGCGCCGCCCTCCGTGGACCGTCCGACGATCTTGGGCGTCTGAATCTCCACGAAGCCCAGCCCCCGCAGGGTCGCCCGGAAGCCGTGCATTGCGGCAGCCGAGAGCTGGAAGATGGCGCGATGGCGCGGATGGCGCAGGGCGACTGCTGCGTGATCGAGGATGGTCGGCAGTTGCGCCTTGATAGCCGGGCGAAAGAGGTCGAAGGGTAGCGGCGCGTTGCTCGGCGAGAGCACTCGCACCACCGGGGCATGGACCTCTACTCCACCCGGCGCCTGTGCTTCGGTGACGGCCAGCCCGGCTACCTCCAGCACCGACTCATGTTGCAGTGCGGCAAGTTGTTCAAGGAGGGCAGCATCTTCTACAACGATCTGCGCAGTGCCCTTGCCGTCGCGCAGGATAAGGAAGCCGACGTTGCTCAAGCGGCGCAGGCGGTGCAGCCAGCC
>DHIZ01000206.1 GCA_002404055.1 Chloroflexi bacterium UBA4733
CGCGCCTGCCCGGCACGGCTGCCCCCCATTGCATCGGATACTCTACTGGCGTATCAGGTATTAGTGCTTCCAACACGGCGCAGCACCAGCCGGATTGCCGCGCTTATCTGGACGATGAAGAGGACTGAGATGGCACCCGATGTCACGCTGGTCCACATGAGCGACCTGCACATCGCACTGGACGATCCCGGAGGATTTCTCGGGCTGGCGACGGTTCGACGTGCCCGCGAGGTGATCGCAGCAGTCCGGGCGTTGGAACTGCCGCTCGACGGCATTGTGATCAGCGGCGATCTCATCGACGCCGGCTACCTGGACTATGCTGACCAGGTCACCAGCTACCGTCGGACGCTGCCGCTGGTCGAAGAATTGGGTGCGCAGGGCGTGCCGGTGCTCCTCGCGTTAGGCGACCACGACCAGCGCGCTGCCTTCTTCGAGGTCATTCGCAAGGAGGGTGGAGCGGACGCCGCAACGCCGCTGCGGTACGGCCACGACATCGCTGGCCTACGCGTGATCGTGCTGGACTCGAAGGTTCCGGGCGCCGGGTACGGCGAGCTGGGCGAAGCGCAACTGGCCTGGTTGGACAAGGAACTCGCCCGCGCCGCTCGGCCCGCGGTGCTCGTGCTCCATCACCCGGTGCTGCCCGACGCCACGCCCTGGCCGGCCGACGACGACCAACTGCGGGATCGCGACCTGCTGGGCGAGATCGTGGCGCGGCGACGCGTGGCCGCTATCCTGAGCGGCCACGTCCATTTTTGCACCGTGGGCGCCTTCCACGGCGCCACCGCCGCCTCCGCCCCCGGCGTAGCCTTTGGCATCGACCCGACCTCCCGGCAGCGGCGGCGCTTCACCACGATAAGGGGCTTCAATCTCATCGTGGTCCGCGACAGCGCTGTCGCTGTCCACCCGATCATTCTACCTGGCCCGCACACGGAGTTGACGCGCCGGGATGCCGGCCACGGGACGACGTGAACCGAGTCCAGGAGATCCATCAAACAGTCCACCGACTCCGACCAACGCGACGCTGCGTCGACGTCGTTGAGGATAGCGATCGGCGCGATGCCCTTCTCACGGAACTGCCGCATACCGAGAGCGTGCCAGTTCCGGAGCGGGGGCGAGCAAGGCCAATGGTGACCCGGCCGCTCCCTCGCTGTTCGACATCCGGCTGTGGACGGCTCATCTAACCGAAGGGTGGCTCGTACTGCGACTCCCTCCGTCGCCCAGGGCGCGCAGCGCTGCGACGGCGCCCGCAACAAGGGTCGCGTGGCAGTGAGTGCATTAGTCGGTGGGACAAGAGTGCGCCGCAAAGTTTTGCGCAGCAAGCGAACGGTGTATTTGCCGGAGTACAGGGCCGCGACTGCGGTCGCATTGCGATGCGGCACCAGACGCATAACGCGACATCAGTCGCCCCGGTCGCTTGGCCGCAGACCGCAGTCGCGGCCCTGTTAGGCTTCCGGCGAAGGTACCTTTCCTCGTATAAACCGTATTGGCTCTACGTCACCTGCTACGGCTTTGGCTCGTCCAGGATGTTCTGGCAGGCGGTCTGGGTGTGGGCAAACATCTGGTCCCAGTTCTCCTTGCCGTCCAGATACTTGGAGGTGTTCTGACTCCAGGCGTCCAGCCATTCGCTGAAGCGCAGGTTGGCCGGCTGCGGGAAGGGATCGACACCACTCGTGAGCCATTCACCAGCGGCCTTGGTGATCGGGGCGGCCTTCCAGAGGTCCGGGCTGGACCAGACCGACTTGCGGGCATAAGGCTCGGAGTTGCCTTGCGAGGATGCCCAGAGGCCGGTATCGGAACTGGTGAGCTGGTTGAGCAGCGCGAATGCCTCATCCGGGTTCTTGGTGTGGGAGTAGATGGCGTAGGTGTTGTAGGAGAGGCACCCGGCACGATAGCCGTGCGGCCCCAGCGGCCAGAGGAATGCCTGCATTTCAAACTTGCCGTTGATGATGTGCTTGTCGGCGATGTACTGACCCACAATGTTGCTCTGGCTCACCGCCTTGCCCGCCGTGAAGAAGTCGCCGCCCGGCGTGTTCGGGGGGGCATCGCTGGAGGTTGGCACCAGCCCGGCTTTGACCAGGCTCCAGTACCATTCAAAGGCGGTCTTTACCGGCGCCGAGCCGAGTTGCTGCTTCGTGCCGTCTTTGGAGAGCAGCCAGGCATCCGGTGAGCCGACCTTGGGGTCACTGCCCCAGGAGCGCGTCACCTGGTCGGCGTACAACGGGCTACTGTAAATGACCTGGGTGCCGAAGATCCCGTCCTTGGGACTAGCCGCCTGACGAATGATCTGCTCGAAGTCGTTGATCGTCCAGCTGTTGTCCTTCGGCGGCGCCACATTTGCCTTCTTCAGCAGGTCCATATTCAGCAGCACGATGGCGTTGCCACCAGGGTGGACGACCGTCGGCAAAGTGAACAGCTTGCCGTCGGCGCCGATGCCCTTGGCGTCGGCGATGACCGACGGGAAGATGTCGTCGAAGCTCATCTTGGTGGCATCCTGGGCGACGTGGGAACTGAGGTCGAGCGCGATGCCCTTGCCCTGCAACTGCGGCATCCACTTGTTATGCCCCGCGTAGAGGTCGCCAAGCGTACCGGCGGCGCCAAGCGTCAGGTTCTTCTGGAACATGCTGCCATACACCGTTGGTTGGACCTCGATCGCCACATCCGGGTTGGCCTTGCGGAAGAGGTCGGCGGCGCGGTCGTCTTGCTCCCAGCCGACACCGGCGAATTTCATCAGTATCAGCGTGACCCTGGGCTTGGCCGGGTTCTTGACCGAGGCGGTTGGCTCGGCCGGCGCGGCCGCTGCCGCCGGCGCTGCCGCCGCGCTGGTGGTCGCGCCGGCGCTCACTGACGCCGACCCGCTCACGGTAGCCACCGGCGCAGCAGCCCCGCCGCCGCAGGCCGCCAGCAGCGACGCGGCGCCGACCACACCGGCGCCCAGGACCAAGAACCGCCGCCGATCGAGTTGCTGAGCCATGGTCTCTCTCCTATCCTTGCACTACACCAGGCTTGAACCTTTGGCCGGCGCCCCGCTGAGCGCCGACCACCCTCCGAGCATCCGAGTAGCTCGGAACATTGAGGCCCTATCACGGCGCTACTCCTTCAGACCGGAAAGGACGATCCCCCGGACGAAGTAGCGCTGGAAGCAGAAGAAGAGCACAATCGGCGGGATCACGCTCGTCACCGCCGCTGCCATGAGCAGTTGGTCGGTCGGCTTGATCGAAAACTCCTGCGACTTGAAGAACCAGATGCCGATGGCCACCGTGAACTTGGAAGGCGACTGGAGGAAGATGACGGGGTCCAGGAAGGAGTCCCAGTTGGCGATGACCGTCAGCACGGCAAGAGTGGCGAGCGCCGGTTTGCAGAGCGGCGCCAGTATGTTCCAGAAGACGCGGAAGTAGCCGGCCCCATCGACTATTGCGGCCTCGTCCAGCTCCCGAGGCAGGGTGAGGATGAATTGGCGCATCAGGAAGATGGCGAAGGCGCCGCCGCCGAACCAGGCGGGGACCCAGAGCGGCTTCAGGGTGTCGATCCAGCCGAGATAGTGGAAGAGGATGAAGCGGGGGATGAGGTAGATCTGACCGGGCAGCATCAGCGTGGCCAGGGTGATGGCAAAGAGTAGGTTCTTGAAGCGAAACTCGAAGCGGGCGAACCCGTAAGCCACGATGGAGGAACTCAGGATCAGCCCGGTGGTGTTGAGCACCACGACGATCATGGTGTTCTTGTACCAGGTGGCAAAGGGGAAGGCATTGAAAGCGTCGACGAAGTTGCTGAACAGGGGGTGGGCCGGCACGAACACCGGCGGGTAGGCGTACATCTCCGCCGGTGACTTGAGGCCACTCAACACCGACCAGACGAAAGGGAACAGGAAGATGATGGCCAGCCCCGTTGTCACGAAGTAAAGGACCGTTGGCCGGAGAATCTCGCGCCGCGTGATCGTGCGGGACCGGGAGACTTGACCGGCCTGCACCGCGCCTTTCGCCACCGTTGCCATGCTTACGCTGCTCCTCTGTAGAAGACCCACTTGCGTGACAGGGCGAAGTTGATGCCGGTCAGGATCGTGATGATCACCAGGAAGATCCAGGCCAGGGCCGCTCCATAGCCGAGTTGCAGGTAGGAGAACGACTGCTGATAGATCTGCAGGGCGAAGAACCAGCTCCCGTAATCGGGACCACCGTTGGTGGCCACGAAAGCGACGGTGAACACCTGGACCGCGCCGATAATGCCGAGGATCAAGTTGAAGAAGATAGTCGGCGTGATGATCGGGAAGGTGACGGTCCAGAACTTTCGCCAGGCGCCGGCGCCGTCGACGCGGGCGGCGTCCTCCAGTTCGGTCGGCACCCCCTGCAGCCCGGCCAGGAAGATCAGCATGGTGCCGCCGCCCATTCCGGCCCAGAGGGAGACCATAATAAAGGAGGGGATGACGGAGTTACTGTCGGTGAACCAGGGATAGCCGCCCAGCCCAATTTTGGCGAGGACGGTGTTGACAGGGCCGAGCTTTGGTTGCAACAGCCACAACCACAGCACGCCGAGGGCGACGCCGGGTGTGAGGCTGGGCAGGAAAAAGCAGGTTCGGAAGATATTGGTGCCCTTGAGGCGTTGATTGAGCAGTATTGCCAGCAATAACGAGCCGGTCAGGCCCAGCGGAACCATCACCACCGCATAATAGAAGGTCCGCGCGAGTGACGGCCAGAACTGCACGTCCTTGAAGAAGGCGTGGTAGTAGTTCTGAAAGCCGGTGAACTTGGGTGGTGAAAGGATGTCGTAGTTCGTAAAACTCAGGACCAGCGAGGCGAGGATTGGGCCAGCCACAAAGAAGACCAGGCCGAGTAACCAGGGAGTAATGAACAGATAGCCCCACAGGGCCCGCCGCATGCCGTAGGGGCTGGAAGCGCCGACCAGCCGTGCCAGCAGGCTCGGACGGTAACCGGCGCGCGTCACTGCTGCTGGCGCAGTACTCGCCGATTGCATGGGCCAACACCCTTCGCACACGACACGATCGACATGTTCGGCACTGAGCATCGGAGCAACGGCTTGAGCACTGCCGCGCGTCGCAACGAGCCTTCGCCATCGTGGCGCCCGTTTGCAACGCAATCCCCGGGAGATGTGAGAAGACTAGCACAAGGAGCATGGGGAGTCAAGGCCAATGAGCCATTCGGCTGTCGACCGGCAGCGCGCAGGGCTGGCTGGTGATGCCCCCGGCTGGTTACCCGCCGTGGCGACGGACTGGCGCCAGTTGAACCCGCGCCAGGAGGTCGCGCCACTCGGCGGTGCCGTCGTCAACCAGCAGGTCCAACCGTGTGCCCTGTTCATAGGGCGGCAGGTTCCCCATCGCTGAGTCTTCCCAAAAACCACGTGGCACGCCCGCGCTATCGAGTCGCTCGCCCGCGAAGTAGGTAACCGCACCATTCCAGCGCCGCAGGGCATAGATTCCAGGCAGCGCAGGACGCAGGCTGGTCGCCGTGGCGAGCGCCGCCAGCGTATCCTCGTCAACCCAACGCCGAGGCCCGGCGCTTCCGGCACCCGCACATACCCGCCCTGCACCGTTAGCGGCGCTTTCAGCAACTGGTGTCGGTACATGTTAAGACAGGTGACGGCCGGCCACTGCGCGTGGCTAGACACCGCCCCCTGATGCATGGCAAAGGCGGTGGTGATGCCTGTGCCGACCAACTGCAGCCAGAACGGCAGGTTCGCTTCCTGCGCCACCGCCGCCTGCCGTCGCACGGCGGCAGCGCCACCACCGACGACAAAGCCGTCGCACACCTGTTCGCGCAGCGCCGTCATGATCGGCGGGGAGCCATAGTGCATGGCGATGGCGCAACGTGTCTGCGACCGGATGCGCTGATTACCCGCCACGTCACCCTGCGGGATCGGTGTCTCGTAGATTTTCACGTTGGCGAAGGCGTCGAGCTCTTTGAGCACCGACACGGCGGCGGCGGCCGTCCCCAGGTGCCCATTGAAGTCCAGATCCAGCGAGAAGGTGGGCGGCACAACGGCCGATGTTCGTCTGGTCTGTTCCACCACGTCAAACCAGGGCCGCGCCTTCTGCTTGTGGGCGGTGTAGCCGGCCGCTGCCGCCTGCTGGGCCTCGGCCGCCATGTCCTCCGGCGGCATGTCGACCGACCACCAGGAGAGGGGGCACCAGTCGCGCACTTTGTCGCCCAGTAAGCGGTAGGCCGGCACGCCCTGCGCCTTGCCGACGAGATCGAACAGCGCCATCTGCAAGCCGGCGCCCAGGCCGTCGTCCCACATGCATTCGGCGGGCGCTTTGCCCTGCACCCGCGCCACCGCCGCGTCGGTCACGCGACCCCAGGTGTAGTTGGGCATGGTCTCCCCGTAGCCTACGAGACCCGTATCGGTGCGCACCCGGCACACTTCGCTGATATGCCATCCGGCATGCTGGCGCGCCATATTGCGTTCGGGAATCTCAAAAAAAGGAACATCGACCAACAACCGCTCCACCGAGGTGATCTGCATGTTTTGTCTCCTGCTTCTGCCGCTGGCGTCTGACTGCATAGCATACTACCTGGCCCCGACAGTATCAGCAGTCGGCCGCCTCAACAAGGCCCCTTCGGTACTGGCGACGTTCGCGTTTAGCTTATGCGCAGGAAGCGCGCCGTTTGGCCGGCGTGGGGGTGGGAGTCGCCTTCGTGGATGCGATCGAAGAGGTGGAGCAGGTTGCTGTCCAGCGTGTGGTCGTGGCTGCTGCCTGGCGGCGCAATTGGCTGGCCGTGGTTGGCGCATCGGGGACGACCGGCAACGCCTCGGCGTTGGCTTCCCAGGAGAACCGTTGCGAGTTGAGTCGTTGCTCCAGGCCATGCGGACCATCCAGGATGGTGGCGTAGCCGTTGGTGAAGGCGACCTGGTTATCGGCCTTCCGCCAGACCAGCATACCCTCCTTCGTCTGCTGGTATGCGTCGCCGTTCGCCGGGTTGTGTTGCTCGTCGCCGACGCATGCACCAACCACAGAGGCGATCTGATGGTGCAGTGCTTTGAAGCCGAGCACGAAATGGCATGCGGCGGCGTCGGCTGTCGGCACGCCGGACGTGAGCGTCGCCAGCATCAACAACGAAAAGGCGCAGCAGATGAGGAGGAGGGCGGAAAGGCGTTGCATGATCCTCCTTGGGAAAGCTTGCTCAGCATAGAAGGCAAGCATACCGCGCGTTGACGATGCTGCATAGGGCTGGCGCTAGCGCGCGACCGGCATCTCGCGGCCTTCGCGGGAGGATGCGTAGCCGGCCAGCACCATCGCTACCGCCGTGCGGGCCGTGCGCGCGTCGCAGGGCGACGGCCCGCCGCCGGCCAGCATCTCTGCGAAGGCCTGCGCTGTGCCCGTCATGCGGTTCGCCGGTAATTGCACCGAGGGTACCAACCACTCTTCCACCGGCACACCTGCCGTCACCGCGGGTCGCCGGCGCCAGATACGCAATGGCGATTCTTCGGCGCTGGCGCTGCGCGAGGCGCTGATATCCGTGCCTGTTGCGACCACCACACCTTGATCGCCGGAGAGCTCGATCGTGCTGGTCGATGCCAACTCGGTCCAACTGGATTGATGAATGCCGATCATGCCGTCGGCATAGCG
>DHIZ01000295.1:0-2100 GCA_002404055.1 Chloroflexi bacterium UBA4733
TCCTGGAGGTGAACCGACAGCAGGCGTGGCAGGTGTTGTTTGGCGAGCAGCCGCTCAACCTGACGCTGCACGCCCTCGCGCGTGGGCTTGCGGCCCCGCGGCCGCTGGCGGTAGCGTGCCAGGCGTTCCTGGAGCGTGGCCAGACCAGCCTCCGCCTTGGTCAGATGCTGCTGCACCCCGCGCAGCTGCCCCGCGGCCAGCACGGGACTGTAGGTCATGACCACCGTGCGCTCCCGTTTGAGCAGCTTCATCTGGGTGCGATAGGCCCGCAGCCCCTCGACCTGCCCCACGCTGACCGGCGTGAGCTGCTCAAGCGGGACAGCCAGCAGATCCGGGAAGTAGCTGGGCACTACCGAGGTGACGTAATGCGCGCCACTCGTGTCGACCGCCTCTTGCGCGGCTTGAGACACATTGCCCTTGTCGTACACCACGGTCGCCGCGTCGAGGCCCAGGGCTGCCATCTGCGCCTGCAGCCGCGGCCAGACTTCGCGAAACTGCGCCACGTCGGGCTGCTCGCCACCGTACACCCAGTAGAACAGCGGCAGCTGCGTTTGCCCACCGACGGCCAGCGCCAGGCTGACCTGCCGCAGGTCATTGCGATGAGCCTTGTTGTGCCCTCGTTTGGGCAACTCCGGCCGGCCGTTGTCGGAGGCAATGAAGGTGAAGAAGTTGGTGGTGTCGTAGCAGCTCACGGTGTCTTCGACCCCGGTCAGCTGGCTGGCGCGCTGGGCCATGCGCCGGAAGATGCGCTGGCAGGTGGCGACATCCAGCCGGTTCATCGCCTCCCAGAAGCGCTGGCTGCTCAAGCGGCGGACTGGCGCTGGGCACAGCCGTTCCAGGCTGGTGTGGGCGTACCAGTTGGCGAAGCCGCGTTTGGAGCGCGGTGCGATGGCCCGGTTGAGCGCTGCCAGCAGCAGGTACTGGCCAACCGAGAGGCCCGTCGTGGGCGCGGTGGTGCGGTTGGGGGCAGACGCGAGCTCCTGGTCCACGACCGACACCAGCTCCAGATCCTGCGCCAGCTGCCACAGCGCGGCTACGGCGCCGTAGTGCCGGGTGCGAATGGTCTTGGGTGGGGGTGCGGCGGCCCGGCCTTGCGGGCCACCAAGTCTTCCAGCCGGCCCAGGTAGGTCTGCTCGACCACACGAACGTGGCCGTCGACCCGTCCGGTGCGGGCGGCGTAGTAGTACAGCCGGCCGTGGATGCGCTTGCTCTTAAGAAACATCCTTTAGGCACTACAACGAACCCTGATGGCCAGCCGTTATGGGCGAACTCACCACCATGGCACAGTCTTTGAGCGACAGCTCTCAGGAAGACAGCGCCGGCGTTACTTTAGGCTCTACACTAGATTTGCGAATCTGGCACTGCTGCCAAGCTCAAAACAGGCTGGTACACGACGCCCGTCCCGGCTAAAAAGCCATTACCGCCGGAAAGTCACGCTAGCGGCCGGCAACAAACTGCACGTCGCCAAGGCGGCGCACGGGCTGAAAGGCAGCAGCGGCGTCTTCGGTGCTGCGCGCCTGGTCAGGCTGCTGAGCGATGTCGAACGCGAAGCGAAGGCTGGCAACCTGGCCGCGGTTGAGGGCCTGCTGAACCCGGTTGAAACCGAGGTGGACAGCGTCAAGTGTGCCCTGATCGCATACCGTCAGATGGCGACCAGCTGTCTACCTAGCTGAGTGGCCTCAGGTGCTGGGCTGCCGGCGCCGCTCGCAGCTTTCTCAGCGCCTGGTTCTCAATCTGACGTACTCTCTCCTTGGTCAGTTTGAGCTGTCCACCAATACTGTCGAGTGCGTACGCCCGAGAGCCTTCCACGCCAAAACGTAGGTCCAGGACCAAACGTTCACGATTGGTGAGGACCTTTTCGAAGGCATAGCTCTCTTCCTCACGGAGAGCCCCATCCAGGGCCACGGCTTCGGGAGCCGCCGCACGTTCGTCCGGCAGCATGTCGCCGAGCACATCCGTTTCATCCTCGCCCACCGGCATCTCGAGTGAAACCGGGGCCGCCGTGCTGCGAAAGAGGTCGTTCAATTCGTCCGCCGTGAGGTCCAGCTCAGCAGCCAGCTCCTCATCCGAGGGATCTCGACCAAGGCGCTGCAGCAGCAG
>DHIZ01000295.1:2294-2587 GCA_002404055.1 Chloroflexi bacterium UBA4733
CGCCAGTCGAATTTCTCGACGGCCCTGATGAGGCCCAGGTTGCCGTCTTGGATCAGGTCCAGCAGCGGAAACCCTCGACCCTGATACTTCTTGGCGATGTTGACGACGAGCCTGAGGTTAGCGACGACGAAGAGACGCTTGGCTTCCTGATCGCCGGCCTCAACCCGCTTGGCCAGCTCGGTCTCATCAGCAGCTGTCAGCAAGGCAGCGGATCGGATCTCGCGTAAATAGGCGGCGAGCCCGTCCTCTGAGACGGTGTCTTCCGTATCTAACCGGGGTTCGGCAACGTCAGA
>DHIZ01000198.1:0-7676 GCA_002404055.1 Chloroflexi bacterium UBA4733
ATTATCTGAAAGCCCTCTGAGGAGCATGAGATGATGGTACGGAGGGACCGGCACGCTCTTCGGACCCGCGCGGCGCGGTGTCGCCGCCGGCGAGCATGGGCTGGACAGGCGCGGACGGATCGGCCCGTGCGCAGGCAGTTTGCCCGGCAGTGACGCCGGATAGGAAGATGGAGGCTATGATGCAACGGTATGTACGGCATCGCTGTACTCGGCGCTCACTGCTGGCGATGACGGCCAGCGCCGCGCTTGGCGTTGTCGCTCTAGCGGCCTGCGGCGGGACGGCGAACCAGACCGCCGCGACCGGCACGACGGCGACACAGAGCGCGACAGCGACGACCGCCCGGGGATCAGCGACGGGTAAGGTTGCCACGTCGCCCGTTGCTGGCGGCGGGCAGTCTGTGCAACTTACGGCGACGAACTGGTCGGATGTCACGGTTGCTGCCCTGTTTGACAAGCTGGTGCGGCAGTTCGAGCAGGCGCACCCGGCGATCAAGGTGACCTTCACGCCCACCACCGGCAACTACTGGACGAAGATGCTGACCCAGGCCGCTGGCGGCGACGCACCGGACGTCTTCTGGATGAACGCGCAAAACCTGGGGGCCTGGGTCGCCCGCAAACAGCTCCTCAACCTGAGTCCCCTGGCGAGCACAGACAAGTACGACTTTACGGACTTCTGGAAGGCGGGTCTGGCCGCCTATACCGTAGACAGTAAACTGCGGGCATTGCCGAGCCAGGTTGACAACCGAGGGCTGTTCTTCAACGCGACGATGTTTACCGCAGCCGGCGCGACGCCGCCACCGGTGACGTACCAGGACAAGCAATGGAACCAGCAGGCGTTCCTGGCTACCTGTCAGCAGGTGACAAAGAGTGGCGCAGGTGGTCAGCCGACTCAATATGGCTGTCTGGCGCCGAACAGCTTCATCACCTACGCGCCGTGGATCTGGGCCAATGGCGGCCACTTCATGAACCCGGAGCGCACCGCCTGCACGATGACGTCGGCGGAGACAGTAGAGGTCTTCCAGTTTCTGCAGGACCTGATTCACAAGTATCAGGTGGCGCCGGGACCGAACGTGCTCACCACCCAGTCGGCCGCGACGCTGTTCTCCACCGGCAAAGTCGGCATGACGACCGACACCATTTCCGTTATCACTCAGTACCGTAAAGATGCCTCGCACTTCACCTGGGACACCGGCGCCGTGCCCGCGGGCACGGCCGGCTTTGCCAACCAGTCGAGCGGTCCTGCCTGGTCGGTCGAGCGGCAGAGCAAGCATCCCGATCAGGCCTGGCTGTTGAACAGCTTCCTGGTCTCTGTGGACGCTGAAAAGCTGCTGGCGCAGGGCGGCGCACTGCTCCCCTCGCGGATCTCGATTGCCAAGCAGGTATGGGAGCATCCGAGCGGGACGCCGGTGCACGCGAACATCTTTCTGGACGGCATGAACTATGTGCATCCGAATCCCTTCGTCTGGAACTGGAGCCAGATCGAGACGATGCTGATCAAGGAACTGTCCTACGTGTGGGACGGGACGAAGACGGCGCACGACGTCATGCAGGCGATCAAGCCACTGATGGACCAGTTGCTGCAACAGAAACCGTCGTAGATAGGGCAGCATTCGAGACTCAGGAAAGGACAACCGCGCGGTGAACATCGTGCTCATAGTCATCGACACCTTGCGCTACGACTACGTCGGCGCCAACGGCAACCCGCACATTCGCACGCCCAACCTGGATCGCCTTGCCGCGCGCTCCTGGAACTTTCAGCGTGCCTTCGCGGGCAGCTTCCCAACGATCCCCTTGCGGACTGACCTGATGACGGGTCGGTACGGCGCGCCCTTCCACCAGTGGAAGCCGCTGGACTGCGACAAGCCGACGCTCCCGCGCGCGTTGGCGGAGCTTGGCTACTGCACCCAACTCATCCACGATACGCCGCATCTGGTCAATGGCGGCCACAACTTCGATTTCCCGTTTCACGCCTGGACGCCAGTGCGCGGCGCAGAGGTGGATCGCGCCTGGATCACGGATAACTGGGCCTATCTGCCCAACTGGCGCCTTGATCCCATGTTCGATCCGCTGCCGCGTGACGACGAGACGGTCTTACGGCGCGGCTGGAACTCTGGGGCGGGCTACCTGCCGACCAACCGTAGCCGGACCCGCGAGGAAGACTGGAACGTAGCGCGGCTGTTCACGACAGCGTCGAGCTTCTTGCGCGACAATGCCAGGCGCGACAACTTCTTCCTGTGGGTCGACTGCTTCGATCCGCACGAGCCGTGGGACTCGCCGCCGGAGTTCGTGCGCTTGTATGACCAGACGCCGGGCTACGACGGCATGCTGGATCCGCGATCATTCTCGCCCAAGCGCAACAGTCCAGATCTCTCGCCGCGCGCCGTGACGAACCTCAAGGCGCAGTACGCCGCCAAGGTCACGTTCATGGACAAGTGGCTGGGCGCCTTCCTGGACACGCTGGAAGCGACGGGGCTCGGCGAGCGGACCGCCATTATTGTGCTCGGCGATCATGGGACCAACGTGGGCGACCGGGAGGGCTTCCCGTTTGGCAAAGCGGCGCCACCGCTGGCGAACGAGGCCCACGTGCCACTGCTGGTACACGTGCCCGGCGCCAGTTCTGGTAAGAGTCAGGCGATCGTGCAGCCGCAGGACCTCTTCGCCACCGTTCTTGGTATCGCCGGAGGCCGGGCGCCCGAGAGCATTGAGTCGTATGACGTCGTGAAAACGGTACGCGAAGGCAGCGCGCCGCGCACGCTGGCGCTCTGTGGCAGTTCGGTGAACACCTGGAGCCAGCGGAGCACGGGCGTGTTGTTCTCGGCCTTCGATCAAGAGTGGGGTCTGGGCGTCGCTGCCGATCCAGGGCGCTGCGAGTTGCGGCGACTCCACGAGCAGACGAATGTGGCGGCAGACCATCCTGAGGTGGTTGAGCGGCTGCGCACAGCGGCGTTGCAGGAGATCGCGCGCCGGGGGCTGGATTCCGGGTTGCTCGACTGGCTGCGAAATGAGGGACGCGAGCCCTTCCCAACGACCTATCGCGTGACCGATGCCCATCCGGCGCCGCCGGGCTGGCATACCTACTTCGGGGACCTGTACCACGGCGAGTGACGCGCTGCGCTGATAGCATTGTTGGGGGGTAGCCGGAGACCGACGGCGCATGGGGCTGGCGGGCATGGAATCTGTGCTAGCGACCCTCGCGCGCGGGCGGCGCGGTTGAAGCCCGCTCAGTGAGGACCGGTGGGGGGAGTTCTGGGCGCAGCGGCGGTGAGGCGGTTTCGATCAGGGCAATCATGTAGCGAGCCGCCGCCTGTCCCAGTTCGTAGTTTGGCATGCGCACGGTGGTCAGGGGCGGGCACAAGTACTGAGCGATACGCTGATCATCGATGCCGACGAGCGACACATCGTGGGGAACGCGCAGCCCGCGCTCGCGCAGGGCAGTGAGACTCCCGGAAGCCAGAAGGTCATTCATGGCTACCAATGCCGTGAGCTGTGTCTGCTGCTCCAACAGGTGTTGCGCTGCAGCTTGGCCCTCCTCTTCCGTCAATACTGCCACGGGCGCCGTCTGCGGCGGGAACCCAGCGTCATGCATGGCATCGAGATAGCCGAGGAGCCTTTGGTACGAACCGTAGTGCTCGGAGGTACGAGCGCCGACGAAGCCGATCCGTCGATGACCAAGGGCGAGCAGATGCTCTGTCGCCTGCCGGCCGGCTCCGTGCTCGTCTGCCGCGATCCAGGCGGCAGCGCTTTCGACGCCAACGCTGAGCAGGGGACAGCCTGCGTCGACGAGCGCCGGAGGAGCGCTCAGTTGCCACAACACGATCCCGTCGACCACGCGCGACTTCCAGAGATCGAGCGGGTTTGTCAACGCCTGCTCGTCTACGGTATCCAGCACCAGACGGTAGCCGGCCTCGTGGGCAGCTTCCTGCAAGCCGCTCAAACCCTCACCGAGGTTGTAGCCACTGAAAATGTGGTGGGGGCGATCCCCTCGCCAGCGCGCCTGCTCCCGGATGACCACGGCGAGCGCCCGCGCCCGGCCTGACGACAGCGCTTGCGCCGCCGCATTGGGATGGTAGTCGAGTTCCCGGGCCGCCTGCTCCACGCGCGCTCGTGTCGCGGTACTGATCGGCACGCGGCTGGCGGCCGGCGACAACACGCGGGATGCCGTGCCCTCGGAGACGCCGGCGCGCCTCGCGACAGCCGCCAGGGTTACCATCAAGTCAGACGTCCTCCCGAACAATGCTCCTACAGATACCACACTTCGCCATGGCCGGCACCGGCAAGGTGCGCAGACGCCGGCAGGGTGTTCCCCGACGTTTTGCGTGGTCTGCTTGCTAACGGCGTCTCCGGCGCGCCCGGCGACTAAAGTCGCGGGCTATTCGAAGCGAAGTCCGCCTACGCGGACTAGGTCAGCCCACGAAGGTGGGCTTCGCTTTCAGTAGCCCGCGACTTCAGTCGCCGGGAAGAACCAAGCATCCGGCGCAAAACTTTGCGGCGCACCCCACCGGCCGGCGCAATTTGCGCTGCAAGCGGTTGCATTATAGACTGACGACAGTACGTGGCGATGTCGCCGCGTGGCGTTCTTTCCGGCGAATGGCGCCGCTGCTGCTGGCCCCATGCTAGCCGCACGCTCGGCGCAGACCCTGGCGACGTTGAGGGGAGCAAAGACCTGAATATCATCGTGGTGAGCACCGATAGCCTGCGGGTCGATCATCTTGGCGCCTACGGCAGCGCCGTGCGCACGCCTAACTTCGACCGTTTCGCCCAGGAGGGCACGCTCTTTCGCCATGCGTATAGCGAGAACCTCCCGACGGTTCCCACGCGGACCGTCTGGTGGACCGGCCGTTACCAATCGCCCTTTCGCGGCTGGCAACCGCTGGAATCCACCGACTACGTCCTTGCCGAAATCCTCTGGGATCGCGGCTACACCTCGGCGCTCGTGACCGACACCTACCATCTGCACAAACCTGTCTTCAACTTTGGCCGCGGCTTCGATGATGTCCGCTTCGTGCGCGGCCAGGAGTACGATCCCTGGATCATCGACCGCGAAATCACTGTTGATCCGACCAAGCATCACAAGCTGCGTGGGGATGCCAGCGACGCCATGTGGCAGCCACGTTTTGAACAGTATCTGCGCAACGTCTCCGGACGCAAGTCGGAGGCCGACTACAGCGCCAGGCGTGTCACGACGGCGGCGGTCGAATGGCTGCAGCAAGCGACGCAGCGGCAGAAGGATGGTCTCTTCCTGTGGGTGGACTACTTCGATCCCCACGAACCGTGGGATCCACCGCCTGGCTACGCGGCGCCCTACCACGATTCCGCCTACCAGGGAACAGACATCTGGGACCCGGTGCCGGGCGACGTCGCCGGCTACCTCACGCCGGAGGAGGTAGCGCACATCAAGGCGAACTACGCCGGCGAAGTGACCTTTGTGGATGCCTGTGTGGGCACGTTGCTGGACGAGGTCCGCCGGCTGGGACTTGATGAGCAGACCCTGGTCATGTGGGTGTCCGATCACGGCGAGCCTTTCGGCGAGCACGGCATCATTCGCAAGGCGCGGCCCTGGCTCTACGAGGAGCTGGTCCACATCCCCTGGATCGTTCGCCTGCCGGGGGAAGTTGGCGCCGGCAGAACGGTCGACGCGCTGGTCCAGCCCACGGACCTCCTGCCGACGATCCTGGATCTGCTCGGCATTGAGACGCCCCTGACGTTGCCTTACGTCGCACCGCGGCGCGGCCCGCTGGTCTTTCCCCAGGACGTGGTGCAGGACCGACGCAGCGTTGCCCTGACCGGCAAGAGCCTGCTGCCGCTGCTGCGCGGCGAGAGCGATCACGTGCGTGACTTTGCGTTGGTGGGGATGCACAACCAGCAATGGGCGCTCTACAGCCAGGACTGGGCCTACCTGCACACGCTTGATGAGCGGCAGCGCGCGCCGGAACTTTACGATCGCCGCCGCGACCTGGCGCAGCAGCACAACGTGCTGGCCGACCATTCGGCGCTCGCGCGCGATCTGGAGCTCGAGATGCGGCGCTTCGTCGCGCAGTTACGCGACCAGAGTTGAGCGTGTGCCCCGATGATGGTCGTCCAGATGAGCAGCCCGAGATTGCGGGGAGGGACTTGGGGGTGAAAAGCCAACGTTGGGTTCCTCGGTATAGTCGGCGATCGCTGCTTGCCCTGATCGGTGGCGCGGCTGTCGGCAGCGCGGCTCTCGCCGCCTGCGGTCAGCATGTTGCCTCGCCCGGCGCCACCGGGCAGAGCGCGTCAGCGAGTCAAGCAGCCGCAGTGACCCAGGCATCCCAACCGTCCTCAACCAGCCGTGGCGCTTCGGCGGTCGCATCGAGCGGGCAGAGCTTCGCGTCAGTCCTCAGTAAGCCGGGCTTACCAGGTAAACCCTTCGTCTTCGGTGAATACGCCTTACCCCACCGACCTTTTTTCATAGTCCGCGATGACCGCTGGAAATATGTCTATTACACCGATACGACGGTTGGGCGCAGTGCGACCACCGGGCAAAAGGAGCCGGCCGAAGAACTATATGACACCGCCAACGACCCGGCGGAACTGACCAACCTGGCCGGCGCTGGGCTGACGAGCTGATCCCTGGTTCATCAAGTTGACAGCCACATTCCCCGGGACTAGAATAGTCAAACGATGGAATTGCCGCTGAGGCTGCTCAACAGATCTCGCCTCAGGCAATCCGGGGATTTAGGCAGCATCCCGATGGCGTTCTGCACTCGGGGGGGCGCGATGCGGAAAGGAGCGGAATTGATGGCTCGGTTCTCTCGGCGCACTCTGCTTCGCCTGTTGGCGGCGACCGGCGCCACGGCGCTGCTGGCAGCGTGCGGTAGCTCAAGCAGCACCGTCGCCACGACGAGTGCGGCTCCTGCGGCCGGCGCAAAGACGGCAGCAAGCGCCGTTTCAGTAGCGAGCGCCGCGCCAAGCGGCACGTCCGGTGCTGCCCTTACGGCGATGGCCTGGGGCGACGTCAACACGCAGAAGGTCATGCACGACCAGATACCGCTGTACGAACGACAGCACCCGGGGGTGAAGATCACCTACATCAACACCGCCGGCGGCAACGCCCACTATCAGAAGCTACAGACCATGATGGCGGGCGGTGATGCGCCCTCCGTCTTCTACATGGACCCTTCCTTGATGCCCAGTTATGCGACGAAAGGTGTCCTGGGTGTACTGGATTCCTATGTGCAGGCAAGCCATTACGACCTGACCGACTTCTATCCCAAGGCGATCGGCCAGTATTACTGGCAGGGCAAGCTCTATGGACTGCCGCGCGGCTTCGGCAATCAGGACCTCTACTGGAACCAGGGATTGTTCCAGAAGGCCGGCATCCAGCCGCCAGGTGCGCAGTGGGACGACCCCAAGTGGACGACCGACGCCTTTCTGGCCCTGGCCGACAAACTGACGGTGCGCAGCGGTGGCAAGGTGACGCAGTTCGGCTACGGGCAGAGTCTCGGCTTGCGGCAATGGGAGCCCTGGGTCTGGCTCTTCGGCGGCGAAGTGGTGGATCAGGCCAACCAGAAGTGCCTCCTCGCCGAGCAGCCCGCCATGAATGGTCTGCAGTTCCTGGCCGACCTGATGCACAAGTATCAGGTAATGCCGGCTCCCGACTACACCCAGCAGCAGACGAACGCCTCGATGTTCGCCAGCAACCGGCTGGGCATGAA
>DHIZ01000198.1:7780-30036 GCA_002404055.1 Chloroflexi bacterium UBA4733
AAGCAGCAACGGGCGGTCACCAGCGGGGGCGGCATTTGCTGGGCAATGTACGGCAAGGGACCGCAGCCGCAGGCGCAATGGGATCTGTTGTCCTGGCTGACCGGCGCCAGCTTTCAGACGGCGGAGACGGTGGCAAACGTCACCGCGCCGCCGCGCAAGTCCATTGCCGACTCGCCGGCTTACAACGATCCCAAGCAGCCGCCCAAGCACATGGATGTCTTCCTGAAGGCGCCGGACTTCGTCCATACGGATCCGGTCTCGGTAAACTTCAACGCCGTCGACACCTTGATCGAAAAGCAACTCAGCTATTTGTGGGACGGCAGCAAGGCGGCGAGAGACGTCTTGCCGTCGTTGGCGACACAGGTGGACTCCTTGCTGAAGGGGCAATAGCCGCAGGAACCGCCGGCAACGACAGTCGGCAGGTCGGGCAGTGCCGGTAGGTGAAAAAGGCTATCGCGACAGCGTCGCGTAGATCTGAAAGGAGTCCAGGGTTGGCAGCAGCAAGTGCCCTCCCCCAGCCGCGCACGGTCCGGCGGCGCGGCAGTTTGGCGCGGCGGGAAGCCGTGTGGGGCATCGCCTGCGCCTCGCCCTGGTTCATCGGCTTCTTCGTCTTCACCGCCGGGCCGATGCTCGCCTCCATCGTGCTCTCGCTCACCAGTTGGGACCTCTTGACCGCCCCCCACTTCGTCGGCTTGCAGAACTACCAGACCCTCTTCGGTGGCGATTCGTCCGTCTGGCACTCCCTCCTCGTGACGACGTTCTACGCAGTGCTGGCCGTCCCCTTGCACACCGTCTTCGGCCTCATCCTGGCCATCCTGCTCAACCAGAAGATCAAGTTTCAGCGTTTTGTGCGCACCGTCTACTACCTGCCCAGCGTCGTCTCCGGTGTGGCCGTGGCGCTCTTGTGGCAGTGGATCTTCAGTCCCGACTTCGGCCTGCTCAATACGCTGCTCGGCTACGTCGGCATCAAGGGACCCGCCTGGCTGGCCGACGAGCACACCGTCATCCTGGCCTTCGTCGTGATGAGCCTCTGGGGCGTCGGCGCCGGCATGATCATCTACCTGGCCGGCTTGCAGGGCATCCCCAGCGACCTCTACGAGGCGGCCCAGGTGGATGGCGCCAGCAGCATGCGCCAGTTCTGGAACATCACCATCCCCATGCTCAGCCCGGTGATCTTCTTCAACGTCATCATCGGCGTCATCGGCGCCTTGCAGATCTTCACCCAGGCCTACGTCATGACCAACGGCGGCCCCCACGACGCCAGCCTCTTCTTCATGCTCTACCTCTACCGCAACGCCTTTGAGTACTTCAAGATGGGCTACGCCTCGGCCCTGGCCTGGGTGCTCTTCTTCTACATTATGGCGCTGACCATCTTCGTCATCCGCAGTTCGGCGATCTGGGTCTACTACGAGGGCCGTACCACGGGCCGCTAGCAATCTAAAGGAGGAGCAAGGTGGCGACACAGACTGAATCGTTGGTCGCGCCGCAGCAGCGGTCGCGGGTGGGCTTGCGCCAGAGCCGGCACGCCGCCGAGACGCTGCGCATGACCCTGGTCTACGTCGCGTTGGCCGTGGGCGGCATCATTGTCAGCATCCCCTTCGTCTGGATGCTCTCCACCAGCCTGAAGGACGAAGGCAGCGTCTTCCTCTACCCGCCGCAGTGGTGGCCCCAGCCCTTGCAGCCTCAGAACTACGTCCAGGCGATGACGGTGCTGCCCTTCGCCCTCTTCTTCCGCAACACCCTGATCACGACGCTGGTCCCCCTCGTCGGCGCGCTCTTCTCTTGCTCGCTGGTGGCCTACTCCTTCGCCCGGTTACGCTGGCCGGGGCGAGATATCTGGTTCCTGGTGCTGCTGGCGACCTTGATGCTGCCGGAGCAGGTGACGATGATCCCGCGCTTCATCTTGTTCCGCAACCTGGGCTGGATCAACACCTTCTACCCCTTGATCGTGCCGCCGTTCTTCGCCGTAGGAGCCTTCAACATCTTCTTATTGCGGCAGTTCTTTATGACGATCTCCACGGAGACCGACGACGCCGCCAAGATCGACGGGGCGGGGGTGCTGGGCATCTACTGGCGCATCTTGCTGCCGCTCTCCAAGCCGGCCTTAGCGGCGGTGGCGGTGTTCGTCTTCAAGGCGCACTGGGACGACTTCCTGAGTCCCTTGATTTACCTGCACAGCCAGAGCAACTTTACCTTAGCGCTCGGCCTGCGCGCCTTCCAGGGCGAGTACGGCACCGACTGGAACCTGCTGATGGCGGCGTCCCTGGTGGTGATGCTACCGGTGCTGCTGCTCTTCTTCTTCCTGCAACGCTATTTCATCCAGGGCGTCGTGTTCACGGGGATCAAGTAGAGAGATTCGTTGCCCAGTAGCTGAGGAGAACATCCATGCTGCGCGCCCAGCGCTATTCCCGCCGCTCAGTCCTGCACCTCCTGGCCATCGGCAGTACCGTTGCCCTGTCCAGTTGCGCCGGCGGTACGGCGACCACCAGCCAGACCGCAGCGACTCCCGTCGCCCCGACGCCCGCGTCCAGTTCGACGGGTCAGACCTCAGCCACGACGGGTGCGGTGGCCGGCGCTGCTGTCGCTCCCGTCAGCAACGCCACGCTCGTGTATTACAACTGGTTTACGCCGACAGATCCGCAGAGCCAGGTCTTTCCCCATGCCCTCACGCTCTTCACGCAGCAGCATCCCGGCGTCAAGATCAGCAATAACGTGGTGGCGGGCGGTCTGGCGCCGCTGGAGGCGAAGCTGGAGGTGCTGATCGCCGGTGGAACGCCGCCCGATGTCTCCGCGCTCAACCCGCAACTGATCACCCCGCTCTTCAGCAAGAATCTGCTGGCCGACCTGACGCCGGACATCCAGCGCGACGCCAAGCTGTTTGATCCGAGCGACTTCTTTCCAGAGACGCTGACGCGTGTCGTCAAGAATGGCAAGCAGTACGCGATCCCGCTCCAGATGGGACTGTTCGTCATCATCTTCAACCGCACCCTCTTCAAGGCGGCGGGCGTGGCCGAGCCCACAGACAGTTGGACCTGGGCTACCGATTTCGTGGAGGCTGCCAGGAAGCTTACGAGCACGACCAAGCGGCAGTTCGGCGCCGTCCAGCCGCCGATGGAACCGCCCATCTGGTCCTACGGCGGAGACGTGTTATCGGCCGACGGCAAAACCTGCTTGCTGGATCAGCCGGCGGCGGTAACAGCCTTACAATTGATCAGCGATCTGGTCTTTAAGTATCAGGCTTCGCCCCGGCCGGCGGACTTGCAAGACACCAACGCCCTGAACCTCTTTATGACCAGCCGGCTCGGCATGCTCATTGACATTACCGGTACCGCCAGCCAGGTTGAGCGTCAGGCGCCCCATTTCGACTGGGATCTGGCTCATCTGCCGCTGGGTCCGAAAGGTCGCTTCACCATTGTGCAAGGCCCCAGCCTTTCCGTCTTTCAAGCATCGAAGCAGCGTGATCTGGCCTGGCAATGGACCGAGTTCTACACGGGTAAGGAGATTCAGCAGTACGCCGCCACGGTCGGCCGCGTGGTGTCGGCCCGCCAGAGTGCCGCCGCCGCCTTCAAAGCCCTGCCGGCGCCGCCCGCCAACCGAGCGCCGTTGGTCGACTCGGCTGCGTTCAGTCGCCAGCGGCTGTTCCTGACCAACTGGGCCCAGGTCAATGACGTGATGACCAAGAATCTTGATGACTCGCTGACGCTCGGTACCAAGCCGGCGCAGCAAGCAGCCCAGGCCGCCTGCCAGGAACTGACGCCGCTGCTCACGGCTGGCTAGCCGGGCCACCCTACGCTTTAGCGTAGGGTGCGCATGGTGTGCGAGGAGTTCCCCCTCCCTTCCGACAGCACCCCCGTCACGTATCATGCAGTACTACAGAAGCGGATACCGGCGCTGGCCTGGGGGGCTGGCGCACCTGGGTTGGGAAGGGTGGCAATAGATGGATACGACATTGGTTCGGGGCGGCGCCGCCATCGACAGCATCGCGGAACTGTTGGGCGAGCGGCGCAACCTGCTCAGCTATCAGCCGAAAGTGGCGAAGGCGGCCCTGCACGTGCCTGGTCCTGATTTTGTCGATCGCATTTACGCGAGCACTGATCGTTCGCCGCAGGTCTTGCGTAGCTTGCAGCAGGTCTTCGGCAGCGGGCGGCTGGCGAACAGCGGCTACGTCTCGATCCTGCCGGTGGACCAGGGCATCGAGCACTCGGCGGGGGCATCTTTCGCACCCAATCCGGCCTACTTTGACCCGGAGAACATCGTTCGCCTGGCAATCGAAGGCGGCTGCAATGCTGTCGCTTCGACCTTCGGCGTACTGGGGGCGGTGGCGCGTCGCTATGCGCACAAGATCCCGTTCATCGTCAAGATGAACCACAATGAGTTCCTGAGCTACCCCAATCGCTACGACCAGATTATGTTCGGGAGCGTGCGGCAGGCCTGGAACATGGGGGCGGTGGCCGTCGGCGCCACCATCTACTTTGGTTCGGCGGAATCACCGCGCCAGTTGCAGGAAGTCGCCGCCGCCTTTCAGGAGGCGCACGAGTTGGGTATGGCTACCGTGCTCTGGTGCTACCTGCGCAACGCCGCCTTCAACCACGACGGCACGGACTATTCTCTCGCCGCCGACCTGACAGGGCAGGCCAACCACCTGGGTGTGACCATCGCCGCCGACATCATCAAGCAGAAACTGCCGGAGAATAACGGCGGCTTCACCGCCCTCAAGTTCGGGCGGACCAGCAGCAAGGTCTACAGCGACCTCACCTCCGACAACCCGATTGACCTCACGCGCTACCAGGTGATGAACTGCTACATGGGTCGCGCCGGCCTGATCAACTCCGGCGGCGCCTCCTCCGGCGAGAGCGACTTTGCCGAGGCTGTGTACACCGCCGTCGTCAACAAGCGCGCCGGCGGTACCGGCCTCATCTCCGGACGCAAGGCGTTCCAACGCCCAATGGCGGAAGGCGTGCGCCTGCTCAACACCATCCAGGATGTGTACCTCTGCCCTGAGGTGACGGTGGCGTAGCACGGATGGCCACGAACCGTGCGTGCGCAAGGCTTCAGCGACGTTGGTGACGCCGGCCCACGTTGGTAGCAGGGTAGGGCGGACGCGGTACACTGGCGGCAACCGGCGGGTCCGCGCAGCGATATTGCGATCGGTGTAAGATGGCTCTACCGGATAGATCCGCCGGGACACCAGCCCGGAGCGGGACAGGTAGCGCATGAGGAGGTCCGCAGATGTCTGGCGCGAAGATCACCGTACATAACCCGATGGGCTATCCGCCGAAGGTCAGCGCCCGGCCGATGGCGCCTCGCCTGGACACGCTGGAGGGCAAAACGGTCTACCTGGTTGATGCCCGCTTCGACGATTCCGAGATCCTGTTGCAGCAGATGCAGGGCTGGTTCGCCGAGCATATGCCGAGCGTCCGGACGAAGTTCGTCCAGATGTCGAGTGTCTATACGCGGGATGATCCGGCGACCTGGGCCGAGATCAAGGAGCATGGCGACGCTGCGATCATCGGGGTGGGCCATTGAAGCACCTGTGCGCCGGCGGTTGCCGTGCATGGGATGACCCTCGACGGCACGTATGGCGTGCCCACCGTCTCGGTCCACACCAGGGTCTTCGAGCGCGCGGTGCGCTCGGTGGCGCGGGTGAACGGCATGCCCCGGACGCGCTACGCCTTTGTGCCGATGCCGGTGATGGGCAAGACCCCCGCCGAGCTGCGGGCCTACGTCGACGGCAATGACCCGTTCACCGGTCGCCCGGTCATGCAGGAGGTCGTTGAGGGGCTCACGCGCCCCTTCGACGCCGAGGACCGGCGCCAGGATAGCTACGAGCGCTCCACGCCGCGCCTGGTCGATGCCGACACCGAGGAAAATCTCCACTGCCTGTTCCTGGAGCAGCACTGGACCGACCAGTTGCCGATCATCCTCCCAACGGAGGAGCGCGTCGCCGCCATGCTCGCCCACACGCGCCGCTCGCCGGACGCGGTGGTCGGCCACATGCGGCCGACGGGATTCCGGGAGTACTGGGAATACACCGTCGAGAAGGTCGCGGTGAATGCCGTCATGGCCGGCGCGCGGCCGGCATACTTCCCGGTCATTCTGGCGCTGGCGGCGACGGGCGTCAGCGCACGTGGCAGCACTACAAGTTCGGCGGCGGCGATGGCGGTCGTCAACGGCCCGATCCGCCACGAACTCGGTATGAACGACGGGATCGGAGCGATGGGGCCGTACAACCACGCCAACGCCACGATTGGACGCGCCTACGGCCTGCTCTCGCAGAACCTCCAGGGCGGCTCGGCGCCGGGCCTGACCTACCTCGGCTCGCAGGGCAACGCCTACGCCTACAGCAGCCTCACCTTCGCTGAGAATGAGGAGCGCAGCCCCTGGGAGCCCTTCCACGTCCAGCACGGCTTCCAGCCCACCGACAGCACGGTGAGCGTCTTCGGCGGCTGCCGGTCCACCGCCTTCACCCTGGGTCTCCGCGAGCGGCACTGGCGCGAGCACGTCCGCAACCTGCTGCGCGGGATGGACCCCCACAGCCCGCCGACGCTCCTGCTGGACCCGATCACGGCGCGCCAGTTCATTGATCGGGGCGGCTTCGCCACGAAAGAAAAGCTCATCGACTGGCTCTACGACACTGCCCGGCTGCCTGCCGGCGAGTACTGGGACTACCAGCTCATCCAGAACTACGTCTACCCGCGAGCGACCTTTGGCGAGGAGCCGTATGCCACCTTGTTGAAGGCGGCGCCGGAGGAGCAGATCCCGATGTTCCGGCGTGACGAGATCCATGTCGTCGTGGTCGGCGGGGAGACCAACGGCTACTGGCGCATGATGGGCTGCAGCTACGGCAAGACCCTCTCCGTCGACGACTGGCGCTGATCGGGAGAGCCGGACCAGGGCAGATTCCATACCGTTTGACGAGGCGCTCGACCTCAAGCCTGCTCGATGACGCGCGCAAACGCCCGCAGGTAGCGGTCGTCTCCGCCCTGCTGGCGCAGCAGCCAGTACTCGGCTCCCCAGAAGAGGTAGGCGTACAGGCCGAAGCTCTCCTCGCCACCCCAGCCCATGCAGGCGTTGTAGTTCTCGATAAGCCGCTCCGGCAGGCAACTGTACATGCCCTGGCCGGGCGGATTGGGCGGCGTCGTCACCGTCTCCCACGGCTCGGCCTGTCCCTCCGTGACCATCAGTGGTCGTCGACCCGAATGAGCCCAGGCGACCAATCGCCTTCGCCGCCCCTGCCCCCAGGCGCTCCTGCTGCCATCCAGGTACAGTGTCCTGGAACCGATCGGCGCCAGCGCGTGACGTGGGTAGTAGTCGATCCCGACAATATCGGCGAGCTGTTGCGCCACCGTCAAGGAGTCGCCCTGGTCGCGCGTGCGCCACCACTGCTGCACGCTCACCGCTAACGAGGTAGGCAAGAAGCCGTTCAGCACGATCGGTCGCGTCGGGTCGGTCGCCCGGAGCGCCGCGACCTCCTCGCCAACAAAGGCGGCAGCCAGACGCCAGGAGTGCTCCATGCCGAGCGGGTCGACTGCTTCGTGCTCGACTTGCCAGCCGATTATGGCTTTCCGATCTCGGTAGCGTTCCACGACGCGCCGGATGAATGCGGTCGCAGCGTTGAGGAGCGCTCGATGCGTAGCTGGCTCGACAAGAACGCCTTCGCGCAGGGGCTGCCGCAGATGGTGCGCCGGCACGAAGAACTCGGGATAGCCGAACGTCTTGACGGCGCCGACGCAGAGGATGATCTGTTTCCCCGCTCGTTCGGCGGCATCGACCTGCCAGTCGAGCTCATCGGGACAAAACCGGCCAGGCTGCGGTTCCATGCAGTTCCAGTGGGCGCCCAACCGGACGAGCGGAAAGGGATAGGCGAGCAGGGTCGCCAACGTCGCGCGAGCGTCCAAGCCCAACGCCGCGGCTTGCAACGGGCGGAAGCTGATACCCAGGAGCGTGGCGCGACGCGGCTCGATGGTGATGTGCCGCC
Source organism: Chloroflexi bacterium UBA4733 (assembly GCA_002404055.1). The sequence goes on from DHIZ01000198.1 coordinate 15,759, forward strand.
AACGGTCCGTCAGCGGACGCGCAGCGCGCATGAGCCGCATTTCCGAGACGACGGGCAGCGCCAGCGCGCCTATTGCCCCGGCGCTCAGTGCGGCGAGGAGCTTCCCGTTCATCCGGGTGATCCATGGTTGGCGTCGTGGCTGCGCCACCGTCCCAGCCAGACAAACGGGGATAGGAAGGCCGTGACCAGAAAGGCGGGCACGTCCGGCACTGCCAGTTCCCGCTGGAATTCGAGCATCAAGGGTGCGAGCTCGGACAGCCGGGGCAGCCGGACCCCGGGAAAGCGTTCCACCACCTCCAGGGCTGCGGAGCGTTCGAAGACCTCCTGTAAGCGCAGGGCCGGTCGTACTTCCACTCTGGCGTGCGACACTCCCTCGCCGGCGTTGCCGAACCAGTGCGCAGTTCCCGGCGGCACCACTACCGTGTCGCCCGGATTGGCGATGAAGCTGCGTCGCCAGCCGAGCCGGAAACGCATCTGCCCTTCGATGATCGTGAACCGCTCCTCCTGGTTCGGATGGACATGACGGGCGGGAACGTGACCGCTGGGCGGCATAAAGTGATCGAAGGTGAGCAACTGGCCAGCGGTCTGCTCGCCGCTCTGGCGAATAATGATCCGCTCACCACTGAGCGGGTTATAGATCACGTGCGCGGAGAGATCGGCGCTGTCCTCGTGGTCCGCCAGCGGACTTGAGGTATCCGGCGCCGGACACCGTCTGAGTGCCGTCAAGGTTCGCTTCGCCACGCGCCGCGCTGCCCGCCCCAGCCACATGGCCTGGGTCGGATCGACGGTGGGCAATCCTTGGGGCGATGCCGCGATGGCGCGCACGAGGGCGTCGACGTCTGGAAGATAGCGGCCGGCGCCGGTGCGTTCAACCAGCGCGGCGTTGCCGGTTTCCTGGTCTTCCAGGACCTGGAAAATCAGGACGGGCCGCGCCTGGCTCAGCGCCTCCGCCACCGCGGTGGGGCCGCCCTTCGTGACCACCACATTGCTCCAGCGCATGAGCGCGGCGATGTCGTCGCGCCAACCGTGTACTGTCGCCCGAGCACCCAGTATGCGGTTGAGACGGTACTGGAGGCGCGCATTGCGGCCGCACACGACGATGAGATGCAGGGGCAGGCTTGCCGCCACGAGCGCGCGCGCTACCTGTTCGATGCGGCGCGCCGGGCGGCCGCTGCCGAGCAACAGCACACGGGTGGTGTCGTCAGGGGGCAGCGGCTGTGGCTGCTGGGCGAAGGCGGCGCGCAACGGCAGGCCGGTGACGTGAATCCGCTCGCGCGGGATGCCCAGGGCGGCAACGGCCGTAGATGCGTTGGAGGTCGCCACGTAGAACGCTGCAACTTCAGCACAGACCCAACAGCGATGGATCGTGACCATGTCGGTGACAACGCAGTGCAACGGTGGGGCGTCCGGCATGCTGCGCAGGATTCCCGCGGCGAGGCGGGTACACAACGGGTGGACCGACACCACCAGCTTCGGGCGCTGCGTGCGCAGCACAGAGCGCAGCCGGCGAGCCCACAGCAGCCCCCCGGCGGCCATGCCGAGGCGCACCGCCCCTTCGCTGTTCGTCGCGCGATAGAACAGACGCCACAACCAGGAGGCGTACTCGACCGTCGCGTCATACCAACGCCCAAGCGAGAGCGGCCCAGCCTGACTCCTGTCACAGAGCGCGTCGAACACGTACACGCCGACCTCTGGAGCCAGCTCGTGGACGGCTTCCTGCAGGGCACTGGCCACGCTGTCATGGCCGGCGCCGGTCGACGACGTGAGGATCAGGATGTCTGCGGACGGCGCGTTCACCGCCGCGCGGGGTCTCGTCGTCATCGTGAGCCTTTCATCGCCTGCTCATGCCCCAGCGCTCTTCATCGGTGTCTCGTTCTCGGTGCGCTGTAGAGCAGGCTCTTGCTCCGGTGGCAAGGCCAGCATCCGGTGCGCCAGCGCCGGCCGATGGCCTACTTCACGTCGGCTGGGCTGTGCTCGCGCAGCCAGCCCCGCAAGGGCACGTCTGCGTCGGTCGGTGAGTAGTAGCCGTTGGCGGTGCTCCCATCGCCCAGGAGTTGGCGACGAATGGCATCGCTCTGTGGCCAGAGGCTCTGCACCGTCATGTCGTCCTTAGTGCGAATCCAACGATACCCAAAGCCGTAGAATAGGACCTTGCGCGTCACGTCCGACCAGTTGGGGCTGGCAGTGTGCCACAGCCGGCGGTCGAAGAAGACGGCGGTCCCTGGTCTGGCTAGCACAGGGACCGCGCCAGCCGGCTGCCCCACGCCGTTTGCCGGACGCTCCAGCGTATCTCGAAGGTGGCTCCCGGGAATCACCCAGAAGTTGCCCCGACCCTCTTCCCCAACGTCGGAGAGGAAGTAGGCCACTTTGAGCGACAGACGGGGACGTGGATGTGACTCCATCTCTACGTTCACGCGACCGCTATCCTGGTGCCAGGCGAAGGTCTTGTCCCCACGTGGCAGCCCGGAGGGCGGTGTGACGATCATGTGCGCGTGATACAGGTAGATGTTCCAGCCCAAGATGCCCCAGACCTTGGGCAGGATGCGGACGTTGTCTACAAGGTCAGCGAAGGCAGCGTCGTCCGGGATGAAGTTGGGGTAGAACAGGGCGGTGCGCGGGTCGTGACCATTTCGTACCTTGGTGTTGTGGATGGCGTCAACCTTAGTAGTCAGCGTCGTCACGTCCTGGTCTGACAGCACGTTTTCGATCTGCAGCAACCCCGTTGTCTCGAACGTGTGTCGCTCGTTGTCCGTCAGGCGATACTGCAAGCAGGAGGGGTCCATCGTGATTCCTTTCTCTCCGAACCAATAAGGCCAGCACCCGTCCATTCCCGACAGCGTCCGTAACGCAGGGGGCAGACAGCGCGCTCCGTGGCGCCAAGTGTACATCGTGCCGCACGGCACAGGCCGTTCTCGGCACGGCGCCTGGCAGGCGGTGCGGCAATGAGGATACCTGGTCGAGCAGTTTGCCTGTCGGGAGGCCTCGCTGACTGAAGTGTACAATATGGCGCTATTTCGGCAACGGTGTCCGTTGCTCCTCATCCCTCTGCTATTCTTATTCCTGCACCAGTGCCGGATGAACTGCAAGGCCGATCCCTACGAGCTGACCAATCTGATCGGTCTGGAGTCGCACGCCGAGACGAGCGCCGTGCTACGCGACCGGCTGGTGCTGCGTATGATAGAAGCCGGCGAGGCGGCTCCAACGATCGCGGCGGCGCCGCACCGCCCAAGCGGCGGGCGCCACGTCTCGGCGGCGGAGGCGCATGCTTAAAGTGGCAGTGGTGACATGGGCCGCGCAGCAATGGTTGCGACGCGGCACGCAGTTTGCAGAAAGGAACATCCAGGATGTACTCACGGCGGAGGTTCTTGACGCTTGTGCTGTCCTCAAGCGGTGCGATGTCGCTCGCCGCGTGCGGCGGCAGTGTGACCGTTGCGCCAACGGCGTCCGGCTCGGCGACAGCGGCGTCTACGAGCGTCAGCGGCAAGTCGGCCGCATCCGGCGCGAGCACGCAGGCGGCAAGCGCTGCCGTCAACACCACGGCGAGCGCCGCCAAACCGGCCGGGAGCGCCGTCCACATCACCTATATGATCAGCAGCACCGGCAACCTGGTGATGGACCAGACGTACACGGCGATCGCCGACAGTTTCACGAAGTCCCAGCAGGCTGTCGCCGTTGATGTACACAAGGTGACGGGCAATTTCAATCAGGAATTGCAGGTCGAGTTGGCGGGCGGCGTGCCGCCGGATGTCTTTTTTTACTTGCAGGAGAACATCCCTATCCCGGCCCTGGTCGGCAAACAGATCGGCTTTCCCCTGGACACCTACATCGCTCGTGACAAATACGATTCCAGCGACTTCCTGCCGCAGGCCTGGGCGCTCAACGTGTGGCAAGGCAAGGTGTACGCGATCCCGCGCGACTACGGGAACCAGCAGATCTACTACAACGTGGAGCTGTTCAATGCGGCCGGCATCCCGCCCATCCCTGCGGACTGGACCGACACGACCTGGACCTTCGACGCATACGTGGCGGCAGCGCAGAAGCTCACCAAGCAGGAGGGCGGCAAGACGACGGTGTGGGGCTGCCTGGTAAACGAAGGCTGGCGGCCCTGGGCCACCTTCGTCTATTCCAATGGGGGCACTGTGGTAGATCAGGATGCGAACGGCGTCTCCACCGACATCTCCCTCACCAGCGACGCTGCGGTGGGCGGGTTACAGTTCCTGCAGGATCTGATCTACACGCATAAGGTCGCGCCCCACCCGGATGTGGCCAGTCAGCAGGGACAACTCCAACTGTTCGCCAGCAGCAAGGTCGGCATGGTGCTGGATAACTCGTCGGGCGCCGGAAACTATCGCAAGAATCTCAGCTTCAAGTGGGACGTCGGCGCCGTGCCGCTCGGCCACGCCGCCAAGCGCGGTTCCGGCGGCGGCGGCACCGCCTGGGCCATCACCCAGCCGTCCACGCACCACGATCAGAGTTGGGCCTTCCTCCAATGGCTCACCAGCGCCGACTCGCAGCGCCTGGAAGCCCGCGCCGGCGTCACCACCCCCTCGCGGCAATCGGTCGTGCGCTCGGCCGATTTCCTGCAGCCCAGCCTGGCCCCGGCGCACTCCGTCAGTTTCGCCAATGCCCAGCCGTACGTGGTGCGCGATCCGGTCAGCGCCGCTTGGCCGCAGATTCAGTCGCAGATCGTCACGAAGCAGCTGGATTCGCTGTGGGACGACAGCAAAGACGCCAAGACGGTCGCTGCGTTAATCAAGCAGCAGGCTGACCCGGTCTTCAAGTCGGGATCGTAAACGCCGAACATGGGGTCCGAGGAGCAACAGAACAGAAAAACCGGTCGAAGGATCAAAGCAAGCAACAGAAGCATTAATTCCTGTGAGAAGAATGGTTCTCTCAGGGACCTCGCTATGCGCAAGGCATCGTCGACTTCTACCGCACGTAAGGCCAGGTACCGGTGCTGAAGAAGCGGTCGAAGTTCTCTGATCCTAGGCGTGCAGCGGTTGCCTCGTCAAGCACGTCCGAGGTGAGCTTTGCGGCGTTGGGCGCGATCATGTGGATGGGCGTGTGGGTGCCGATCAGTAGGCGGTCCGCGCCGAGGTGGCGCAGCGCATCGGGGAGCAGGTTGCCGCTCTCCACGAACGACAGTTCGGCACGAATAGTTGGTGTCTCGCGGTAGGCGGCTAGTTCGGCCATGTAGCTGCCGCAGACCAGAATCGGCAGCGTCGGGCAGCGCTGGGCAAGCGTCACCACGGCCGCCGGCTCCACGCGCGGCACATGCATCCGCGCATGGTGCATGCGTTCGTCTTCCATGCGCACCTGCACGCAGAGCCCCAGCCCATCCTCCAGGCAGGCGAGTGCCAACTGTTCCAGCGCGGGGTGATCGAGCGCGTAGTCGTGGTAGGCGGGGACGATCTTGATTGCTCGCACCAGCCCCCCGCCCGCCTGCCGGCAGATGGCGAGATGCTCCTCCCAACCGGGCAGCGACGGGTTGATGATCGGTACCGCCCAGACGCGAAAGTCTTCGCCAGCAAGTGCTTCGATCAGCGTTACCAGTCGAAGGTTGGCGGACATCGGCTCCGGTTGTAATACCGCCTCTACCGGCGAGAGCGCCGCCCCGTCGATACCGACGGTCTGATACGCGGCGATCAGATCGGCGAGGTTGGCTGGCGGGCAGCCGGCGAAAGGCCAGGCTCCCAGAAAGGCGCTTGCGTCACGCATACTGCTTGTCCTTTGCGGCGGCCGTTTGGGCTACCCGGTTCAGGCGCAGCAGGCGAGCAGCATTTTCGCCCAGGATGCAGGCCTTGTCGCGCTTGCTGATATGCGCGCCGCTGACGCGCGCCTTCTGCACTGCGTAGTTGCGCAGCGGCCAGTCGGAGCCGAAGACCACCCGTTCGGCGCCGAGTTGCGCCACTGCATACTCCACCAGCCCGGCGACCGGCTGGGAGCCGGAGGTATCGACCAGCACATTGCTATACGGTTTGATGTCGAGTACGCCGCGCCAGCGCACGCCGCCGAGGTGGGCCATGATGATGGCGACCTTGGGGTGGCGGCGCGCCAGGTCCGCTATTTCTGCGGCGGTCGATTCGTTGCCGGTTTGGCCATCGGCCTTGTACCAGGCATGGTACAGCACAGGGATCTCCAACTCGGCAGCGCGCTGCATAAGCGGGTCCAGCCGGCTGTCTGTAGCGTGGACCGCGATCCAGAGCTTGATACCGCTCAGGTTGCCCTCCACCACACAACGCGCAATCTCGTCCAGGGTGAAACGCGCGTCGTGGGCCGGGTTGAGGTAGCAGAAGCCGGAGTAGAAGTCGGGGTGCTCGGCGACGATGCGCATCGCCAGGTCGTTGCTCTGCCGCACATCGGCCGGCGACGGGTTGATCGGGCTGTACGGATCGCCGTCCAGCGAACGGCCAATGAGATTGTGTAACTGGACGACGCGGTCGATGCCTGCCTGCCGTGCCAGACGAATCGAGGCAGCGATCTCGTCCGGGTCGTAGCGGTTCCCCGGCGAGTGGGTGTGGATGTGGACGTCGATGATCAAGGGCTTGTCCTCCAGAGTTGTGGCTGACCTTTGGCGATGATAGTACACCACTCAACCCGCCAGCAGGTAGCGCGTGAACCAACTGCTTACCCGGTGGAGCACGTCGAGTTGGTGCGCCTCCTCCACGATGCTGTGGCCTTCGCGCGGGTACCTGACGTACTGCACGGGTACATTGAGTTGACGTAGCGCCTGATATAGCTCGCCGGCCTGTGCCGCCGGTACGCGCGGATCTTCTGCGCCTTGCAGGATCAACGTCGGCGTTTGCACGTTGGCCACGTGACTGATCGGTGAGCGGTCGACACTGCGCTCGCGACGGTGATAGACGTCCTCCAGCGCGTACCAGCGAGGGAAAAGTTGTGGGCAGTCGCATTGCCCTTCGTAGCTCAGCCAGTTGACGATGCCGGCGCCACAGACGGCGGCCGCGAAGTGAGGCGTTTGAGTAATGGCCCAGGCCGTCATGTAACCGCCGTAACTCCAACCGCCGATGCCAAGGCGTTCGCTGTCGGCAATGCCGCGCGCAATCAGCGCGTCGACGCCTGCCATAATGTCCCCGTAGTCGGCGCCGCCCAGGTCTCCCCGGTTGGCCAGCAGGAAACGCCGCCCACGACCGGCGCCGCCCCGTGGGTTGGGCATGAACACGGCGATGCCCTGGTTGGCGAGCAGATGCGTCCAACTCGCCCCCGAGCCATAAAAGCCGTCCGACCAGACCATACCGGGGCCACCGTGCGGCCGGACGACCAGCGGCACCTGCTTCCCCGGCGTGTAGTCGGGTGGGAGCACCAGCAGGCCGGACAGCCGGAGGCCATCGGCGGCTTGCCAGGACACCAACTCCGTCGTTCCGAGTTGCCACAGCCGCACCTGCTGGTGGAGGTCCGTCACCGGGCGAGGGGACCGCTGCGCAGCCGCCCGGGCGGGCATGATGTCTCCCACCCACACGTCCGATGGAGACTCCGGGCCGCTGCGCAGCGCTGCTATCCGCCTGGCGGTGCTGTCGAGACTGAATTCGGTGCCGAACAGGCCCCGCCCGAACTGCTCCGGCGACCAGATGGCCTCGGGTGTACCCTGCGGATCGTCTAGATCAAGCGCGTAGAGGCCGCTGCGCACGTCTACCTGGGCGCCGAGCAGCAGCCGGTTCCAGCTCGCCGGCCAGGCCAGCCACGTCGCGGTCAGTTCAGCATCGCCAAGCAGGCCCCGCGGTTCGCCGCCCGCAGCGGCCACCACCACGATTTCGCCATGGGCGGGTTGCTCCAGGGCAGCCAGGAAAGCGACCCGGTCGCCATCCGGTGACCAGCAAGGACAGGAGATGAAGCCTTCAACGGTACAGAGCCGCCGCGCTACGCCGCCGTCCACGGGATACACGATAATGGCTGTCTCACCGGACTGCTGCTCCGCTTTCGGCGTTGCCGTGACTGCGGCGAGAAGCGCGTGGCCATCCGGCGACCAGGCAAACTGCCAGACATGCGCCGGCCCGTCCGGTGAGACCTGGTGAACGCGCTGCGAGCGAAGGTCGAACAGGCAGAGGCGGCTGTAGCGGTACGAACTGTCGACAACCTCGGCATCGTCGCCGGCTGCCGCCCGTCGCTGAACCTCGCTGTCGAGCGGGTCTCGGCGCAAGAAGGCAAGCAGCGTACCCGCGCCGCCAGGCGCCCATTGCGGCGCCAGCGCTTCTTCCGGGCCGTGGCCGAGCGGCTGGGCCTCGCCACCGGCCAGCGGCAAATAATGCATTCGCGAGCCGCTGTCGACGAAGAGCAACGCGGCGCCGTCCGGAGACCAGCAGGGAGAGTGCTCACCTTTCCCCTGCGTGAGTTGCCGTGCCCCGCCGCCATCGGCACTCGCCAACCAGATGGCAGTCTTGCCGCCACTTTGTGGTCGAGAGGCTCGACCCACGACGAAGGCAACCTGGGTACCATCCGGGGACATTCGAGGTCCGCTCACTGTTCGCATGCTGACGAGATCGCCCGGCAGCGGTGGCCGGCAGGCAGATGACATCGCGGTAGGTCCTCTCCCATCAGCGCAGCCAGTGATCCAGGTGCATGGCCACGAAATCGTCGTCGGTCAGGTGAGGGTAGCTCGCGCAGACGCGGTCGATCTCGGCCATTTGACCCGGTGAGAGGTCCTCTCGCGGGTCAAGGCACCAGCGGCCGCGCAGCAGCCCCTGGCGGCGCAAGATCTCGTGGAGGCCGGGAATGCAGCCGGCGAATCCATGAGTCGGGTCGAACAGCGCCGCGTTCGCGTCGGTGAGCTCGTTGGCGTGCGTCAGCAGCGTCATTGGCACCCCGTCGTCGCCCTCGGCCAGGGAGTGTACGGCTTCCAACAGGCCGACTGCCTTGCGCGTCCAGACTGCCCATTGCCCAAGGAGGCCGCCGACGATGCGCACGGTTACCGGCTGGCCGGCGGCGGACAGGCGGTAGGGCGTCAGCAAGTCGTGGACGATGTGGTCGTCGTTCCCGGTGTAGAGGGCGATGTCGCCCGCGCGTCCGGCAGCGGCAACGCCGCGGACAACGTCTAGCGTCTGGTAACGGTTGAACGGAGCGATCTTGATAGCGACCACCTGCTCAATCGCGGCGAAGCGCCGCCAGAAGGCGTAGCTGAGCGGGCGGCCGCCGACTGCCGGTTGGAGGTAGAAGCCGAACAAGGGCAAAATCTCAGCCAGCCGCCGGCAGTGCTCCAGCAGCGTGTCGTCGTCGGCGTCGGGGAAGGCGCCCAGTTGGGGCATGATCACGTCGTAGCCCAGGTCTGCCGCTAGTCGCGCCTCGGCCAACGCCTGGCGTGTCTGACCACAGACGCCGGCCACCATGACGATGGGGCGACCCGCCGCCTCGGCGGCTGCTGTCTCTGCCGCCAATTCCAGCACCGGGCGTAGCAAGGCAACGGCGGGATCGCGAATGGCGAACTGGGTGGTGTGGACGGCGACCGCCAGCCCGCCGGCGCCGGCAGCAAGGTAATAGCGGGTGAGCGCGCGTTGCCGTCGCTCGTCCAGCTTCCGTTCGGCCGTCAGCGCCAGCGGATGCGCCGGGATCACCAGACCGCGCTGCAACGCTTGCCGGCGCGCCGCCTCCAGCCGCAGTGTCGTCATGGTTGCTCCTCTACTACCTCTAAAACTTCCCGTCCCGCTTCTCAAATCCCGTAGGCTTCTGCAGCGTCGGTCCCCCCTGCCGCAGCCAGCTTGCTGTCCAGGCCAGCAGGATGTCAAGCGGCACGCGTGGGGAGCCGAACAGCGCCTGCTGGCGGCTGCCGTCGCTGAGCAGTGCGGTGGCAGCCTCGCTGCCGGTGAACGTGGGGGGCGGGACGCCAAGCAGTTCGGCCAGGCGGAGGGCCAGGCCGCGCACGGTTTCCGTTCGCGGCCCGCAGATGTTGAGCACCGCTGGCGGGCTGGCGCAGAGGGCGAACGACTGGAGAATGGCGGCGTCGGCATCGCCCTGCCAGATCACGTTGACGTGGCCCATCGTCACGTCAAGCGGTTGGCCGCTCCGCACAGCGCGCGCGATGTCGAGGACCACCCCATAGCGCAGGTCGTTGGCGTAGTTGAGCCGGATGAGCGTGGTCGGCGTGCTGTACTGCTCACTGAAGTAGGTGAACACGCGTTCCCGCCCGAGGCAGGATTGGGCGTACTCGCCGACCGGCGCCGGTGGGTCGATCTCTTTGGCGCCGCTGGAGCGCGTGTCGCTGAAGGCGTAGACGTTGCCGGTGGAAAGGGCGACGATGCGCGCTCCTCGAAAGCGCTGAGCGACCAGTCCCGGCAAGAAGGTGTTGAGTGCCCAGGTGGCAGCGAGATTGCCGCTGCTGCCGAACTTCATGCCGGCGAGGTACAGGACGTTCGGCGCGTCGGGCAGGGCCGCCAGTACACCATCGTCCAGCAGGTCGCAGGCGATGACGGTGATGCCGTTGTCGCGGAATCTGGCTGCGACTGCGTCATCGCCAAAGCGTGACACGGCGATCACGCGCCGTCCCGCCTGCCCGGCCGCATCCAGGCTCCGCCGGGCCATGGCGCAGAGGCTGAAGCCCATCTTGCCGCCGGCCCCGAGGACGAGGATGTCCCCATCCAGGCGGGCGAGCGTTTGGATCGTGCCGTCGCGCGGGCGGCTCAGGTGCTCCTCCAGCATGGTCTCCGATTGGGGAGCAGCCGTCGCGAGAAAGGTTGGATCGTCGCCTGGCGCCATCGTGTGTTTACAACCTCCTTCGATGCGTGTTCGGCGCGGCGACGCGCTCATCTCGCGTCCCCACCCCATAACGGCAGGATGCAGGGTACGTCCACCACGCGTCGCCGGAAGGTGAACCCCCAGCGCTCGACGCGCTCCCAGCCGTCCGCTCCCGGTCGACTATCCTCGATCTCGCTCGGGTCAAGCACGAGCAGCGTTGCCGCCCGTAGCGCGTCCGTCGCTGTGGCTCGCACGATCCCCTGGCTGACCCCCAGGCGGATGCCGCGACGCGCGTGCTCCCAGCGGCCGATGCGGGCGCTGGTCCACCATTGCAGCCCTTGCGCCTGGGCGAAGGTGATCAGGTGGCCCATGGCGTCCGCGATGCCGGGCTTGGCGACGTGGGCCGGATGGAAGAGGAAGTGCGCCACGCCGCCGCGGGCGCGGGTGCGCAGGACGAGTGGTTCCGCCAGTTCAGGCGGGGCAGCCACGATCAGGTCCTGGGCGAACAGGTTGATTTCCAGCACATCGCGGAACTGCGAGCCGTGCGCTGCATCTTCCAGCGGTCGCCAGGGGTGGGAGCCGCCGAAGATGAAGCCGCAGTTGCCCGTCTTGCTGGGGCCTTTGCACTGGTCCACGGTGATGCCGGCCGCCGCCATCCAGCGAAAGGGTTCCGTCCAGCCTTCCCAGCGCAGATAGTGGTTCTTGTTGGAAGTGATTGGCGATGCGGGCAGCAGCTCGCGTAGCCAGCGCAACTGGGCCTGGAAGTTGGGCTCGGAGAAGGTGGCATCCGGGTAGGCCGGGGAGTGCGCGTCGTAGTGCAGGCAGACCTCATGGCCGTGCGCCGCCACGGTCTGGTAAAAGCGCAGCGGGTAGGTCTCCGGGTAGCGGATGAAGCACCAGCTCGACTGGATGCCGTGGCGCTCGACGGCCGCCAGTTCCTGCCAGGCGAGCGCCTCCACGTTGCCGTCGGTGTCGTGGGAGAGCAGGGCGACCGCCGGCAGATCGTCCGGCCAGTACCAGAGGACGGGCAACGGCTCGCCGATCTCCAGACAGAGCGAGCAGATGCTCCGCAGCAACAGGTCGCGCCAATCGTCGCCGACGGGTTCCAGGAAGCACGACTGACCGTCCACGGTAGAGCGATCCTGCACCCAGTCCAGCACCATGCCGTCGTCGGTCTTGAGGATGCCGTCATCGATGGCGGCGCTGCCGTCGGGCGCAGGGGCGCCGTCCTGGTGGATCGGGATGCCTTGCTGGAGATGGACCAGCGTCCCCGGCAGGTCGGCGGCAATCAGCACCGCTCGCTGAGTACGGCAGAGTAACGGCGCGCTGCCCTCGCGTTGCCTCAGGAGCACCCGTGTGCCGTTGTTGGCGGTCACTGTGACGCCGCCCCAGCAGTGCAGTGAGCTCGTCACGCCGCCCGTGATCACATCGTCGCTGACCACCTGGCCGTAGCTCTCGCCCAGCGTGCCTGTCGACCGCACACCAAAGATGGCATCAAGGCCGCTGGGCCCGCCGATGCCCAGGATCGCGCCATGGCGGGCAAAGGAAGCCACGGCGTTGCGGGCGACCGTATCCAGCGGGGCGTCGTAGGGCAGCAGCAGCAGCCGGTGCGACGCCAGCCCGGCGACCAACTCGCCGGAGCCGGCAACGTCGAAGGTGATGCCGGCGTGGGCGAGAATCTCGCAGACGTAGGGAGCGAACCAGGCGCGTCCTGCTGCCGCAGCATCGCGCCCGTCCTGCGGCTCCAGGTAGACCAGCACTGTCATGAACGCGACTCCTTCAGCTTGCATGGATTGCCGCTGCAACTATGACCGCTGAACTTCGCGCTGGCAAGGGCCGAGCGTCTTGCTGGATGTGCCGCCAGTTGCCAACCCGTCGGGTCTTCATATACAATCATTGTTGCAACGATGCACAGAGTCGCCTGGCGACGTGTTGTCGTCGGCTTTCGGTTAAGGAGTACAACGCATGGCCTTTTCACCAGCATCACCGCTCACTCGTCGCGGACTGTTAACCACTGCGGTCGCTGCGCTCGGCGCCAGCGGGTTGCTGGCCGCCTGCGGCGGGAGTGCGGCTGTCAGTGCAACCACGGCAGCGTCCAGCGCGGTCACGACGACGGCAGCAGCCGTTCCGACGAGCGCCATCGCCTCCGCGGCTCCGACGACGACCGCGGCATCCTCGTCGGCTGTAGCGACGACCGCCGTTCAGAGCGTCGCCAGTAGCGCCTCGACCGCCGCAGCGAGCGTCGCGGCGACGACGGCAAGCGCCGCTGCAACGACCAGCGCCGCCGTGGCGGCAGCGCCCAGCGCGCCGACCGGGGCAAAGACGACGCTCGTCTTCGAGTGGCCGCAGTACACGCAGGAGAAGACGGACTACGGTAACTACATCATCGACACCTACCAGAAGCTGCATCCGAATATCACCGTGGAGCCGATGTTCAATACTAACCCGACGCAGAAGCTCACCGTGACGATCGCTGGTGGTTCTCCGCCGGATGTTGGTTGGTTCGGCGCCGGCTGGGCCGCGTTGTTGCAGTCCTTTTTGCCGCTCGACAGCTTCGTCAAGCAGAATAAGGTTGATCCCAACAACTACTTCAGCAAGCTCTGGCAATCCACCCACTGGCTCGACAAGCAGTACGTGATGCCGAACGGCTTCACGGTTAGCCTGATGTACTACAACAAGGATCTCTTCAAGGCCAGCGGCATCACGGAATTGACCGAGAAGTCGACCTGGGACGATCTCATCAGTGCGGGCGCCAAGATCCTGAAGCCGCAGAACAATATCTATGGCGTTGCTCTCGACATGGGCAGCTACTGGGCGGAACTCCTTTACGGCGGCCCGTTCTGGAGCGCGGACGGGACGAAGGCGACCATCGACAACCCGGTCAGCACCGACATGCTCCAACTGTATAAGGACCTCGATACGAAGTACAAGCTGGTACCGCCGGCTGATCTGATCAAGGCGGATGGCGGCAACACGCAAGACGTCTTCCTGAAGGGGCACCTCGCTTTTTTTGCCGGTGGGGCCTGGAACCTGGCGCCATCGCGGCAGACCAGCTTTGACTGGGACATCACGCTACTACCGGTACGCAGCGTCTCCGGTCAGGATCACCAGGCGACCGGCATGTGGACCGAGGAGTTCTTCATTGAGAAAGACACCAAGCATCAGCCGGAGGCATGGGAGTTCCTGCAGTGGGTCACCGGTCCTGAGTTGGTGAACTGGGCGGCACAGAACGGGCACATCGTGCCCGGCCGGACGGACATCGCCAACTCCCCGACCTTCCTGAAGGCCTTCCCCAAGCCTGCCAACATCAGCGCCTTCTTCAAGGCAGCGGACATCGCCATCCCGGTCGACGTCCATCCTGCCGCGCCCAAGCTCGACAAGGCTCTCGGCGACGCAGTGGGATTGTTCACGGCGAATCCGCAGAAGGCTAGCGCCGGGGAAGCACTCAAGCAAGCGAACGATCAAATACAGGTGGCTCTGGATAGCTACAACAGTGGCAACAAGAGCTGACATGGTCGGCACAGCAGCGGTAGACGGCGTGATCGGCGGGTTTCCGTCCGTCAAGGGGGATGACGATGCATCTGAATAGAAGCATGGA
>DHIZ01000091.1 GCA_002404055.1 Chloroflexi bacterium UBA4733
CCGGCTGATCACGCCAATGTAGTGATAGGTCCGTTGGTCCTCGCTCTCGCCACACCACCCATCACACATGCGGACACAGTTGATCAAGCTATCCCAGATCGATATGTGATTCTCCTGGATGGAATTCTAACTCAAGACGACGGAAGCCCAGTCCCCGACAACAATAGTGTGGCGAGAAATGACTTCGCGAACGTCGAGAGTGCCCTGCAGAGAGTTGGAGTCCATCCGGACCACTTTGTCTGGTTTAGCTATAGCGGTGCTCGGTACTTGCAAAACAACATGGCTGGTCAAAACACAATGCTTTGCGACGGATGGGGGCAAAAAGGCAGTGCCTGTTCGGCCAGTGGCACCTTTGCTAGACCTCTCGCCAACCTGCAAGCGCCTCCTAACTATACCAATGGCGATAACAATACCAGTAATGACACGGGGTTGCCATTGCATTTGCAGGCTCAGGTGCTTCACTGGCTAGAGCAACAGATTGTCGCGGCGCACCCAGATGCTGTGATTGATGTCGTCGGCTATAGCCTCGGCGGGATCGTGGCGTACGACTGGGCTGCGACCTACCCTGAAGACATGAGCCATATTCATCGCCTGCTCACGATCGACAGTCCACTTGGCGGAATCGATGCGTCAGCCCAAGTGGCCGGTTCCGTCGGCACCCACATTTTCGGTGCGATTGCAAAAGACCTTGTCAACCCCGGGACCATTAATTTTTGGCTCAGCGCCATGAACACCGTCGACGCATCGGACCTTGAGAATCTCGAAGACTTTCTCATGAACTATAATTATGTGGTACCTACCGCCCTTGTTCCTTTAAATCAAACAAGGATCGGTAGAGGGCTATGGTCTCTGAACGTTGACCAACCATCGGACATTAGTGTTCCCGCTGCGATTAGCTCGATGTATCACACGGAAGACATGATCCTGGCAACTATTTGCAGACAGAGTTATCAGGATCCAGGCGACAGAAGCAACTATTCGACACTTCAAGATTATTTGATAGCAGTTACGAATGCTATTGAGAGCTATGTGCTGTACAATCATGGTACGATTCTTGGCCAACACAAATGTGTCTCCGACTCAAATTCTTACTTGAATCGGCTGGCTGCACGCCTTCTTGTCCCTAGTCAGCATTGGTCCCGGGCGCATCCAACAGGCAATGTCACGCCCCAGATTAGTTCAGCAACACTTTCTGGGGCCGGAGCCGGCCTATTCATGACTTTGGATGGATCCGGCTTCGGTACTGCGCCGCACAGCATGCCCTTCTCTGGGAACACCGCCAACTTTCTGTTCACCAACAACACCAAGGGATGGAACGCCGGCTTCAATGGCGACGCGGTGTCACTGAACTATCAGGCGTGGTCCGATACACATATTCAGATCGGTGGCTTCGCCGCCAACTACGGTCAGAACGACTGGACAGTCATGCCTGGTGACCGCGTGACCATCTCCGTCTGGAATACCAGCTCCAACCTCCGCACAGATTGGTCTGGCGTTGTTCCCGGTCCAACCGGCGGCGGAGGGGGCACGGATGACGCCACCTACCTGACTGAGGTCCCGGGCGGGAGCGTCACCGTGACGGCGGGGCAGCCTTACGATATCTGGTGGGTCATGCAGAACTCCGGGACGTCGACGTGGGATGGGACCTATGCCCTGGAAGGATGCGTCCTGTCCTGTGCTTCACCCAACGATGCCCAACAGCAGCCTGAATTGCCCCGCGACCTCGCCCACAATCGGCTAGCCGTGCAGGGCTCCGTCCAGCCCGGCAGCCAGCAGCGATTCGACTTGCAAGGGACTGCTCCCGGCGGTGAAGGTACGTACTACGCCCACTTTCGCATGTCCCATGTCAACGTCCACTTTTTCGGAGGCGAGGTCTGGATCAGGGTCGTCGTTAACCCTGTGAATCCCGACAGCGTTACCTACCCCGGCAACGCCCTGCAGAACTGGGACTTCTCGTCCGGCGACCCCAGGAACTGGCAGCGGCTCCCGGCTGATAATTCCGGTGGCGATGTGCAAAACATTTCGGTCTATGGCTCGGGCGGCGCTCCTGGCGGCAATGGTCATTTCGTCGAGACCAACACCAACCATCCCGGGGATTCCATCTTCCAGGACGTTGGCGGCGTGCCCTTGGGACCCGGCACGCCATACCTGGCCGGCGTCTGGCTGCGCAGCCCCACCGGTACGCCCTTCAGCGTCCGCTTCGTCGTCTGGGAGCAGGGCGGCTCGCCAGGCGATGGCAGCGGCGGCCTCTCCTATACCACTACCGGGTCGGATTGGCAGTTTATTATGGTCCGCCACACGATCGTCTCCGGCGGGCGTAGCTCGCTTCGCTTTCAAGTTTACCTGGACACCGCCAGCCAGGATACGTCCCACCCCATCAACTTCGACCTCGACGACGCCTTCCTGACGGTGCAGCCCGTGACGAGCGACCTCTACAAGGCCCAGTACGTCGCGTCGGCTTTGCCCCCGCAACAGATGGCGACCGGTCAGCAGGCGCGCGCCTGGATTACGCTGAAGAACACCGGTGTCTTGCCCTGGTACGGCCAGACGAATCCGGTTGGCAATAATCCAATCCGCCTCGGCACGACTGGCGACGCAGCCAACGGTAGCCCTTTTGCGATGAACGGCAACGGCTGGCTCTCCAACGCCCGCATCCAGATGGATCCCAACACGCCTTCGCCAGTTCTCCCAGGTCAGACCGCGACCTTCAGTTTCACTGCTCGGGCGCCTGCCCAGACGGGGTCCTACACTGAGCACTTTGACGTCGTGCTCGAAGGGAACGATCCCAATCTGCCAAATCAGTGGTTCGGCCAGGACCTCTGGTTCCAGACGACGGTGAGCCACTACGACCCGGGCGTCGGCTCGACGCGAGGCGGGCAGTTCGTCGACGCCTACAACCGCAAGGGTGGCGCTGCCCAACTGGGTGACGCGAGTGCTCCGGTTGGTTGGTACGATACTGGTGCGCCCGACACACTCGTGTCGTACCAACCGTTCAACGACACCTCGTGCTGCGGTTCATCCTTCATCACGCACGATGAGCCAGAGGACAGCCCTCCCAATTCCATTCCGGCGTTCATCGTCCAGGGGGGCATCCTTGATAACTATCGCAACCGATACGGCGGTCCGGCAGGCGCGCTCGGGGTCCCGACCAGCAACGAGTACAACAACGGCAGCAGCGAAGCACAGAACTTCGCACACGGGATGATCGTTTGGAACAACGGCAATCCCACCACCGTCGCCTGGCCGTCGACATTCGCTGGCTGGCAGGCGCAGTACTGGAACCGGCCGAACGGCTTTACCGGCCAAAATGCCTTCGTCGGCCCGCCAACCTTTGTGCGCGACGAGGCTGGTCAGTTTATCGGCCATAACTGGGGAACAGCAGGACCCGAATCGGGCAACCTCGGTGTCTGGCCGACGAACTTCAGTGCCATTTGGGATCGCATCGTCAACTTTGCCGCCGGCACCTACACATTCAGCATGACGGTCGACGACGGTGGGCGCTTACTCATCGACAGTAACGCGGTCATGGATCATTGGGTCGTTCAAGGCCCAACCACGTACACCTGGTCGGGCAGCCTTGCCGCCGGCAACCACAGCATCGAGTTCCAATACTTCCAGGCGACTGGTGGCGCTGTAGCGGACCTCTCCTGGACACAAGACCAGCCTCCGACGCCCACGCCGACTGCCACCGCGACACCAGCCCCAACTGCGACGGCGACCGCAAGCCCCACCGTCACGGCCACACCTACCGCCGTCCCAACCACTGCACCAACCCCCACCGCGACTGCGACAGCCAGCGGCAATCAGGGTGTCATCGTCACGCCGTCCTTCGCTATCTATGCCGGACTTGTCAACCTGCCCAGTGGTCCGGCTCCGGTCGGAGCGGTGGTGAAGGCCTACTGCCGCCAGCAAACCCTCTGCGGCAGCTTCACTGTGGGCAGCGGCAGCGGCCTATCGGCCCAGGCCGGCAACTATCGTATCAGCGTTTATGGCACCGACGGCACCAGCCCCACCGTCAACTACGCCCAGGCCGGTGATCCCATCACCGTCACTGTTAACGACATACCAGTCACCCCTTCGGTCCCCCTCTCCTGGGCGGACAAGAGCTTCATCAGTGTCAACCTGCAACCGGGCAGCAGCCTCTCCTTGCCGCTTTCTGCCGGCTGGCACCTGGTGAGCTTCTCCTTACAACCCAGTTCCACTGCCCGCACGACGGTACTCAGTTCTCTGGGCGGCAGCTACGACATCGTGCTGGGCTTCGACGCCAGCCAGGGCGGCGCCGAGAGCTACTTCACCGCTGCCAACATGGCGCCCTTCAACACCCTCACCGATTTGAAGCCGCTGCACGGCTACTGGGTCCACCTGACGACCGCAGGCACCCTGATAATCACTGGGACACCGCTGCCCTCCGGGACGATCCTGGCCCTGACGCCGGGCTGGAACCTGGTGGGTTACGGCGGCACGGCACCGGAGCCACTGGCCACCGTCTTCGGCCACCTCAACAACGCTGTCGACATCGCCCTGGGCTTTGACGCCAGCCAGGGTGGCGCCCTGAGCTATTTCACCGCTGCCAACATGGCCCCCTTCAACACCCTCACTACCCTGCAACCGAATGCCGGCTACTGGCTGCACATTTCGGGCAGCGGGCAGCAGTGGGCCGGAACCTAAAATTCCGACCGAGGGGGGGACTGTTTCCTTATGGCGGAACGCCGCCGGGTGGGCATTGTGGGTAGCCGATGTGGCGCAACCTTGCCCCGGTACACAGGGAATTATCCTCGCGGGCACAGCAGCACTTGACAAGCGCGCGCGGCGGTGTATTACTTGTGGCAGTGTTAGCCTGGTGTCACTGTGTAACGAAAAGGGGGCTGCATACTGATGAACTGTTGGAAGCTGAGGCCGTCCGCGAGGGGTGTCGTAGGAGGCATCCTGGCGAGTGCCATCGTCTACCTGGGCGGACCGGCACTGCCTGTAGGGGTCGTGCCGGTCGCGTGGGCGGCCAACTGCTTCCCCACGGCGGGCGTTTCACTCGTCGAGGACTCGCTGTCAGGGTCAATCACAATGGGTGGGACCTCGGCACCCGTTGGAACGCAGATCACAGCGGTATACAACGGAACGCCGATCGGCTGCGAAAATGTCGATGCTGCAGGCACCTATCAGATGAACGTGAACGGCAACGACGGCACCAGCACCACTGCCAACTACCCGTCGGCGGGCCAGTCCTATATCCTCGAAGTCAATGGCAGTTCCTCCGGCGTGTCACCGAGCTCGGTGACGTTCGCGGCGCCAACCCCGCCAGCGTCCTTCGCTTTTGTGACCGTCAACATAACAGCGCCGGTGCCCACCCCCACACCAACAGCGACAGCGATGGCGACCGCCACGGCAACGGCAACGGCGACCGCCACGGCAACATCGACGCCGACGATCACGCCGACAGCTACCGCGACAAATACGCCGACCATCACACCAACACCAACCATAACTTCGACGCCGACGATCACGCCGACAGCGACGAACACGCCGACGATCACCCCGACCCCGACGGTGACTAATACGCCGACGATCACGCCGACTCCTACTATTACCCCCACACCGACGATCACGAGCACACCCACCATAA
>DHIZ01000111.1 GCA_002404055.1 Chloroflexi bacterium UBA4733
CAGGCTTCGAGGTCACGCGAATCACCGAGATGGTTACGGGCGGTCGCACATCGAACGCGCGCGAATGGACTGAGCTCATGGCCGGCGCCGGCCCGCTGCCCTACACGTTGATCACGTCGCTGGGGCCTCGTTACCGGAGCGAGCTGGAGGCAGAGGTCGAGTCGGCGATGGAAAGCCTCGGCGATCCCGACGACGCCTTCCGATACCACCACTCATACGTCATCGCTGTGGCGCGGAAGGCGTGAGGGCAGGCCGAGATGGCTCGCGCCTGATAGTCGTAAAGATCACAGCTGCGGCCAGGATGCATAGCCCGGTGGCGATGGTGAAGATCTCGCGGTATTCCTGGAGAAAGGCGGCTGCGACAAGGCGGTTCAGATGCTCGAGACGAGCGCGCAAGTCAGGGTCAGTGAGCTGCGGCGTGCCCAGGATCTGACGGAACCGGAAAAGCCCGAACGCGGTCAGCGCCGAGAGCCCGATGAGCATGCCCATCACGCGCGCGAGCACCACGAGGCTGGAGGCCAGGCCGTGATGCTGCTCTCGCGTGAGCTTCAGCACCGTGGCCGCAAGCGGAGCGATCACGACGCCGAAGCCAAGGCCGCAGGCTGCCAGTGCGATATCGGCTGACCTGAAAGGCCCTATGCGCACGGCGAGCTCGGTCGCCTGCCACGTGGACATCTGGAGGAAGGCCGCGGCGGCGAGCAGCGTGCCGGTGACGGTGGTCAAGCGCTCTCCAACGCGGCCCGCCGCGACTCCGCCGAGGATCGCTCCTATCGGGACGCCGACCAGGAATTGGGTCAGCAGCAAACCGGCAGCGAGCTGGTCGAGGTTGAAGACGAGCCTGGCGAGTATCGGCACGTCGACCAGGGCGACCATCAGCGCGGCGCCGATGAGCAGATTGGCGGCGGCGACGCCGGCGAATCGCGGGCTTCTGAGAAGCTGGCGCGGGATCAGCGGCTCGAGCGCGTGCAACTGCCGCCACCCATAGAGCCCAAGGACCAGAAGGCTCAGGATGCCCAGTGGGACAAAGACACCGCTGGTGGCGCGGTGGGCCGGGTCGTCCGGATACAGGGCGACCACCAGCAGGCCGAGCCCGAGGCCAAGCAGGCCGGCGCTCTTCCAGTCGAACCCTTGGGCGACCGCGCTGGCTTTTGGGTCGGGTGGCGCTTTGCCAGCTCCCTTGTCGCGGCTAGCCACCAGCAGGCCGGCGGCACAGATCGCCGCCAGCGGCACGTTCAGCCAGAACACAAAACGCCAGCCGCCTACAGCCGAGGCAGCCGACGCCAGAGTCGCGCCGTAGATCGGTCCGAGGACGCTGCCCGCCTCCTGCAGTCCGGAAACCGCCCCGAGCGCAAGGGTGCGAACCCGATCCTTGTAGAGATCGGCGGCCAGCGCCAGCGTCAACGGCACGAGGCCACCGCCGCCGAGGCCCTGCAGCACGCGGCCGGCCACGAGCCACGGCAAAGATGCGGCGGTTGCAGTGACCACGGAGCCGGCCGCGAAAACAACGACGCACAGCGCGTAAACCGGCGCGCGTCCGCGCACATCGGAGTACGCGCCCAGCAGTGGCATCGCGACGACGTAGCCGCAGAGAAAGCCGGTGATAATCGGCGTCGCCTGCTCGAAGCGCTCGATCGTAAGGCCGACGTCCGTGAGCATCGCGGGCAGCAACGTCACCACGAGGTAGGCGTCGAGCGCTGCGACGAACAGGCCGGCACCGGCCAGGCCGAGCAGGATCCCGCGCGCTCGTTGCGCCTCCGTCACGAGGATCAGGGCGTGGGCGAGGCGATCGCGACAGCGCCATTGAAAGCGCTCAGGTCGATCTCGACGGTGCTGGCGGTTCCACCGTCTCCGAAGGGTCCACTGAGCAGAGCTTTGCGAATCAGGTGGTCGGAACCACCAACCCAGATGGTGGCGGCGACATCCCCTGTCGAGCTCAGTTGGGGCAGCAGCTTCGCTATCTGGGCAGCGGTGTAAGTCGCCCCGACCTTATACGAGTCGACATCCCCCACTTTCTCGGTTCCGATGGAAGTGGGGCTGTGCCCGGCTGGGATCATTGCAGGCAGGCCGGTCTTCCCATCGAACAGCTTCGCGAGGTCGGGAACTTCCGCGGCGGTTTTCCCTGTTACCTCGGTGAACCCTGAAAAAGGCGGGCGCAGGTACACATGGCCGCCCGTGATCACCACCTGCAGGCCGATCAGAACGTCCTGGTATTTGACCTTATAGGTGGTGTCGCTGTCGGCGGGCAAGCGAACCGCCGCGGTGGCTGACGTGAGCACATAGCCCTGGAACGAAATAGTGCCCTTGGTGAACTTGAGCGTTGCGCTGACTGTATTGAGCTTTGCCATGGCCGCGCCTGCCTCTCGAAGGACCTGCGCCGGATCTTCGGCCTGCAGGCCGCCGCACGCCGTGACGGCCACCGAGACCATTGCCAGGGCAGCGAGTACCGCGGCTCTTGGCCTACTTGTCATCTCAGAAGTATTAGCCCCGCGTCGGGTCCGTTTGTGACGCACGGTCGTTTTGAGGGGGGACGTCCCCCTTAATGCGCCAGGCCTGGCGGAGCCAGTTCCCGACGCACCCCCCTCTTGAGGGGGAACGTCACCCCTTCGTGCGCCTGGCCTTGCGGAGCGCCGACGCACCCCCCTTGCCTAAGGGGGAGGGGAGATGCGGTCTCCCCTGGCCCGGAGGATCAGGCGGATGGGACGGTCGTAGAACAGGTAATCCCATGCCCAGTTGACCAGCACGACGATGCGGCTGCGGAAGCTGATCACGTTTACGAGATGGACTCCGAGCCACATCAGCCAGCCGAGGAATCCCGACAACCTGACCCCGCCGAGCTCCGCCACCGCCGAGTTGCGTCCGATGGTGGCCATGATGCCGGGATCCTTATATCGGAAGGGCTGGGCGCCGCCGTTGCGCGCCAGCGCCGCTATCGTCGCCGCCACCTGCCTGCCTTCCTGCATGGCGACCGGGATCAGCAT
>DHIZ01000423.1:0-2708 GCA_002404055.1 Chloroflexi bacterium UBA4733
GGGCGGGCGGCAGCAGGTGGTGCAGATCAGACCGATGCTGAGCAAGTAAAGCATGAGGCCCGGCAGTTGCGGCGGCTCGAGCAGCCCGAGTGCCCCCCAGAACCTGCTCGGCACCGCCCACGAAACCACGTAGGCAAAATGCCGCACGTCGACGGGGATCACTCCGCGCACCGGACCCTGCAGCTGCGCGAACTGGTTGCCCGACGCGTCAGGCTGGAGCGCACCGTATGCCACGTCGTTGTGCACC
This sequence comes from Chloroflexi bacterium UBA4733, assembly GCA_002404055.1. The sequence continues at coordinate 248 of DHIZ01000423.1, forward strand.
AACCAGGCCGCCGAAGCGATAGCACCGAGGACGAGCGCCGCGAGAACCGAGCGGCTGGGCAAAGAGCGGCCGGAGCGTGAGCGCGCCGATCGGCACTGGAACAGGTACGCGAGGGGCACGATAGTGACGACGAACAGGATGGTGGCTTTGGTCACGGACGCGGCCACACAGCCCGCAGCCAGTAGCACGGCGGTACGAAGGTTGCGATCACCGGTCATGACGCAGACGGACAGCAGGACGAGCACAGCTCCGATCAGGATCGCCAGGTTGTCGTTGTTGATGCTGGCTGCGCACCGAGCGAGGCCAGGGACGAGCAACGGGAGAAATGCCGCGGACCTCGCCGCGGCGTTGTCGCCCAGCAAGCGCCGGGCGGTGGGCAAGTACCTGCCCGGGTCGGTGTGGCCTGTGGTGTCGCAAATGGAGTTCGGCCGGCGCCAAGGCATCGCGCGCCGCACCATGCTGGCAGCCAACGTGATCACGCTTGCCCTCAGCCTGACGGTCGCGCTGATCCTCGCAGCGGTCTTGCTGCCGCTGTCCAGTCCGGACGCATTGGGTCGATTCTGGTGGACGTTCTTGCTGCTGCCGCCGCTGGCCGCGTGTGTCCATCCGCGCACGCTGCCTGCACTGCTCGACCGCTTGTTTCGCCTCATCAAGCGTGAACCGCTGAATCAGCGGATGACCGGCCGCAGCGTCGTCGCGGCAATGCTGTGGAGCGCGCTCAGCTGGTTGCTGCTCGGCCTGCACCTCTACGTCATCACCCATGCGTTAGGAGCCCACGGGCCAGGAGGACTGGCGGCCGCCATCGGGGGGGCAGCCTTCGCAGTTGCCGTCGGCGTCGCCGTCATCCCCGCGCCGGCAGGCGTAGGGATCCGGGATGCCGTTCTGGTGGCCACCCTCGCTCCCGGAATCGGTGCCACCGACGCGCTCGCAGCAGCGCTCGCGTCGCGGATTCTTCTGGTTGTTGCCGACGTTCTGCTCGCCGGTCTGGGCGCACTCACGCGGCCTGGGCGGGCAGCGCGGGCTTCATGAGGCCTTGGCCTGGCTCGTAGGCGTTAATTCGGCGTGTGGCGATGTGAATAATGGGGCAGAACTAGCCTTATGTGGCACATGAGGATAGTCTTCTCGCACGACTACGGCCTCGTCGCCTCCGGCGGCGGTATTGGCCTGACCCTGCAGCGCCTCGCCGGAGCCGCGATGGGGCTTGGCTCACGAAAGGCACGAGATGCGTCATCGCCGATCGATCGCCTACCGTTGTGCCGTCGTTCTGACGGGCATGGCGTTGGTGGCGACCGGCACCATCCGGGTTGCAGTCGCTAGACCTGGGAATCCGGCACCTACGCCCATCACTCGCCCCGGCGGTCTGCGCCCTGACGCCGCTGCCGCGGTGACCGGCGACTGCGAGCTGGCCGGCGTGACCTGCAAGCCGGCGTTGCAAACCTCCTGCACCGGGTATTCGTCGCAGACAACCCCGCCGACCACCATCAAGGTGCTCGTGCGCACATCGACGACGGCGGTCCAGATCAAGGCGATTCCCTTCCAGACCTACGTCGAGAACGTCCTGCCCAACGAATGGCCGGCGAGCTGGGACGGCGACGCACTCAAGGCCGGTGCCGTGGCGGTGAAGTCCTACGCCTGGTACTGGGTGACCCACTTCGGCGGCTACCTCAACGGCAAGGCGACGACCTGCTTCGACGTCACCGACGACTCGGACTTCCAGGTCTACCGGGCCAATTCCGCGGTCGATCGCACCACCGCGGCCGTCCTGGCGACGTGGCCGGTGGCTGCACGGAAGGGCGGCAGGATTCTGCAGACGTTCTATCGGGCTTACCTGAGTTCGGCCTCGGAGACGTGCGGCGCCTCCGCCAACGGGTTCCAGCTGAGCCAGTACGGCTCGCAGGCCTGCAACGAGGCCAACACAGGCAACAAGTACAACGTCATCCTCGGCAAGTACTACTACCCCGGGCTGCAGCTCGCGACCGCGCGCCAGCTGCGCACGCCGCACGACTTCCAGTTCCTGCAAAAGAGCACCCGTGTGACGTACCACTCCGGTAGCTGGGCGATCGACGATGGGTACCCCACGACGTTCACGTACGGAGTGTCCGGCGATCTGCCGGCGGTCACGACCACCGGCGACGGCTTCGCGCACATCGGCGTGTTCCGCCCGTCCACCGCAACCTGGTATTTGGCCGACCCGACGGGCCGGACCGCGTCAAAAGTGGCCTTCGGCTCCACCGCCGACGTCCCGGTCCAGGCCCAGTACGCGGGGGTAGACAAGCCAACCGTGCTTGCCGTTTTCCACCCGTCCACCGGCACCTGGTACCTAGCCACCTCGACGGGCGCGATCGCCTCGAAGGTGGCCTACGGCGCCAACGGCGACATCCCGGTGCCCGGACACTACTTCGGCACCGCTGCCAGCGACTACGCCGACGGGATCGCGGTGTTCCGTCCAGCCAATGGCGGG
>DHIZ01000423.1:2901-3201 GCA_002404055.1 Chloroflexi bacterium UBA4733
GCACACCTGGTACGTGCGCGGCGCACCAACCGAAACATTCGGATCGTCCGGCTCCACCCCGATCGGCACGGCGCCGTACCACGACTGACGTCCGCTCGCTCCAACTCGGCATTAGCGAGGGGTCAGTGAGGCGTCGAGTGGCCACCACCTCTGCGTGACAATTGTCTTGGCGTAGCAGGATCCACTCACGGCGGGGGCGGGCGGTCCGGGCATCGCAGGACGCCGACAGCGTGGTCGGCTTCTCGGCGCTCGTGCCGGCGTCGTCGGGGCAGCACGCGATCACGATCAAGAGCATCAACA
>DHIZ01000166.1:0-160 GCA_002404055.1 Chloroflexi bacterium UBA4733
GTTTCATCGTGGCTTGAGTTTAGGCCGCTCAGGCGGGCATCCCATAGTCCGGCCTCCCGACCCAGGCCGCATATTGCGAGCTAACGCGCTACTATCTGACATACTTAAGCTGGGGATTCGCAGCCGCCCCCTGACCTGCAGGATCGGTTCCTCCACGGCA
>DHIZ01000166.1:279-13890 GCA_002404055.1 Chloroflexi bacterium UBA4733
CCTGGCGAGCGGTGCGAGCCGGAGGGGGCCTTCCTCCGCACTCGACGGGCGGCGGAGTGACCACCAACGCCGTTCACCGCCTCACCCCATCCTCCACCGCCGCCTCTCTCGCGCGGCGAATCTGTTCGGCGTGATCGTGGCCATGCGCTGCGTAGATCTCCAGCCAGACCTCGACGCTGTAGCGCCCCACTTCGTTGTGCGTGCCTGCTCGCGCCCATTCCGCCTCGCTCAGTCGATCAAGGATGTCTGCTGTCGTTTGTCTGGCAGCGCGCAGCGCGTCCAGCGAGGCGGCGATTGGGCGGTCGTAGTAGAGGTGGCGCGCGAACGCTTCCTCGTCATAGGCCAGGATGGCCGGCTGCTCCTCAACGAGCAGGCGGCGCAAGCGGATAGCTGAGGTCATCTCGCTGTCGGCAAGGTGATGCACGATCTCGCGCGCGGTCCACTCGCCGGCAAGCGGGCGGGCATCCAGATCTTCTTCGGTGAGGCCGGCCAGCGCCTCCGTGACCTCCCGGTGGCCGTCCTTGTATTGGGCGAGTAAGCGGCCTCGTTTTGCAGTATCCATGACACTTATCCTTCCGAACTCTGGTCTTCTCCACCTGGCTGAGTGACCACAAGAGGCAATCCGTCGGGCGCTGCCTCCGCTGCCCAGCGGGCGATAAGGGCGAACTGCCCCGCGCCGCGGCGTTCCGTGCCTAGCTCCAGCACATACGGTGCATCAATCAAGCGCCAGCGCTGCAAGGTGCGCTTGAATACTTTCTCTTCGCTGGCCTGCACCATGCGCACGACTCGCTGCAACCGGTTGATGATGCGAGCGAAGTTGCGCCCGCTTTCGCCGAGGTCGCCCAGGCGACCGTCCTGGCTACGCATGATGGCGTCGACGCGCGCCAGGTCGACGGGCGGCATTTCCTTCGGTGGCAGTGCAGCCGGCGGCTCAGTCGGCAAGCGGCAACACCAGCAGCGGCGGTTCGATCACGTGCTCGGCGCTGATTTCCTCGACGGCGGTGCCGATGGCGAAGAACTCGATGACGTTGGCGCCCCAGGCGTGCGTGCGCTCGTGAATGTTGGCGCCGACGATGCCGGCGGCTTCCAGCTTCTCCGCCTCTTGCTGCATGCGCTCCATCGCCAGTTCCCGGCTGTCGTAGAGCGCCTGCGTGTACTGCTCCAACTCGACGTTGCGCGTCATGTTGCGGAAAAAGGCGGTGACGCCTTGCTGCGCCACGTGATACACGCAGTTGCCCATCACCATGCCCAGCGGTCGGTAACCGGAGCGCAGCAGTACATAGAAATCCTGCCCCGACAGGTCGCTGGTGAAGGGCTTGCCGGCTTTGTTGTGGAAGCGCCGCGGGTCGTTGCGATGGACGACCGCGGTGCCGATGGCGACGAACTCTGCGACGTGGTTGCCCCACTCCTTGTGATTCACTTCCAGCCGCACGCCGACGATGCCGTCCGCCCCCAGCGCCGCCGCTTCCTCCTCCATGCGGCTCATGGCGAGTTCCCGGGCGTGGTACATCGCCTGGGTGAGGACGGTCATCTCCTGGTTCTGGTTCCACATCGATTGCTGGTAGCCGACGTGGTAGATCGAACTGCCGACGACCAAACCAACCGGATCGAAGCCGGCCTCTTTGACCAGCAAGAACTCGCTGGTGGAAAGGTCGCTGGTGAACAGCTTGCGCTGCTTGCCCTTGCCGCGCATCTCCACCAGGCGTTCCCGGGCGTGGGCGGGCAGGTTCTGGAAGGCTGCCTCTTCGGCGGCGTTGAGGGCGGTGGGATCGTCAAGCTGGGACATCAGGTTCCCCTTCTTTGCCGGAGGTCATTCAAAGGTAGCGTCGCCGGGCCGGTGGTCGATGGCCAGCAGCCGCCCGTCGCGCAACGATAAAACCGGGACTGTCGCCCGCACCGAGTGGGCAGTGTCGTCCGATTCGCGGATGGCGGTACCGACCATGCTCAGGGTCAGGTTGTGGTGCTCGCGCTCGTAGGCCGGGTTAACACCGGCACCGGTCAGGCGAATCTCTTCCAGCTTGCGGGCAAAGCGTACCCCCACCACACCGGTCGCCTCTGCCTGCTGGGCCAGGCCGTGCATCGTCCGCTCCGCGCGGTTCCGGCACTGCGTCAGCGCCTGACTGAAGTGGCCCAACTCCTGGTTGGACCAACTCTGCGCCGTCCATTCATCCTGCATGCGGGTCAGAATGAACCAGGTGCAGTGGCCCCAGACCAGGGCGACCGGCTCGTAGCCGGCCCGAGTGAGGCTCCACCATTCCTGGCCGGACAGGTCGGAGAGCCAGGGCACTTTCGGCGCTGCGCCGGGACCGCGCACGGCGGTGCCGACTAACTGCACCTCGATCTGCTTCTGGCCCCACTCGTGGCGCACCATATCAAAACGCACCCCGACGACGCCGTGCGCCTTCACCATGCGCGCTTCCTGCGCCATGCGGGTCACAGCCAGCCGGGTGGCCTCGTTGTAGGCGCCGGAGAGTTCCGCCACTTCGCAATCGCTGTAGGCGGAGGCGTAGGCAGTGCCGACGTGGTACACGCAACTGCCGGTGACGAGGCCCAGGGGCTGATAACCACGCCGCCGCAGCAGACCTGACTCATCGGGCGAGAGATCGGACGTGAAGGCCAACGATCCTGGCCTGGCGTTCGCCAGTTCGCGCAGCCGTTCTTCGGCGCCGATCGGGATGCCGCCCTGCTGCAAGCGAACCGCATCCTGCTCCTGCCGGTAGCGCGCCGATGCCGCCCGCTCCGCCGTCAGTACCTGCAAAGCGTCGCGTTGCCGCTTCTGTTCAGCCGCAGCCGCCTCTTCGGCCGGGGTCTTGTGTCGCCAGAAGTCCATCAGCCGTCGGTCCCCCTTCGGTTTGGTGGTAATTCGGCAAGGACTCCCGGCGACTGAAGTCGCGGGCTAGAACGAGCGAAGCCCGCCTTCGCGGGCTGACCTAGTCCGCGAAGGCGGACTTCGCTGGTGTAGCCCGCGACTTCAGTCGCCGGGCGAGCGGTGATAGACCTACCCCTTCGGATCGCTACCGCCCTATCCGTTCCCACCGCCCTCCACCTCCGCATTCGTCGCTCACTACCGAACCGAGACAGGCTCTCGCTCCGTTGTCGCTCTTCGCGCCACAGTCGTGGGTCCCACCGCCGGCGCCACGACCGTGCCCAGGACGGGCACACCCAGCATCTCGCGTACGTCGTAGGTATCATACAACCGATCATCAAAGTAGTGCAGGATCAGGACAATCGCCAGCGCCGCCACCAGGCCAACGGCCGTGCGTAGCAGCCAGGAGAGTCCCTCATGCAGACGGCTGGGCTTCAGGGTGATATGCGGGGCGTCGGACACGCCGACACTCACCGTTGCGATCTGTGGGGGCGCCTGACCCTGGCCGGTCTGCGCCTGCGTCAGTTGGGCGAAGATGAGGGAGCCTTGCTGCTTCACGATCTGATCTGCCGCGGCGGCGATAGCCAGTGCCTCGTTGCGCGTGCTGGCCTGGACCTGTATCTGCAGCAGTCGGTTGATGCGGTTGATCGTGAACTGCTTGCTCAGCCGTTGCGCATCGTCAATCGTCTTGAACTTAGCGGCAAAGGCCTTGACGTCGGCCTGCGGTGACTGCTTCAGGGTGGCGATGACCTGTTCGCTGAAGGTTGTGCCTTCGATCACGCCCGTGAAGTCGTCTAGGATGAACTGCGCCGCTAGCTCCTGGTAATAGGGAGGGTAGTAATAGGTTGTGGCGTTGGCCCCCTGCGGCGAGATCGGGTCGATCAGCAGTTCCGTGCTGGCCGTGTAACTACTCGGCGCGATGAGGGCATAGACAGCGCTCACCAGGGCCGTCAGCGCGACAATGGCCACGATCAGCCGCAAGCGGCGACGAATAACCAGTCCGTAGCGGTCCAGTTCCATACGCTAGTACGCTCCTCTACCGGACAGGACTGCTGGAATCGTTTGGAGCAGGATTTTCAGGTCCAGTCCCGGCGACCAGTTCTCGATATAGTACAGGTCAAGTAATACCATCTCGTCGAAGATCAAGTCACTCCGCCCGCTGACCTGCCAGAGACCCGTTAGGCCAGGCGTCACTTCCAGACGCCCTTTCATCCAATCCTCGTAGACGTCGTACTCGCGTGCCAGCGGCGGCCGCGGTCCGACCAGGCTCATATCACCGCGCAGCACGTTGAACAACTGCAGCGCTTCATCGAAACTGAGCCGGCGCATGAGGCGACCGATGCGCGTGCGGCGCGGATCGTGGCGGGACTTGAAGATGATCCGCCCGGCCTCATTCTGTGCTTGCACCTGCTCCAACAGGGCATCGGCATTCTGCACCATGGAGCGGAACTTGTAGAACCGGAAGGGGCGTCCACCCTTGCCAATGCGGATCTGGGGCACGATCGCCGGTCCCGGACTGTCCAATTTTATGGCAACAGCCATAATTAGCATGGGGATGGCCAGCACGACCATACCGAGACCAGCCACCAGGATGTCGGTACCCCGCTTCAGCCACAGGTTAGGACCCTGTAGCGGGTTTTCGCGCAGGCCGAGCAGCGGGATGCCGCCCAGGTTATCGACGTCCAGCCGGGCTAGACTCATCTCCAGCATGTCCGGCACCACGGCGAAATCGGCGCCACAATCCTTGCATTCGGCCAGAACTCGCACGATCTGGTCGTGAGCGCTGGCCGGCAAGGCGATGATGACCTGGTCGATCCGCTGCTCCCGCAGTACCGCTCGCGCCTGCGCCACGCTGCCCAGCGCGCGAAAACGCCCGAAGTCCGGCGGCGTATCGCGTTCCCCTAGGAAGCCGGCTACCCGATAGCCGAGCGCCGGGTTGCCGGCGATGCGCTGCAAGAGCATCTTGGCGACGTTACTCTCCCCGATGACCAGCACGTTGCGCACGTCCAGTCCACGCCGGTACCGAGCCATCTGCACGGAGCGCACCATCAGACGGGCCAGGCCGAGGGTGACGATGGCTGCCAGCACCATGTACAGGAAAACGAAGCGCGACTGCGACGGTGGCCGCAGCACAAAGCTGAGGGCGGCGATGATGCCGCCGGTGAGGATAGTGGAGCGAACGATGATACCCAACTGGTCGAACGTTGCCGGCTGCCGGCGGCGGCGGTAGATGCCCTCCACCTGCAGCAGCACCATCAGGAAGGCCCAGAACCAGAGCTGAATCTGCCAGTAGTCTCCCAGGGAACTCCAGTTCTCCGGCGTCACCTTGCCGCCGATGCTGAGCGGATAGCGCGCCACGTAGGAGGCGGCAAACGAGGCGTTAATCAGCACGCTGTCGATGAAGAGCCAGGCCAGCAACGGCAGGCCAACGGCGCGGCGAGCGACGACTGGGCGGCTCAGGGCCGCATACTCGCCGGTGAGCGCCGAGTCCCGGAGCGTCACACCCATCTCATCCGGCCCTTCCCGCGTCCGCATAGGCCGTGAGCACAGCCTGTGCCGTCCGCTCCCAGGTGAACCGGGCGGCTTGCGCGTAGCCGCGCCGCCGTAACTCCAGCCGGTAATCCGGGTTGTCCGCCAGTCGCCCCATGGCGAGCGCCAGCGCCTCCACGTCGAAGGGATCGAACAGCTCGGCGGCATCCCCCGCCGCTTCCGGCAGGCAGGAGGCAGTGGAGGAGAGCACGGGAGTGCCGCACGCCATTGCCTCCACGATCGGGAAACCGAAGCCCTCGTAGAGCGACGGGAACACCATGACTTCGGCAGCAGCGTACCACAGCGGCGCCTCGTCGGGCGGCGCGAATCCGACAAAATGGACACTGCCCTCGACATTTTCCTGCCGGGCATGCTGGAGCAGTCCCTCGTAGAGCCAGCCTTTGCCGCCGACGAGCATCAGCGCGTGCGTCTGGCCGCTGGCGCGCTTGAACCGAGCGAAAGCCGAAATCAGGCGCTCCAGATTCTTGCGCGGTTGGAGGGTACCGACATGCACGAAGAAACGCTCCGGCAAGCCGTGGCGGCGTCGGAATTGCTGCACAGCCTCCGGAGGCTTGGGTCGATAGAGTTCTGTCACGCCGGGGTAGACCGTACGCACCCGTGCCGGCGACACGCCCAATAGGGCGATCACATCCCGCCGCGTGTGCTCACTGTCCGTCAACACCAGGCGCGCCCGGCGGGCCGAAAAGCTGGTCAGCGCCGCTTGATAGCGCCGTTTTGCCCGAGAAAAGGTGCCCGGGAAGCGCAGGAAGGATAGGTCGTGAATGGTCAATACCGCCGGCACCGGCAAGAGCAGCGGCAGCACGTTGACCGGCGAGTGCAACAGGTCGATGCCCCGCGTCGCCAGCAGTGGCGGCTGGAGCAGTTGCTCCCAGAGGATGCGCACGGCAGGCCGCTCTGTCGGCAACACTGTCGTGTGCAAGGCAACGCCGGCACGCAGCACTAGCGACTCCGGCCGGGCCGCCGGTCCCACGAAGGCCGTGATACGCTCTACCGGCGGCGTTGCCTGAAGGTGCCTGAGCACCTGATAGATGTACTGACTGACCCCGGCGTTGCGGTAGCTACCGGCGAGCGATATGAGCTGCGCGTTGATACCGACATGCACGGCGCAGCGTCAGACGGGAACGGCGACAGGCGTCTCGTCGGTGCTGCGCACAGCGGCGTAGACCGGGCTGCACCACTGCCGGTAGCGCGCATCGCGCCCGCGCACGATGTCGAAGTAGGCTCGTTGCAGGCGCCTGGTGACGTCACCAACACGCCCGGTACCGACCGCCCGGCGGTCGATCTCTACCACCGGCGACACCTGCGCGCCGGTGCCGCAGAGGAAGACCTCATCAGCAACGTAGAGTTCGCTGCGATCAATGGAGCGCTCCACTACCGGTACGTTCAGCAGCTCCTGCGCCAACTGGATGACGGTACTGCGCGTGATGCCCTCCAAAATGTTGTCGCTGGCCGGCGGCGTGATCAGGCTACCGTGGCGCAGCAGGAAGATGTTCTCCGCGCTGCCTTCTGAGACGTGGCCATCGTGGGTGAGCATGATCGCCTCATCGAAACCGCCCTCTTCCGCCTCCGTCTTGGCAAGGGCGGAGTTGATGTAGATGCCGGTGACCTTGGCGCGCGCCGGCGCCACGTTGTCGTCCACCCGTCGCCAGGAAGAGACCATGCAGCGCGTGCCGGCGTCGATATCGATGTAGGCGCCAAAGGGGACGACGAACATGGTGATCGCTGACGTCAGACCGTTCAGCCGCACGCCGACCTTCTCGTCCTTCAGGTAGACGATGGGCCGCACGTAGCAGTCTTCCCGAAAGCCGTCGTGGCGCACCAGTTCGCAGGCGATCCGGCAGAGTTCCTCTGTCGTCTCCTTGATCGTCATGCGCAGAATCTTGGCCGAATCACGCAGGCGATCGAAGTGCTCGGCAAGACGGAACAGGTAGATTTGCTCCTCCTCGGCGTTCCAGTAGCCCCGAATCCCCTCAAAGCAGCCGGTGCCGTAGTTGAAGGCGTGCGTGACGACACTGACCTTAGCCTCGGCGAGCGGAACGATTTTTCCCTCAAAGTAGGCAAAGGCCTGGTCGGTCATGACATCCTCCCTGATACGAGCCACCACAAGCCGTCAGTCGGCCGCCAGTGCCCGTTCGTTACAAGGGAGGAGTATACCACTGGCGTGACCGGGCGCCGCCTGCGGATCGTTGGGGAAGTGAACGGACGCGAGCGGTTTACCGGATGTCCAACCACGCGGGTCCAATCCAGGCCCAATCCCGACCGTGCTGCCAGCGGTACACGGTTCGTCCTGCGTGTTCCAGGCGTAGTTCGGCCGGCGACTCCAGCAAGCGCAGCCGTCGCCCTCGAAAGAGGCAGTCCGCCTCGAACGTCTCACCGGTCGGCGGCAGCGGTTCTGCTGGCGGATCAGCAACATCCGCCAGGTAGCGAAACGCCTTGTCGGCCCAGCCGACGACGTGTAGCAGGTCGCGCAACTCCGGCAACTCCGGGTCGGCGCGGCCGTCGAGGATGGTGGCGAAGCCATGGGCGGTGCGGATGCCGCCGTTGCTATCCTGGCCGGCGAGGAGTCGAGCGAGGAGTGACGGCGGCGGCGGCGGACCACCCACCGCCTGGGCGGCGGTCAGGCCACGGAGGAGGTCGCCGAGGCCGGCAATCCAGGTCGGCTGATGACGGATAGCGCCGTTGGCGTAGACGATGAGCGGGCACTCACCCCGTTGGTTGATCTGCATGGTGATAAAGTGCGCGGCGCTGTGGGCCGCCTCGGCTAGCTCGGCATCGTTGAACGTGTGCGCGCCGAGTACCAGGGCCGGCAGGCACCGCGCTATATAGAGCGGAAAGTAGCGGCCGGAAGCGCTCCAACCGGCAGGGCCTACTGTCAAAATCTGGTCAATAGCGCCTACATGCTGACCACTTGCTTGCTGCCCTCGCACGATCAAACGCAATGCCGACAGGGCATACTGCTCAGCACAGGCAGCGTCTTCTCGCCACTTCGCCAGCGCGAGCCAGGCCTCCGCCGCCGTGGCCTGCTTATTCGGTACATACCCGGCCGCGTACGGGACATCACGGAAGCCACCCGCCTCGCTGTCCCAAAGCGTCCCGGCATAGACCAGTTCAAGGTTCCGCTCTGCCGTGGCGGCATAGCGCTCGGCCCGTCCTGACCGGCGACCGACGGCGCGCAGCCCCAGGGCCAGACGCAGCAAGGCAACGTCAACCGCCGCCTCGTGCGGCGTCCCAAAAGGAGCCGGATTGAGTTCAAAGCTGGAATGACGGTAGCCGCCGGAGGGCAACTCCTGTCCCAGCACATCATCGGCCGCGCGGCAGGCCCGCTCCAACCAGATCTCCGCGCCGCTACGCTCCCAGAGCCGCAGACAGCCCAGGATGATGCCCTCGTAGCGCCAATCGGCTGCCGCACCGGTAAAGCGCAGGCATTGTCCCCACCAGTGCGCCACCGGTCCGCCGTACCCCGCCGGGCCGCGCATGGTCTCCAACCAGGTCTCTAAACGGGAAAGGACAGTGGTGGGGGTTAGCATAGGGGGACCCCACCAGGCCCTAAAGGGCCGGGTGAGGTCTGCGCCATCACCACCACTGTCCGGCAGAGCAGTGCCAGCGGCCAGCTTTCGGCATAGGCAGCCCGCATCGCGGCATGGTAACGGTCGTAGCGGTCGGGACGACCAGCAGCAAGGGCGAGTCGGGCCCGGATGCTCCAGGCGAGCGCCCGCGGTCCCAGGTAGCCGGTCACCTGCCTGACCTCCAGCCCGGCGCGGCGGAGCTCGCGGTGCAGACGAAGCGTTGGCATGACGGCGGGGCGTATACCTGGGGAGCGGAGGACCACGATCAGCACCCCGGACGGGGCGAGGCACGTGGCTACGCGGCGGATCTGGGCAACAGACGGCGGGAGGTCCGAGCTTAGCCAGAGTACGGTCTTGAGGGACTGCGGCGCGACCACCGAGAGTCGTACCACCGTCGGCTGCACACCGACAAACGCGGCGACAGACGGCAGGAGGGCCAGATCAGGCGCGCTCCACGGCCGCAAGGTGATACAGCACGCCGATGGAAAACGGCCCAGCGCCGGCACGAGCAATTCCGGTCCGGAGGCGACCATACCGAACGGGGGTGCAGCGTCCGACGCCAGCGCGTCAAGGAGACGCGTCACTTCCAGCGGCGGTCGCCACCACGCGGGCACGCCGGAGATCGGGTTTAGCACCTGCGCCCCCTGTTCTCGCCCTGCAGTTCGCCCGACGATCATAGTCGAACGGCGTTACCGGACTGCGAACGACCGTCCTGTCGCACGGTACTCCTATGCCCGGTTGTCCTGGGCGACGGGCGTAACGGTAGCACCAATATTTCGTCCTTAAGACCATACTATACGAGCGTGTCCGACGACTGTGTACAAGGAGGCAGATAACGTTATTAAGACAGGGTATCCGATAAGCATGGCTGTTTCTAGCCGACTGTGCCGGCGTGTGGCCTTGCTGCTGGCCACGCTGGCACTGTACCTGTTCCCCCTTGCACCGCGCGGCATGGCGCAAACCAGTGCCGACTTCCCCATTGCGAACGGTCACTTCTACAGCGAAGCGAACGGCCAGGGCGGCGGCGGCGGCCAGCCCGGCTTTGCAGTTACCGATGACAGTGGCATTCCATTCTGGAGCACGTTCTCTCGTGACGGCGGGGTCGCCGCCTTCGGCTATCCCATCTCCACCCGTTTTCTTATCTCCTCGGCCACCGACCAGGCGCTGCAAAAGGGCATCTTGCAGTGGGATAACGGCATTGTCAGCGTGATCAACGTACTTGATGTGCTACACGATGCCGGACTGGATGCCGTCTTGCAATCCCGCTACTTCACGCCCCCACCCGCCGACACCTCGCCCGATGCCGGCCTGGCGTGGCCGCAGATTGTGGCGCGTCATCAGCAGTTCCTTGCCGGCAACCCGGCCATCCGCGCCGCCTACTTTGCTGCCGCCGACCCGATAATGTTGTATGGCCTACCGATGAGCCAACCGACGCCGGAAGCAAACGGCAGCGTGGTGGTCGTCCGCTTACAGCGGGCAGTGCTGCAACAGTGGCTCACGAACCAACCCTGGGCCACAGCCGGACAGGTCACGATCGCCAATGCTGGTGACATCGCCAAGACCGCCGGATTGCTGCCCGCTTCTTCCCTGACGCCGCAGGCCCCACCTGCTCCCAGCACGACCGTACCCTACTCGGTCTCGGCCACAACCAGCGAGAATTGGTCCGGCTATGTTGCTGCCACCGATCCGAACGGTGGTGGGCCCGGCACTGTCTCGGATGTGAAAGCGAGCTGGACCGTCCCGGCCGTCAACTGCGCCAGTACCCCCAATGCGGTAGTTGGCGTCTGGGTCGGCATCGACGGCGTGTTCAGTCCCACCGTTGAGCAGACCGGCACGGCTTCCGACTGTGTCGGCGGGCAGCCCAGCTATTACGCCTGGTTGGAGATCTATCCGTCGGCAGCCCGCACGTCGGCCTTGGCGATTCAACCCGGCGACGACATCACGGCTGAGGTGCAGTATGTCGGCAATTTCCGCTACCGCATCACCTTGAGTGATGCTACCAGTGGCCACGGTTTTGCTGTGCTGCGCTTCTCACCGGGCAATCGCGACTCGGCCGAGTGGGTGGTGGAAGCGCCGGCCGTCAGCAATCAGATCGTGCCCCTGGCGAATTTCGGCAGCGTTATCCTGAGTGGCGCCGCGGTGACGATGAACGGCGTTAGCGGGGGGATCGGCAACGCTGCCTGGGCGGCAGCCGGCATCAGCATGCTCGATGACGCCGGTCTGGTCCGGGCCGCACCCACGGCCTTGAGCACCGACGGCGCCGGCTTTACGGTGAACTGGCAGCGGCCATAGCCGGTATCCCCCCTCCGGCAGGGTGCTGCAATTTGCTATGGTATAGTTACCTGCAGACGGCACCAGGAGGGCCTTGGACATGCTGGTCGCCCGGATCATCACCGCCATCGTCGTCGGCTACCTGCTGGGGTCTATTCCCTTTGGTGCGCTCGTGGGACGCCTGTACAAGGGCGTGGATATCCGCCGCTACGGCAGCGGTCGCACCGGCGCCACCAATGTGCTCCGTACGCTCGGACCGGGCGCGGCAGCCTGTGTCGTCGTCGGTGACGTCGCAAAAGGCGCCTGCGCCGTGCTGGTCGTGCAACTGCTGGTTGGGTCGGGGGATCTCACCGCCCTGCACGTCGCGGAAGCCGGGGCCGGTCTCGCCGCCATTGCCGGCCACAACTGGTCCATCTTTATCCAACTGAGCGGCGGACGTGGTGTGCTGGTGGCCGGCGGGGCGTTACTGGTGCTGTTTCCGCCCGCCATGCTGCTCTGCCTGGCGGTGGGCGGCGTCGTGATCGCCCTCTCCCGCTTCGTCTCGCTCGGCTCGCTGGTGGGCGTGGTCATCGCTGCCCTGGCCATTCTGACCTTCGTCGCGCTGGGCCAGGAGCCGCGTCCGTATGCCGCCTTCGCCATCATCGGCGCGGCGGTGATCATCCTGCAGCATCGCGACAACATCGAGCGGCTGCGGGCAGGAACCGAACGCAAGCTCGGTCAGCATGTGACGCTGCCGCCGACTCATGGCGCGGTTTGACCAGGTTATGCCCCCGGTACACCTTGTCCTCGTCGGGCTGAGCGGTAGCGGCAAGAGCACCATCGGGCGCCTGCTGGCCCGACAACTGGAACGACCATTCATTGATACCGACGATGCCCTGGCGCGCCGGGCCGGGCGCTCCATCCCCCAGATCTTCGCTTCCGAAGGGGAGCAGCACTTCCGAGAGTTGGAGGCGGCGGAGGTCCGCACCGCGCTGGCCAGTCCGCCGGCAGTGGTCAGCCTCGGCGGCGGCGCGTTGTTACAGCCGCTCACGCGCATCCGCTGCGCGCAGCACTGTCTCGTCTGGTTAGACGCTCCACCGTCCGTACTCGCCCGCCGGGTGGCGCCGCGTGGCGATGCGCGGGGGCGACCATTGCTGGCGGATGTTGATCCGGCCACCCGGCTCAGCGAACTGCTCGCGCAGCGCCGCGCGCAGTATGCCCAGGCGCACATTCGGCTGGACGCTGCGCAGTCAACGGACGCCGTCGTGCGCGCAGCCTACGAGGCGTTTGCCCGCTATGTCGCACCATCTACCCAGACGCTCACCATCACAACCAGCGCGACAGCGCAACGCCGGAGCTACGACGTCGTGAGCGGTCGCGGCATCCTTCAACGGTTGCCTGCCCTGCTCCGCGAACGACTGCCAGCTCGGCGTGCCTTTGTCGTCTCCAGCAACGTCGTCTGGCCCCTGGCGGGCGATGTGCTGCTGGAAGCGCTGGCAAAGGAGCTGGTCGTTCCGGCTATCGAACAGGTCGACGATGGTGAAGCCGGCAAGAGTACCGCCGGCGCCGACCGGCTCTGGACCTGGCTGGCGGAGCATGGCGCCGAGCGGGGCGATCCGCTCATCGCCTTCGGCGGGGGCGTCACCGGGGACCTGGCCGGCTTTGTCGCTGCCACCTATTTGCGCGGCGTGCCGTTCGTGCAGATTCCAACCACACTGCTGGCCCAGGTGGACAGCAGCATCGGCGGCAAGGTCGCCGTCGACCATCCTCTTGCCAAGAACATGATCGGCGCCTTCAAGACGGCTGATCTGGTGGTCGTCGATACGGCGCTCCTGGCCAGCCTGCCGGCCGCCCAGGTCGCCAACGGCTGGGCCGAGGTCCTCAAGCATGGCGTCATCCTTGACGCCGAACTTTTCGACCTGATGGAGGCCGAAGCTGAACGCTTCAACGACCTCGATCCAGACCTGACGCTCGACGCCGTGCGGCGCAGCCTGGCGATCAAGGCGCGTGTCGTGGAGGAGGACGAGTTCGAGCAAGGACCGCGCATGCTGTTGAACTATGGACACACCCTGGGCCACGCCATCGAAGCCGCCGCCGGCTACGGACGGTTGCTCCACGGTGAGGCGGTAAGCCTGGGCATGGTTGCCGCCGGCTGGATAGCCATGCGCCTTGGCCTGTTTCCGGAGGCCGACTTCCGGCGCGTCGAAGGCGCTTTGCAGCGCTTGCGCCTGCCCGTTCGGCTTGCCGGGATCAACGCGGCGGCAGTGCTGGCGACGATGCAACGCGACAAGAAGGTGCGTCAGGGGCGGGTGACCTGGGTGCTGCCACGCCGCATCGGCGAAGCGATCCGCACGGCCGACGTGCCACCGGAGTTGGCGG
>DHIZ01000337.1:0-1199 GCA_002404055.1 Chloroflexi bacterium UBA4733
AGCGTGCACTACCGGCTCGCCGGCGACGACGTGGCGGGCCTGTACGCCGACCTGCGAGATGTGGCCATCACTCACCTGGCCGACGCCGACCGGGCCCTGGTCGCCTACCTCGGCGGGGACGACACCGGTGAGGCCGAGGACGTTCCACGCGAGGAGCTGCTGCGCCGTGCACGCAGCGGCGAGGTCGTCGTACTCGACGTCCGGCCCCGCCACGAGTACGCCGCCGCCCACATCCCCGGCGCGGTCTCGGTGCCCGTCGAGGAGCTCGAACAGCGCCTGGCCGAGCTACCCGCCGACGTCCAGGTGGTCGCGTACTGCCGCGGCGCGTACTGCGTGCTCGCCTACGACGCGGTCCGGCTGCTGACCCGGAACGGCCGCTCGGCCAAACGGCTGCGCGAGGGCATGCTCGAGTGGCGACTGGCCGGCATGCCCATCCAGTCAGGCGTCGCGTGAGCCGGCCATGAGCGACCCCACACGCACCCCAACTCCAACCTCCAGAAGGACTTGACGAACTCGTGAATATTCTGATGATCATCAACGGTGCGGCCTACGGTCAAGACGCCACCTACAACGCCGTACGCCTTGCCGCATCGACTGCCAAGCGCGAGGAGGTGACCCTTCGGGTCTTCCTTATGGGTGACGGCGTCACGGTGGCCATGGCCGGGCAGAGGACCCCTGACGGCTACTACAAGCTCGACCGGATGCTGTCCGTGGTCTCCCGCCACGGCGGGCAGATCGGCTGCTGCGGCACCTGCATGGACGCGCGGGGCGTCACCGAGACCATGCTCGTCGAGGGCGCCGCGCGGTCCACGATGGACGAGCTCACCGACTGGACTCTGGCCGCCGACAAGGTATTGGTGTTCTGATGGCCATCGTCCATCCCGATCCCGCCCCTGACGTGACCGTTCACCTCCCGGCGCGACGCTGGCATGGGAGCAATGTGTCGATCGAACAGAATGTGATGCGGCGATAGTTATGAACGACGACCAGCCCCTGATCTACCTGGACCACAACGCCACCACCCCGGTGGCCCCCGAAGTGCTGGAAGCGATGCTGCCCTACCTGCGCGACCAGTACGGCAACCCCTCCAGCGACCACCCGTATGGCCGCCGTGCAGCCGCCGCCGTCGATCTGGCCCGGGCCCAGGTCTCAGGCCTGATTGGCGCCGACCCAGGCGACATCGTGTTCACCTCCGGCGG
>DHIZ01000337.1:1335-4991 GCA_002404055.1 Chloroflexi bacterium UBA4733
CGGCGGCACCGAGTCCAACAACCTGGCCATCCGCGGTACCGCCGCGGCCACCACCCCCGCCCGGCGCCGCATCATCAGCACAGTGGTGGAGCACCCGGCCACCACTGCACCGGTTGAACTCCTGGAAACCCAGGGTTGGACCATCACCCGCCTCCCCTCGAACCTCACCGGCTCGATCGACACGGCCACGGCGGCCGCCGCGATAGGCCCCGACGTCGCCCTGGTCACGATGATGCTGGCGCAGAACGAAACCGGGGCGATCCTGCCAGTCGGCGACGTCGCAGTCCACGCCCACCGGGCCGGGGCCGTGATCCACACTGACGCAGCCCAGGCCATCGGCAAGATCGACGTCGACGTCAACGACCTCGACGTGGACCTGCTGTCCATCGCCGGCCACAAGTGCTACGCCCCCAAAGGCATTGGCGCCCTCTACCGGCGCCCCGGCACCCCGTTGAAACCGTTGCTGCTGGGCGCCGGGCAGGAACACGGGCTGCGACCCGGTACCGAGAACGTCGCCGGCATCGTGGGGCTCGGCGCCGCCTGCGACCTGGCCCGCACTTACCTGGCCGCCGAGGGCGAGCGACTCGCCTGCCTCCGGCATACCCTGTGGCAGTTGCTGGATGCCGCGATCCCCGGCTTGGTCCGCCACACCCCCGAGGTCAGCCTGCCCAACACACTCACGGTGTCATTCCCCGATGTGATCGGCCGCGAGGTGCTGGCACGTGCTCCCGGCCTCGCAGCCTCCACCGGCTCGGCCTGCCACTCCGGCCAAGACACACCCTCGGCCACCCTGCTGGCCATGGGCGTCACCCCTACCACCGCACTCGGTGCCGTGCGCCTGTCCCTGGGCCGTGCCACCACCGCCAGCGACATCTCCACCGCTGCCATCATCCTGGTCGCCGCCCACTCCCTGGCCATCGCCGCGTGAGCGCCGACCTGCCATTGGCCGACCGGTAAGGACTACGCCGAGGATAACGAAGGGATCGGCGAATAGTAGCTCTTCGTCTACCCCCTGGTCGTCCCTGGACCGCGGTAGAACACCCGCCCGGGATCGCGCCCAAGGCTCGTGGCGGACCTCAGGCTGGTCGGCGACCTGCGTAGATCACGTTCTCCAGATGCTTCCAGTAGACGTCGACCCCCTGGAAGCCTGCCGACCGCAGGTAGTCCAGCTGTTGGGCAAGGGGGATCACGTAGCGAGTGTGGTTCTCGAAGCGATGCTGCTCCTGCGGCGAGCGGTGGAGGCGCTTGCCTGCAGCCTCGGGGTCGTCGCGATCGTTCACTCGCTCCCAGGTGGCCTCGACAACGGGATCCGCGGAGCTCACCGGGTCGTAGTTGACGTACCAGCCGCCAGGGGCGAGGTGCTCGAAGATCTCGGCGAACAGACCCTGCTTCCGGTCATCGGGCAGGTGGTGGATGCACATCGAGGTCACGACCGCGTCGAGCGTGGCCGGAATCGCGGCGGGCCAGCTGCTGGTCGACATGTCGAACTCGACGTACTGGAAGCGCCCCTCGTAATCCTCCATCTCGCGCTGGCCCTCACTCATCATCTGCGCCGAGAAGTCGGTGAGGATGGCGGTGCTCCGTGGATGGAGATCGAGGATCCCTCTCGCAGCCGCACCGGTCCCTGCTCCGAGATCCAGGAAGGTGAAGGCGTCCTGCTCGTCGAAGGGGAGGAGCTCACCCAAGAACCGCCAGTGCGCCGCGCGTTTCTGCTCACGCTCTGCGGTCTTCGCCGTCCAGTTCTGGACGCCCTCCTCGGATTTCCAGATGTCTGCGTTCGTGTCCGTCGACTGTTCCATGTCCAGAGGCTAGCCGCCGTCTTCTTTCGGAGAAGCTGGGCTGGTCGGAGCGCAAGAACGGGGCTATAGTTCAAGTATGACTGATTCAATCCGCGTTGAAATAACGTCGGCTGGGGTGGTGGAGCCGGTGGTCGTGCTGCAGGCGGTCGCTGATCCTGTGCGCTGGGCCGTGCTGGCCATGCTGGTCGAGGCGCCGCGGTGCGTGTGCAAGCTGCAGGAGCAGGTCCCGATCGCGGGGAACCTGTTGAGCTACCACTTGAAGGTGCTGCGTGAGGCGGGTCTGGTGACTTCGAGCCGGCGTGGCCGGTGGATTGACTACGCGTTGGCCGATGATGCGGCCGAGCGGATGCGTGCGGCGCTCCCGGGTGCACAACTGGTCGTCACGATATGAGTGTCGCCGAGCGGTTGCGACCGACGACGCCGACCCGGCGATGGGTGGGCGTGGGTGCGGCTGCGCTGGGCTGGTTCGCCCTGTACGAGGTCAACCCGCCGTTGTGGGACTGGGTCGTGTACGACGTCGCCGGCCTGGCCCCGGCGAGCCGGTTGGGCTCGGGGGTGCACTTCTTCTTCGAGGACTCGATCAAGATCGCCCTGCTGCTGGTCGGGATCATCTTCCTTGTTACGGTGCTGCGCTCGTTCATGAGCGTCGAGCGCACCCGGGCGCTGCTGGGCGGCAAGCGCGAGGGCGTCGGCAACGTGATGGCCGCCGGTCTCGGGGTGGTCACCCCGTTCTGCTCATGCAGCGCCGTCCCGGCGTTCATCGGCTTCGTCGCGGCCGGGGTCCCGCTCGGGGTCACGCTCAGCTTCCTGATCGCCAGCCCCCTGGTCAACGAAGTCGCCATCGGTTTGTTGTTCGGGATGTTCGGGATCGGCCCGACCCTGCTGTACGTGGGTGCGGGCCTGGTCATCGCCATCGTCGCCGGGTTCGTCCTGGGCCGGCTGAAGATCGAGCGGTGGGTCGAGCCGTTCGTGTTCGAGACCCGCCTGGGCGGGCAGCTCATCGACCCCGCCGCCGGGCTGACCTGGGACGACCGGATCCAGATGGGCGTCGAGGAGGTCGGGCTGATCCTGCGCAAGATCTGGCCCTACCTGCTGGTTGGTATCGCCCTGGGCGCAGCCATCCACGGCTGGGCACCGGAGGACTTCTTCACCCAGTACGCCGGTGCAGGGAACCCCTTCGCGGTGCTGATCGCCGTGCTGGTCGGGATCCCGCTGTACTCCAACGCCGCCGGCATCATGCCGCTGGTGCAAGCCCTGCACGACAAGGGCCTGCCGATGGGCACCCTGCTCGCCTTCATGATGGCCGTGGTCGCGCTCAGCCTGCCCGAACTCATCTTGTTGCGCCGCGTCCTCAAGCCCCAGCTCATCGCCACGTTTGTGGCGGTCACCGGCGCCGGGATCATCGCCGTGGGCTACCTCTTCAACGCCGTCATCCCGATCTGACGCCCCACCACCCCACCTCCCACTGAAGGAAGCGATTGCCATGATCATCAAGATCCTCGGCTCCGGCTGCAACAACTGCGTCAACCTCGAACGGGTCACCCGCGAAGCCGTCGCCGACCTCGGCCTGGACGCCGAGATCGAAAAGGTCACCGACTACGGGGCCATCGCGGGCTACGGCATCATGTCCACCCCCGGGCTCGTCGTGGACGAGAAGGTCGTCCTGTCCGGACGGGTGCCCACAGCGGCCAAGGTGCGCGAGCTGTTGCAGTCACTGACCTCTTGATCGAGTCGTGACCGCAATGACTGCCTCCGCAATCCGCGCCGTACGAATCAGGCAACGCTGAGAGCTCTGCGGATCCGGCCTGGGCTCGCACTTCCTCTCCCTGTCATCTCCGTAGCCGCGGTACGAACCGT
>DHIZ01000337.1:5195-5366 GCA_002404055.1 Chloroflexi bacterium UBA4733
GTAGTCGGTGTATCCCTCGAATCGTCGCATCAGGCGCGTTTCCTCCCAGCGTGCCTTCACGGTCAGGAGCAGGACCAGGACCCCAAGCGTCAGGAGCCGGGACACGCTTCCTGAGGCCACCGTGATCGAGGCCATCGTGAGCAGCAATCCGCTGTAGATGGGGTGCCGCGC
>DHIZ01000112.1:0-15811 GCA_002404055.1 Chloroflexi bacterium UBA4733
CGCGCGCTGGACGCCGAAGGCGGACCGTCGAAGCGGCCGTGCCGTGGAGCTCCTGGGGGAGGCCGCCTGGCCGCGCATTCGAGCCACGTTTGCCCCCAAGGGTGGGCCATTGCGCCGGACGTGCATCAGTGCGAGCTGACCAGGCAGAGACGCAGCGCGCCGGCATCGCTGCCGCGCTGGCTTCCGGCCTGACGGTGGCCCAGGTCGCCAGGACGGTGGGCTGCGAGCCGAAGACCGTCTACCGCTTCCTGGAGCGAGCGGCGGAGGGGCGAACGGCCGACGGTCGCCGAACGAACAGCGGTCGGCCGCCGGCCTATTCGGACCTCGCTCGGGCAGCTGTTCGGAAGGCGCGGGAAAGCGAGTCGGCCAACGGCCCGGTAATGCTGCACCATCTGCTGCTGCGTAATCCCGCGCGCTACGGCCTCACGCCGGCAGACGTGCCCTCGGCCAGGCGCCTTCGTGAGCTGATCCACGAATGGGGCCTGGCCATCAAGCCGGTCGGGCCGAGGGATCGGCGGCGTTATCCGGGCCAGGCCGCTGCCACGCCAGGCGTCCTGACCATTGATACCTGGGGGCCGTGGCCGGTGCGGGCGGGTACCTGATTACGGGTGCTGGTCTACCTTGCCACGATTCAGGATCGCTACACCCGGCTCGCGGCGGCTGTGCCGGCTGGGGCGGTTCGTTACGCTGAGCGGAGTACTGGCGCAAGGAACGGCCCAATACGCTGGCCGACGCAGTAGAGGGCCTGCGGAACTACCACAACTACTTCAACACGGAGCGGCCCCACGAAGGCCGCGACTACCGCGCCCCGGCGGATGACCAGCCCTGGTTTCGCCCGCTCCCTCAGCACTACTGGGAGGCGGTGGCCGTGCCGGAGCGCCTGGGGCCCCAGCAAGGCATTGTCGAGGCGAACCGTCTGCTCGGCAATGACGGGACAGTGGAGACCCGGGGCCAGTCGCTGCGCCTGTCGCCGGTCCTGGCTGGGCCGCCGACGCGCGGCGCTGGCGACCGAAGGGAGACCGTGCCGTTTCGGCTGCGGCTCGAGGTCACCGGCAAGGTGAGCACGGGGACGGTCCACTACGAGCAGCGCAAAGGGCAGGACATCGTCGTCGCCACCTTTGAGCACGCGCTGGACGCGGCTGGGGAGGGCGGCCCGGCCTTGCAGTGTTACCGCGACGTCCGGCTGGGAGACTTCGACGCGGAGCCACCGCAGAATGCGGCGCTGGATGAGGGCCAGCTTGCCGCCCAGCAATCACGGGTGCTCAAGCGGAGGAGCCTCCTTGAGCGACGACGCTTCGCTCCAACCGTACCGGCCCGAAGGCAACCGTTCTCGGACGCGCAGTATCGGTTCCTCCACGGCAGTGGGGGAACCTGGCGAGCGGTGCGAGCCGGAGGGGGCCTCCTCCGCGCCTGCCCGGCACGGCTGCTCGCCATTCACATAGCCGCTGCGGCGAACGTTTCCAAGTGCCCGTAGTGTGTCCGATGGCGTGCCCGTTATTATAAGGCTTTACACGCCGCCACCGCGAGCGGATCTGGACGGCCCCGGTGGCGACGGTCGCCCAGCACATTATCGACTGGCGCCGGGAGATCGGCAGGCTCGAGCCGGACGACCGCAGGGGCTGACCGGGTGCGCCCCAAGCTATCGGCGCCGCAGATGGGCGACTCGCCGGTCCGGACACAGTGGGCGAAGTGCGCCAGCTCCGGCGGGTAGCCGCGCAGCTACAACTGGGTGTTGGCGCCGTAGGGGATGGAGAAGGTTGGGGCGAAGACACTCGCCTCGGCGACCCCGAAAGACAGCGCGTCATTGTCAACACGCTCGCGCGCGCGGTGGAAGATCAGCTCGCGACCATTATCGGCCACCGGCAGCAACGCTTTCGTCGCATCCACATTTGTCGGACCCTTGACAAACCTGGCGACGTGCCGCATGCTCTGTTCCGACCTGCCGATACAGTACAGTATCGTAGTGCGGAGGAAGTCATGTCGCCAGCAACTCAGGCGCTCGCCANNCCTCCGCGCTCGACGGGCGCACTGGTTCCAGGCGGCCGCTTAACGTACCCATCCCGCGGCATCGGACACACTACTGACGTGACAGGTATTAGTGCGCCCTACACGCCGCACCCCTTTTCCGCCATCCCCTTGACAGTCCGCAGCGTGCGATGTACCATCTCCCAAACCAACGCTAGGAAAGGTGACACATCGTGTCCTTTGCTCCCAAACAACTTGCGCAGCCTCGTCGTGCCGTCCTTGGCTATTGCTTTGGCACTATCGGCATGCTGGTCGGTTTACCGATCCTGGCGGCCTGCGGCGCCGCAGCGCCGGCGTTCGTAACCAATACATCGACGACCGCTGAGGTGGCGACGACTGGAACGCCCGCACAGGCGACCATCACCAGCGCCACGGCTGTGACGGCCGCTCCTACATCGACCTCGTCGGTGCAGGGTGCAAATGCCACCGTCAATTGGATCAGCCGGGACGCGCCCAAGCAGCCGGCGCTGGACGCCTTGCTGAAGCCCTGGCAGGCGGCCCACCCCAACTGGACGCTCCAGATGCAGTTGGGGGTGAATGACGCCAAGCTGGCGACCCTGGTGGCAGCCGGACAGCAAATGGACGCCATTTGCTGGTATCAAACTGCCCAGACCGTCAACATTGGCTTGAACCTCCTGACGCCCCTTGATTCATATATCGCCCGCGATCACTGGAATACCCAGCAGTACAGCCAGGACATCCTGAACCTGGTCGGCAATTATCAGGGCAAGCTGTATGCCCTGCCCTACGCCTATGGTGGTGACGCGCCGTTCGGCCTTGTCTTCAACCGATCGCTGTTCCAGGCCGCCGGAGTCAGCGAACCGCCGACCACCTGGGATAAGGCCTGGACCTGGGATGAATTCGCCACTGCGGCGGGCAAGCTCACGAAGCGGAGCGGCGACAAGCAAACGCAAGCGGGTCTGGCCAACTATGGACTCAACATCAATACCATCCCGCTGATGTGGAAGCCGGCGCGCTGGCTGCAAGATGACTATAAGACGATCACCTGCGACTCACCGGCGATGGTGAACGCGTATCAGAAGTATCTGGACCTTGTGCTGAAAGATCGTGCCTCTACTTCCAGTCCAAATTTCACCGCAGGCAAGGGCGACCCTTTCTATGGTGGTTTGGCGGCCATGACGGCGACCTGCTGCAGCGCGCTCAACTACGCTAAGGGCATGCCGGCGGCGATCGATTGGGGTTTCGCGCCCATGCCGAAGGGCACAGTGTCGTCACCAGACGTGCAGGCTGTCATCGGCGGGCTTGGCACGCTGGGGAAGCAGCGAGAGGCCGGTTGGTCGCTATTGATGTATCTGATGGACAAGTCACGCCTGGCGAACGCCGTCTTGCGCCAGCCCGCCATACCGAACGATGTCGTTACCTGGGTGAACGAAAGCTTCAAGCAGTGGCCCAACTCCAACGCCCAAAACATCATCGTCGATGGCACAAAGATCGCCCTGGCTATCGATCCAATCCGCTTCCACCCCAAATACAACCAGATGAACACGTCCATTATCTCCCCGGCCTGGACATCGATGATGAAAGGTACCGAGACTGCACAGCAGGCTCTCACACGCATCAAAGAGCCGCTGCAGACACTTGCCACCAGCTAACGCACGACGTGCGACTTTGGTAGTCGGCTACCGGCCGACCGCCAGCACCGCGTAGGTGTCGCCTGCTTCGCCTGGGGGGCCACTGGCGGGCAAACGTGGCTGTCCAGGCGCCTGACTGGCGTACAGGCCGACCTGCAGGGTGTCTTGAGGAAGCGTGGTACTGGCGCTAAGGCTGAGTTGCTGCGAGTCGGTGATGATCTGGTTGGCAAGCCAGGAAGTCGTCGGCCACCGCCCTCCTGCCGGCAAACCGTCGTGCTGGCCCTGAATGGCATTGTTGGGGCCAACGAGATGCGTGAACACCGTGTACGAAACGTCGGACGGTTGCAGCGCTTTCCAGTACAGCGTCGTCGTCAGTCGGTTGACCGGCAGGTCGGTTGCGACATCGTAGCCCACCAGCTCGGCAACCTGAC
This sequence comes from Chloroflexi bacterium UBA4733, assembly GCA_002404055.1. The sequence continues at coordinate 4,049 of DHIZ01000112.1, forward strand.
CGAAACGCACGGACAGCACGTGCTGTGGCGCAGGCGCGCTGAAGGCCCGGGGCAGCGGTGCAATGGCCAACTGACCAAGCGTGAGGCTGCCCTGAGCGGTTGCCAGGTTCACGGCGACCGACCTGACCGTGGCGCGGGCGGAAACGGTCAGCACGTGGCGGAGAGCGACCACGTCACCGACCGGCAAGGCAGCAAGGAGCTGGGCTGACGGGATTGGTTCGCTATCCGCCAGGCTCTCACCCGTCAACTGTGCCGGGTTGGCGGCGCCTCCTGCTTGACCGGTTTTTTGCACGTAGAGCGTAACACTCGCTGTAGTGCCGGCCGTAACTGGCGTCGCCGGGAGCACCGCACCAAGGAGGCGCAGACCAGACGCGATATCTCTGGGCGCCAGCGCTCCGGGTATGGTGTCCGCCGGAAGGAGGACGGAAGGTAACGCCATCGCCTGGCCCAACATGATGCCGCCATCTGCTGCGCCTGACGGACCGCCCGACGCTGACCAAGGGAGCGGCTGGCCGGTCGCCACATCGTAAAAATCCGCACTGACGCGCAGCGGCACGGCCGGGGCGCCCACCGGCAACTGCACCTGTTCAGTCGTGATGACCTCGTCGCCGGTACGCCAATCCTCGCTAAAGAAACCTTGCCCATCAGATTGTGCCCACCGGTGGCCGCTGGCATCCAGCAGGTGGACGAAGAGGCTCAGCTTTTGCTGTGGCCGGCGCAACACGCGCCAGCGCAGGCTCACCTGTACGACGCGCGGTTGGGTGGGAGTGGGCGCTGTGATCTGGGCGTCGAGGAGGGTCACAGCGTCACCCAGCGTGGCGTTGAGTGGGGTTGGCAGCACGGGCAGGCGAGCCGGCGCCGGGAGCCGGTACAGCTCGTACTTCGTGCCACCGGCACTATCGTGCGGTGCGGCGGCGAGATCAGATTGGGGCAGAGCACTGGAGGCGGCGGCAAGCGGTTGGTAACCGTTAGCGAAGGCATACCAGGCTTCCCCCGGCACAGGCCGGGCGGGCAGACTCCTGTCCGCCTCAAACCATACGGCACGCTCGGCCACTTGCGGGGCCAAGAAGCGCAACGTGGGATGGCGATAGTATTGCGTCGCCACATACAGCGTCGCGTTGGTGGGCGCCTGCTTGAGCAGCACAGCGAGGTCGGCAACATCGCCGTGCAGCCAGTAGTAGGCCTGAGGATTCGGCGCCCAGATGACGAAATAGCTGATGGCCGTCGCTGCTGCCTCGGCCAGCACCAGACCTACAGCCAGCTGAGCGCCGATGCGTGGCGCACGTTGGAGCCGTCGTTGCACGATGCGCCAAAGCCACACTGCTCCGAGAGCTGGAAAGGTACAGACCACGGGGACAGTGGCCAGGGTGTGCAGCGTCTCCGGTGGGTCCGTCGTCACGAACCCCGGAACGATCATCACGACAAACCAGAGCAAGAGCAACACGGCGGCATCGGCGCCGATCAGGTCGCCGGCGCCTTGGGAAGGCGGCGCCGGAGCGGCAGGCGGCGGCGGCCCGTAGCGCCGGATCGCCACGACCACGCAACCAACAATTCCGGCGTAGAAGAACAGCGACATCAGCGGATCTAAGGTTGGCTTGCCGGAGAGGTTGTACTTCCACTCCGTGTCGCCGCGGATGCTGAACATACCCAGCGTGCGTTCCGCTCCAACCAGGAGTGCCGGTTGCGATGAGTGGCTAACTCCCGGTGAAAGCACAATGACCTGGGCGACGCGGGCCAGGAACTCATCTGGGTGCTGAAGGAAGTACCACCCCAACGGTGAAAATACCAGCAATGCCGCGACGCCGACCAGCACCAGTCGCGTCAGATCCTGCCACTCGCGCCGACGCGCCGCCAGCCAGAGAAACCACAGCATCACCGCCAGAGGGAAGACGCGGGCCGTCGAGTAGGTGTAGAGCGACACACCAACAAATGCGCCTCCGGCCCCTAGCCAGTGCCAATCGCGCCGTTGGCTACCGTTCCACAGGGCCCACCAGGCCAGGCATTCGACGAGCGGCAAACTAATGGCGCGGTAGCCGAGGCGACTGACGTGGACGTGCCAGTAGGTCACCGCCAGGACGCCGGCGGCAAACAGGGCCAGCCGCCAGCCCCCTAAGCGCCGCACCAGCAGGTACAACGCCGGAACAGTCAGCGTGCCAACGACCGCCGAGACCACCCGTAGCGCGAAGGCGGTCCGCCCGAAGAGCAGGATGCTGATGGTCTGCAGGTACAGGTAGAGCGGCTCCATGCCGTTGCTGTCCGTGAAGAAGACGGGGTGATGGGTCCAGGTCACGGTCGCCGCATCGAGCCCGCTCCAGGCCTCGTCGTAATGCAGACCAACGGGAATTGTAGTCAGGAGCGGGAAGCGAAGCAACGCAGTCAGGAGCAGCAGCCCGACGAAACCGGCGATGTGCCAGGGTTTGTCCGGTCGGACCGGGGAGGCGGGTGAATCGGACCTGACTCTGGTCGCGTGCTTGAGTACTCCCACCAGCTCCCCTGTGTCACCGCAATGCTGGCCGCGCCATGGACCGTTTCAGAGGATACCAGGGTGCAGGAGGGAACAGGAGGGAATAATATGCAACCGAACGTCGTAGGGGCAGGTCCCCGTGCCTGCCCTGGTCCGGTTGCAAACAAAGATCACTTGTCGCAAGGCGAGTAGGGCAGGCACGGGGACCTGCCCCTACGGGAACGCCGTGCGAGCGGCATAGCGATGTCATTGGTGTGCCGGGCTCGCTCAGCGTTTGCAGCCGGCCGCTCCAGTCGGTATACTCGGCATGCCACTTCGGGGTGTAGCTCAGCTTGGTTAGAGCGCTGCGTTCGGGACGCAGAGGTCGAGCGTTCAAATCGCTCCACCCCGACCATCACGACGATCATGAAGGCGCGGGTCCGCGGCGGTCCACCGTCGGCGGTCGCCTCGGCGAACGGGATCGAATCGAGTGGGTCAACAAACGCTCCATCGGCACTGCCAAAGAATGCCGCGTGCGGCAGCAGCCGGTACACTCTGGACCGGGGCCAGCGTGGAAAGGGCGGAATGTACGAGTCGGAACTAAAACTCGCCATTGAGGCGGCACACCTGGGCGGAGCCGTCCTGCTGGAAGGCATCGGCACGATCCGCGACGTGCGCGCGGTCGGCTACAAGGGTGAGGTCGACCTGGTCACGGAGTACGACAAGCGATCCGAGCGCCTGATCGTTGAAGCAATTCGCCGGCAATTTCCGGATCACACCATCCTCGCTGAAGAGGGCGCCACCGGAGGTAGCGACCCGCAACATCGCTGGATCATCGATCCCCTGGATGGCACAACGAATTTTGCTCACGGCTACCCGGTCTGCTGCGTCTCCGTTGCCTACGAGCATCAGGGAGAACTCACTGTGGGTGTCGTCTACGATCCGTTTCGAGATGAACTCTTCCGCGCTGTGCGCGGTGAGGGCGCCTGGGTCAATGCTCTGCCGCTCCATGTTTCGGCGACATCGGACCTGGCCCACGCCTTACTGGCCACCGGCTTCCCCTACGACCGCAGCGCATTAGACCCCGTGTTAGCGCAGTGGGACCGGCTGATCCGGTTGTCGCAGGCGGTGCGCCGCGACGGCGCCGCCGCGCTCAACCTGTGCTATGTGGCTGCCGGGCGATTTGATGGCTTTTGGGAGGGCACACTGCAAGCCTGGGATGCTGCCGCCGGCGCGCTGATCGTGCGCGAAGCTGGCGGTCGCGTCACCGACTACCACGGCGCTCCCTGGACATTGAAAGAGCGATCCATCATCGCCGTCAACGGGCCAGCGGTGTTGCAGGAACTGATGGCGGCGCTGGTATAGGGCGTAGGCTAAATACAGATGGCCGGCGACTGAAGTCGCGCCTAACGCTGGCGAAGTGGGTGCCCTTTGGGCCCTGCGCGGGCTAGGAACGAGTCCGCGCAGGCGGGTACCCACCGCAGTGGGTGTTCGCCCCTGGTAGCCGCGACTTCAGTCGCCAGGTGGGCGCAACGGACGAGCCGCGCAATCAGTACCATACGACAATCCCCGGCTTTGATAGCCGGGCAGAAAGGTGACCTTCGATGGAACTAACGCCGCAACAGAAGCAAGAATTCTTCCAAAACGGCTTCGTAAAGCTGCCCGGTGCGGTCTCGCAAGATCTGGTAGACGCAGCGCGACGGGCGATCAATGCTTCCTTGGGCAACCAGGGAATTGATCCGGCGCTCCTGACGCAGTTTCGTTCCCGCAGCTACAGTCCTGAGTTGCAAGGGACACCGGAGATAACCGACCTGATTCAGGCCTCCTCAGTCTGGGAGTATGCCGAATCGGCGATTGGTGCTGGCCGCATCCGGCCAGTGCGCAGCGGCCAGATTGCCCTGCGCTTCCCAAGCATGGACCCACCGCGCGAGCCGGGCGCCCACATCGACGGCATGTACTCGCCGACAAACGGGGTGCCCAAGGGAACCATTGCGAACTTCACTGCCCTTGTCGGTATCGTACTGAGCGAGGTATCGCACGACTACATGGGCAACCTGGCAGTCTGGCCGGGAACCCACCGCATCTACGAGCAGTACTTTCGCGAGCACGGTTCGGAGGCATTGCTGGAGGGTATGCCCAAAGTCGAACTGCCCGTCCCCGTGCAGATCACCGGCAGCCCAGGCGATGCGGTGCTCTGCCATTACCAGTTGGCGCACGGCATCGCCGGCAATAGCTCGCCGGGCATCCGGTACGCCATCTATTTTCGCCTGAAGCACGTCGATCACGACGCTATCCACTGGGAGTGCATGACCGACATCTGGCGCGAATGGGAGGGGATGCGAGCGGTCGTGACCGCCGACCAGTAGTACCCAGAGACCGGCGGCGACTAGAACAGGGCCGCGACTGCGGTATGCGGCCCTGTTCTAGTCGCCGCCCTTATTCGACAATACCGTAAACTGAATGACCGTGATAAATGCTCCGAGACCACGACGAGCCCCTGTGGCTGCCCGACGCCCAAGCGGAGCGGCACAGTCAAACTCCCTACAAGGCATGATCGAGCGCGTTGTCTTCAAGAACGAGGAGACGACGTTCGCAGTGGCGCGGCTGCGCTCTGGCCGCGGCAACCCTCGTCAGCCTCGGCTCGTCACCATCACCGGGATGATGGCCGGCGTGGCCGTGGGCGAGCCGGTCTCTGTCGACGGCTGCTGGGTCGATGACCGCCGCCACGGCGCCACCTTTCAGGTTGCCGCCTTTCACCCGCACGCTCCCACCGATGCCGAGGGTATCCAGCGCTACTTGGGTTCCGGATTGTTGCCGGGAGTTGGCCCATCCACGGCCGAGCGCATCGTCGATGCCTTTGCCGAACGGGCATTGGCGATTCTGGAGAATACTCCAGAGTTGCTGGCGCAAGTCAAGGGGATCAGCGCCAGAAGGGCCGAGGAGATCGGCGCAGCCTGGGCGCAGCAGCGAGAAACGCGCGCATTGGCGCTCTTTTTGCAACAGCACGGGGCCAGCCCGGCCCTGGCGCCGCGTATCCAGGCGCACTATGGCGCCGATTCGGTAGTATTGGTCCGCCAAAACCCCTACCAACTGGCGAGAGACGTGCGCGGCATCGGCTTCCAGACCGCCGACGACATCGCACGGAAGCTGGGCCTGCCGGAGCATTCACCGCAACGCACGGCCGCTGCCGCCGCCCACGTCCTGTCCCGCGCCACGAACGACGGCCATTGCTACCTGCCAATCGAATCACTGGTCGCACAGACCGCGGAACTGATCGCGTTGCCGCCGGGCGATGTACGGGACGCCATCAACACAGCCCAAAGGGAGCGCCATCTGGTTATAGACAGCGGCAACGTCTACCTGCCGAGCCTCTATACACCAGAGGTCGGACTGGCCCGGCGCCTCTACCTGCTGCAGCGCACAAGCCGGCCTGTCGCCGCGGCCGAGGCGGATCACGCCATCCTGCAAACGGCCGCCGCCGCCACCGGCGTCCTGCTCTCGGACGGGCAGCGGGAGGCCCTCGCCCTGGCCCTACGGGAGCCGGTCAGCATCGTCACGGGCGGTCCGGGCTCCGGCAAAACGACAGCCTTGCGCGCGCTGATAGCTGTTCTGGAGCGGCGGCAGGTGCGCTATTGCCTGGCCGCGCCAACAGGCCGCGCCGCGCGGCGTTTGACGGAGGCAACCGACCGCCCGGCCTCAACACTTCACCGTCTGCTTGATTTCGTGCCGGGCAGCGAGGAGTTCAAGCACAATGCCGAGCGGCCGTTGCCCTACCAGTTCGTTATCGTAGATGAGGCGTCGATGCTCGATGTTGTCCTGGCCTATCACCTGGGTCAGGCGTTGCCGCCCGAGGCCCAACTCCTCCTGGTGGGCGACGTCGACCAACTACCGTCGGTAGGTCCCGGCAACGTCCTGCGCGATCTCATTGGCTCCGAGTGCATCCCCGTGGCCAAACTCACCACGCTGTTCCGTCAGGCGCGCGACAGCAAGATCATCCAACACGCTCTGGACATCCGCGACGGCACGCTGCACGGACGGCCTGCCGATAGCCCCGACTTTTTCTTCATCGAAGAGCGCCAGCCGGAGCGAGCCATCGAGAAAACCGTGCGACTGGTGGTGGAACGCATCCCCCACCGGTTCGATCTTGACCCGTTTCAGGACGTGCAGGTGCTCTGCCCGGTCAACCGGGGTGAGGCCGGGGTTGGCGTGCTCAATACTGCGCTGCAAGCCGCGCTCAACGGCGCGCGGTTAAGCAAGAGCATCACCTGGGGAGGACAGCAGTTCGCCCCGGGCGACAAGGTCATGCAGACGCGCAACAACTACGACCTCAATGTCTTCAACGGCGACGTCGGTCAGATCGTGGCCATCGACACCGAGGCACAGACGCTGCACGTCGACTTCGCCAACGGCGGCAAAACACCCGTCGTGACGTACAGCGCGCGCGACCTGGACGAACTGCAACTGGCCTACGCCGCCACGGTCCACAAGGCGCAAGGCTCGGAATATCCCTGCATCGTGCTGTTATTGTTGCCACAGCATGGCCAGATGCTGCGACGCGACGTACTCTACACGGCGGTCACGCGCGCGAGGCGGCTCTGCGTTATCGTCGGCAGCAGCATCGCGTTCGCCCGTGCCGTGGCGTCCAGCGATCCAGAGGCTCGGAACACGCGGCTCCGCCAGCGATTACGTGATCTGGCGCAGCACTCGCAGCAACTCGCCGACACTCCAGGCCTGGGCGAAGCAACCCCGCGGCGCGTGCGGAGCATCGCCGTCGAAGATCTCCGAGACGCTGCCCACGCCGGCCTCGGGCAGATGGGCAAAGAACGTGTCTAACACCGCCTGCACGTAGGCCCGGTTGTTGACGACACGCAAATGAGCAGTAAGGTAGGGGCCGAGTAACCAGGGCCAGACTGTGCCCTGGTGGTACGCGCTGTCACGTGTGCGCGCGTCTCCAGCGTACGTTCCCCGGTACGCCGGGTCGCGCTGAGCCAACGTCCGCAGGCCGACTGGGGTCAGCAAGGCGGCTGCTACTTGATCTAACACGGCAAGGCGGCGTTCCGGGCTGAGCACGGGGAAAGGCAACGACAGCGCGAGCACCTGGTTGGGGCGCAGCGAGGGGTCGTCACCATTCTCGCCGTCGACGACATCGAACAGATAGCCGCCCTCGGCGTACCAGAAGCGGCGATTAAAGGCGGCGGCGCAGGCGTCCGCCAGCCCTGCGTAGCGCTTCTGTTCCCCGCCAACCTTCGCCGACCAGCGTTCCAGGACACGCAAGGCGTTGTACCAGAGGGCATTCAGTTCAACTGCTTTGCCGCGGCGCGGCGTCACTACCCAGTCGTCGACCTTTGCATCCATCCAGGTGAGCTGGAGGCCGGGAGCGCCGGCTCGCAGCAGGTGGTCATCGGGGTCGACCCCGATGCCGAAGAGCGTCCCCTGCAGGTAGTGCTCGACGATATCCGTGAGGGAAGTAAATAATCGCCGCTGTGTCGACAGATCGCTTGTCACAGCGATGTAGCGTTCTGCAGCGTAGATGAACCACAGGGAGGCGTCCGCGCTGTTGTATTCGGGCGCCTCGCCTTGATCTGGGAAGCGGTTGGGCAGCAGCCCGTCTTTGAGCCAGGTTGACCAGTCCAGCAGAATGGACCGCGTTTCCGCACGCCGGCCCGTGGCCAGCGTGAGGCCGGGAAGCGCGACCATGCTATCCCGTCCCCAGTCGGCAAACCACGGGTAGCCGGCGATGATTGTCGTTTGCTGCTCGCCGCGGCGGACCAGGAACTGGTCAGCCGCCAGCACCAGTTGCGCGGCGCGGGTCTCCGGCTCGACCCTGGCTTGCTGCAACAAGGCGCGACGCCGTGTCAGTTCCGCTTCCAGGGTGGGGTCGCCTGGCACAGTCGTATCACTTCCCTGACCAAAACGAGCGTGGAAGACGACTTCCTTGCCGGGGTGCAGCGTGATGCGGAGATGGCCGGGCCGGTAGAGATCCTCCACCGCGTCGAAGCCGCGGTCTGCCTCCTCGCTCAGGAAGAAGCGGTAGTGCCAATCGGAGTCGGGCTCGAATCGCCCGCCGTCGCAGGTCAGGGTGAGCCAGGCGGTGGCGCTCAGCGCCAGGCGACATCCGTCCGCCAGGGCATCTACCGCGAACGGCATGGGAAGCTGCCGCTGCAGGGCGTGATGGTCGCGCCAGGCGATCAGCGGCGTCAACTGGAGTTCCACCGGGCCCGGCGCTGCCAGGAGGCGATAGGAGATTGACGTCTGGTTGCAACCATACGGCATCCACAAGCGGCGCTCCAGGATGATGCCGTCGCAGGCATAGCGCCAGACGGGCAAGCCGGCTTCAAGCTGGAACTGTTGTAGCAACTGGTAGCTGGTCGGCGAGACTGTGTGATCTTCGTATTCGCTGCAATCGAGTCTGATACTCCTCCCGGCTAACTGGAGCGACTCTTCCATGCGGTCCAGGGTGACGGAGCGGGTCGCCGGCGGGGCGACTGCGGCAACCAATAGAGCATGGTAGCGGCGCGTCGGCATGGCCAGCGTACCGGAGGCGTAGCCGCCAAGACCGTTGGTCACCAACCACTCTCGGCGGCGCGCCTGCTGCAGGTCCTCGCCGATAGTGCGGTCCAGCGCGATCATGCCGCCGTCGTTTCTTGATCCATGTGCTGCTCTCCATCCCCGTTGTTCCGTGCTGCCGGCATCGTGCCGCCGTCATTGCAGCGGGGACTATCGTACATCAAGCGGCAGGAAGTCGCCACAGAGCGGCGCGATGGCCTTTAATCTCAGGGGGGAGAGTCCGGTGTCGATCGGTGGCGAAAGAAGGCAGCAGTACGACGATGGAGAATCTCACGGACAGACAGGCGCTGCTGGGGCAGACGCTCGCTGTACACAATCACGGTTTTGTCCGCCTGGTTGACTCGATGGGCGACGATGCAGCGATCGTGCAAGCCGCACGTATCAGCTACGGCGCCGGCACAAAGACCCGTCGCTCCGACCGGCTGCTCATTCGCTACCTGATGCGCCACCGGCATACGACGCCATTTGAGATGGTGGAGTTGAAGTTCCACATCAAAGCCCCGATATTCGTCGCCCGCCAGCTTATGCGCCACCGTACCGCCTCAATTAACGAAATTTCAGCGCGATATAGCGAGATGCGCGAAGAGTTCTACTTACCCGAGCCGGAGGCGGTGAAGCCACAGAGTACGACCAACCGGCAGGGACGCGCCGATGAGCCGTTTCCTGCCGAGGAGGCGGCGGCAGCGATTGACGAGTGGCGCGCGTCCCAGGCCGACGCCTACGCCCGCTATCGCCGTCATCTTGACGCGGGCATGGCACGCGAGGTCGCCCGCATCGGGCTACCGGTGGCGCTCTTCACCGAGTGGTACTGGAAGGTGAACCTCCACAATTGCTTCCACTTTTTGTCGTTGCGGCTTGACCCGCACGCTCAGGAAGAGATTCGCGCCTATGCGGAGCAGATTGCCCATTGCACGCGGGCGGTGGCGCCAGTCGCCTACGAGGCCTTTGAAGAGTACGTGTTGGGGGCGGTGACCTTCTCCCGGTCCGAGTTGGCGCTGGTGCGTAAGCTCGTGCGCGGTGAGACCTTGACCTCGGACGACCTCGACCATGGCAAGACCTGGCGGGCGGAGTTTGAAGCGCGCCTGGGAGTTGCCTTGCCGAACATTGCCAGCCCCCAGTAGTTCCAATTCGCTTGACAAGGCGCGCGGCACAGTCTACCATTGAGAACGTTTTCAGTTTGTGCGTCATGGAAAGGAATTAACTCGTGGCTACGTTCGCGTTTCGTACGCCGTCGAGCACTCTGTCCCGGCGAATTCTGCTCCGCCGTTGCGGTGCATTGGCAGCCGGCCTATCGGTAGCGCCGCTACTGGCCGCATGCGGCGCAGGGACGACCGCAACAGCAACAACCAGTGGTGGGGCCACGACTGCCAGCAGTGCGGCGACAGCGGCAAAACCCGCTGCCAGTGTTGCGACCGCTTCCACGGCAAGTAAGGCTGCCGGGGCATCAACAGCCTCGGCGGTGCCCACGCCCGTCACTGCACACATCAACCCGGTCTCGGGTAAAGGAGTCGTCCTCGAACACTGGCAGAACTGGGGCGGGCCCGACACCCTGGGGCCGGTCGGCAAGGTGTTCGGGATGTTCCAGACGGACCACCCTTCGGTTGGTCTGAATGCGCAGGGCTACGACGCGAGTAAGTTCCTGACCGATGTGGCCAGTGGAACGCCCCCGGACGTGGTCACCATCCGCTACGTCGCACCGAATGCCCAGAAGGGGTTGTACCAGGCGCTGGATGACCGCATCGCCAAGAGTACGATCATCAAGCGCAGCGACTTCGCCGACGCGCAGTTCCAACAGGTGCAGTGGAAGGGCAAGACCTGGGGTATCCCGGCCATGGAGAACGGGCCGCGTTCCGCCATGATCCTCGACGTCCAACTCTTCCAGCAGGCTGGCCTCGACCCGCAGAAGCCACCGACCACCTGGCAAGACGTCTCGACGATGAGCGAGCAGCTCACCAAACTCCAGGGCAACGACATTACCCAGTTAGGCTTCGATCCGCTCAGTTCCATGGGTGCGGAAGGCTTCCTCGATGTCTACGGCGAAGGCTTCGGGGTCGAATGGTACGACTACGCCACCGACACGCTGCACCTCAACGCTCAGGGAATGGTGGACGCCGTCGACTGGATCGCCCAGGAGTACAAGCAAATTGACCCGACGCGGTTCACCGCTTTTCGCAAGGTCTATGGCGAGTGGGATGGCAAGACATCGGGCTTCGACAACCAGAAGGAGGCCATGATCATCCAGGGCTATTGGACGGCCAACGGCGTCAAAAAATACGGCAAAGGCTTCCCAATAGCGCCAGCGTTCTTCCCGACCAACATCGGCAAGAAGCTGATGCTGACTGGCGGCTGGTCGCTACAGGTGCCGACCGGCTCCAAGGCCAGCGACCAGGCCTTTTCCTGGATCGAGTTCCTGACGACCACGCCCGCCAACCAGTTGCTGCTCGACGAGACCGGGCTGATGCTCTACACGAAGAAGTTCGCCAAAGAAGGGAAGTTCGATCAGATACCCGGCCTCTCCTGGTTCCTCGACGCTGTCGGCCAGGCTGACAAGAACATCAACATTCCCAACGACCCGATCTATGACCAGATCGACTCGAACTACCGGGCGGGTCTGGTCAAAGTCCGCGACGGCAAAACGACCTCCAAGGCAATGCTCGACGATCTGCAGTCGCGGATGCAAGCGCTGCTGAACCAGACGCTAGGCAAGAGCTAACGGCGGCGGGGTATCTCGTCGTAGGGGCAGGCCTTGTGCG
>DHIZ01000112.1:16016-60784 GCA_002404055.1 Chloroflexi bacterium UBA4733
CAGGCACAAGGCCTGCCCCTACGGATGCCCAGAGTGTTTCAACCATTGCCATCAATCGCCGCCCGGCCTCGCTCTATCTGCTACTATCCTGACCGAAAAGGAGTAGCACTGTGTCCATACCCCTCCGAGTCGGCCTGATCGGGGCCGGGAACAACATGATCGGCGTTCACGTACCGCGTTACGTCAATCGCGAATGCGCGGTCATCGCCGCCTGCACCGAGCCCTTCGCGGCCAACGTTGATCGCCTCAAGCAGCGCTTCCCGACGTTGGCGGCGTTGCCCTTCTACGACGACCACAAGAAGATGCTGGCCGAAGCCAAGCTGGATGCTGTCGTCATCAGCACGCCGCACAGCTACCACTACCAGCAGATCATTGACAGCTTGCAGGCCGGCTGTCACGTGCTGTGTGAGAAGCCGTTGGTTTGCTCCGTACAGGAGGCGAAAGGCGTCATCGCCGCGCGCGACGCTGCCAAGAAGGTGGTGCTGGTGTCCTACCAACGGCACTATCTGCCGGCCTTCCTGATCATGAAGACGGCCATCGACAAGGGGTTGATCGGTACGCTGCAGTACGTAGACCTCCAGCAAAACCAGAACTGGTACAACAACCAGAAGACGGCCAACCGCTGGCGCATCCAGAAGGACCTCTCCGGCGGCGGACAGTTGAACGACTCCGGCAGCCATATCGTCGACATCCTGCTCTACGTGACCGGGCTGGAACCGGAACGGGTCTATGCAGCGCAACAGAGCTTCGACCTGGGGGTGGACGTCAACTCCGCCGTCACGGTGACGTTCAAGGGGGGAGCCACCGGTTGCCTCTCCATCGTGGGCAACTCCCCTTTCAAGGGCGGCGCCGTCGTAGAAGACATCACGATCTACGGCAGCGAGGGCGCAGTGTTCTACCGGCAGGTGGGGCAGGAAAGCCCGCGCGTTCCCTTCATCAGCGTACGCCGTTTCGATTTGGACACGCCGGTCGAAGTCACGGACGTGCCGGAGGCTTCGACGCCGGACGAGAACTTTCTGGCGGCGATTCAGGGCAAGCAGCCAGTGCTATCGCCAGCCGAGTGCGGCCTGCGCGTGATGCAACTCTCTGAGGCTGCCTGGAAATCGGCCGAGCGCGGCGAGGCTGTGGCGGTCTCAACGCTCTGAGTTACCCGGTGCGCTACCCTTCGTCGTAGAGCATACGTGTCAACACTGGAAAGGCGCACCCAGCCTGCTTCGGAACGCTCGCCACCTGCTTCGCCTGCTCGGCATGGCGCTCCTGTGTACCGCCTTCCTGCCTGGTCAGAGCGTCCGAGCGGCGCCGGCAGGCGGGGCGTACACCGGCTGGGTCATGGACGCCTACCCCGACCTGAGCAGCAGCGACTTCGTAGGCACGCTCAGCAAGATGAAGCAGGCCGGGGCGAATCTGGTCTGGCTGGGCCACAACAATCCTGTCGGCGTTGACCCCAACGCCCGCGAGGTGGCGCTGTCCTACGCCGTCTACGCAGCGGCAACCAACGCGGCTGACCCGCAGTACAGCGCGGCCCAGAGCATCATCGCTGCCCAGTTGCGTGCCCTGGACGCTGCGCGCAGTGTCGGCATGAAGCTGGTCCTGCCGATTAGTTATCAGACGCAGATGGGCCCCGAATGGGACATCGCCTATCCGGGCAGCCTGCGGCGCGCGGCGGATGGGAGCCTGCTCAACTTCGGCGGCGAAAGCGCCTCACCGTATGACGGCCAGTTCCGGGCCGACACGCTGCGGTACTACCAGTGGGTTGAACAGCAGTTTGTCGTGCCGTATCGGGACGTCGTCCTGATGGTCATGATCTCCAACGAGCCGACCGGCGTGGACTATTCCTCGGCGGCAGACTTCACCTTCTTCAATCGCTACCGCTACCACTTTGCCGATGTCGGCAGTGACACCCGACGGGAAACCCAACTCGGCGATTTCCAGTCGCACGTTATGGACGACTACGCCATCTGGGCAGCGCAGCAGTGGCAGGCGCTTGATCCAGCGTTGACCGTGACGCTGACGTTTGACGGGTCGCCGGCGCGAAATAGCCAGCAAGCCCCGGCCCTGGAGCCACTGTTCCGCGACGCGCCATCCAACTTCCAGCCGGCCTGGGATACCCAGATTCGTAACGGACCGCCGACGTCCGCGCTGAACGACTCCGACGTGACGGCACTGGGGACACTGCTGGGCACGCTGGCGCACCTCTCCGCCAAATATCAGCGGCCCTACTGGCTGTGGTCCAGCGGCAACAGTTGGGGACTGGGCCAGGGCAGCAGCGATCCCAGCAATATCGCCGATGCGATCGCCAACCTGCACATGCTGGCGGACCTCTCCCGGCAAGGCGGCGGGTTGCTGCGCGGCATCGCCATCTGGGCCTACAACGTGCGCGGCCAGGGCCTCTACAACGACGGCTACCACCCGGTATACGATCCTGCCGTGCTGTTCAATCGCCTCACGGCAGAAATGCCGGGCATCAGGCAGATTCTGGAAGGGCCCGCCGGTCCCGGTGCCGACGCCATCATCCTGGCGCCGAACGACTTGCCGGACAAGGAGATCGGCGCCAGCCGCCTCTCCGACATTTATGCCTACCGCGGCTACAACTTTGCCGACCTCGTTTCCCTCCTGCGCGGAGGCGCCAACACCGCGGTGGTAGGGACGCTGGCCGGGGAGGACCTATCGCGTGTTCGCCTGCTGATCATCCTGGCCCGCGGTCCTGCCGACCTTACCGCCGCCGATACGGCAGCAGCCAGAGCCTTCAGGAGCAGCGGCGGCACCGTTGTCGACGCTCAGACCGTCAATTACGCGCTGGGCCTCAACGCGCAATGGGTGTACCCCGGCAATGCGCCCGAACTGTTCTTCGCCGACACTTACACGGCCGACCAGACCGGGCCGGTCGCTGCCTATGGCCTACCCCGCCTCGCCAATAGTTTCGTCTTCAAAGGACCGAGTGAAGTCGTCGTTTACGGTGGCGCCTCCTTCGACCCGCCGGAGAAGATGAAAGCGTGGCTGCGCCTGCCTTTTGCTGTCGCCGTCACGAGCTACGATGGGTCCGGCGCCGTTGCCGCAAACAGCATGCTCGGTCCCGGAACCGTCGCCCTGGCCACTCAGCGCCACACCGTTTCGGTTATCCCACTCGTACCGGCCGCGCAGCCGCTGGTACACGACACACGGTATTTCGCCCAGACGGGCTTCCGGGTCGATGACGACACTATCTGGGACTACTTCACCCACCGTGGCGGGGTTCGTACCTTCGGCTACCCGACCAGTCGCACCCTGACCTTTCAGGGCTTCCGCACGCAGTTTTTCCAACGGGAGATCGTTCAGGTGGCGACTGACGGCAGCCCGCACACCGTCAACCTGCTTGACGCGGGTTTACTGCCGTACCGCAGCTTTAACAACTCGACCTTCCCCGCTGCGGACCCTCTGCTCATCGCCACCGCGCCAACTCCCGGCACTCTGGACTACGGTCAACAGGCAATCATCTGGGCACTGACGCACGCGCCCGACACCTGGAACGGCCTGCCGGTCAACTTTGGCAAGACGTTCCTCAACACAGTGACGCTTGCAGACGCCTACCCAAACGGCGGCGGCAACCCTGCGCTCGTGCCGTTGCTCAACCTGGAACTGTGGGGCTTGCCCACCAGCGCGCCCGCCTTCGACCCGAGCAACCACAACTTCGTGTACCAGCGGTTCCAGCGCGGCGTCATGCACTACGACGCCACCTGCAACTGCACCCAGGGCATCCTGCTCGCCGACTACCTGAAGGCGTTGCTCGTTGACCGCAACGTTCCCACTGACCTGGCTTCGGAGGCTGCCAGCTCTCCCTTCATCGGGCAATATAGTCCAACACTCATCGGATGGGTCCAACGACCGAATTTGTTGCCGGGAACTGATCTGACGCAGGCGTTTGAGCCTGGGTAAGGACCCCTCCTCCTGTCCCCCTCCCCCTCACGGGAGAGGGGGAACGCAACCGGAGTGACGGTAGTCTTCGGTCAAAACCTGGCCCGGCGTTTGCCTCAACGCGACCGGATTTCCAGTTGCGTTCTCTCTCTCCCGTGACGGGGAGCGAGTCAGAGAGAGGGGTCTCCTAGTGCCGGAAGTGCCGCACGCCTCCGGTGGTCAACATCGCCACACCGTGCTGGTCGCAGGCGGCGATGCTCTCGGCGTCGCGGATGGAGCCGCCGGGATGGATCACGGCGGTGATGCCGGCGCGGATGCCCACCTCCACGCCGTCAGCGAAGGGGAAGAAGCCGTCAGTGGCCATCACTGCACCCCTGGCGCGCTCCTCGGCGCGCTTGACGGCGATCTCGGCGGCCAGAACGCGGCTCTGCTGGCCGGCGCCGCTGCCCACGACGGCCAGGTGTTTGGCTATAACGACGCAGTTGGACTTGACGTGCTTGCATGCGCGGAAGGCGAAGATGAGGTCCGTGACCTCCTCCAGCGTTGGCTGGCGTTTCGTCACCGGTGTCAGGGTAATCTGGTCATCAGCGATCGTGTCGGGCGTTTGGAGGAGGAGGCCACCGGACACGCGCTTGATGTCCAGTTGCGCCAGACTGAAGTGGCCGTCCGTGGCGGCGGCAGGTCCCCAGGCGCCGGCAGCGCGTAGGATGACCATCTGGCCTTTCTTCTTGCGCTTGAGGATGGCGAGGGCGGCCGACTCATAGTCGGGAGCAATGATCGCATCGTAATTGAGCGGGCGGATCTCGCGTGCCGTCGCTTCGTCAACTGTGCGGTTGCAGCCAATGACGCCGCCATAGGCCGCCACCGGATCACCGGCGAGGGCACGGCGGTAGGCTTCCACCAGATCCTGATGACAGGCCAGACCGCAGGGGTTGGTGTGTTTGATAATGACGACCGTCGGCGCGGCAAAGTCGCTGGCGGCGTCGAACGCTGCTTGCAGGTCGAGCAGGTTGTTGAAGGACATCTCTCGTCCACTGAGTTGTTCCGCGCCGGCAATGGACGGCTGTGATTCTTTCGGACCGACCAAGCGGTAAAAGGCTCCCTGCTGGTGCGGGTTCTCGCCGTAGCGCAAGGATTGCGCTTTCTGGAGTGGCAGCGTCAGGCGGTCCGGGAACTGTTCGGCACTCCCGGCCCCTAACCAGGAGGCGATGGCTGCATCGTAGGCAGCCGTTAACTGGAATGCCGCCAGCGCCAGTTCCCGCCGGTACTCCGCACTTGGTCCCTGCCCGGCCCCTAACGCGGCAAGCGTCGGCCCGTATTGGGCGGGCTGGGAGACGACGAGGACGTGCTCGTGATTCTTCGCCGCAGCGCGCAATAGCGCCACCCCGCCGATGTCGATGGCCTCAATCAGCTCGGCGGCCGGGAGTCCCGCCTGCTGCAGGAGTTCGACGAATGGGTAGAGGTTGACCACGACCATGTCGAAGAGCGGCAGGTCGTGGTCGGCAATGTCTCGCGCATCGTCGGCGTTGTCGCGCCGGGCCAGGATGCCGGCGTGAATGCGTGGGTGGAGCGTTTTGACCCGGCCGCCGAGCATCTCGGGTGAGCCGGTGAGGTCCGCCACCGACGTCACCGGCAAGCCGGCAGCTCGCAGAACCAACTGAGTACGGCCGGTGGCGACCAACTCCCAGCCCAGGCTGTGCAGTTGGGAGGCAAAAGGAACGAGGCCCGACTTGTCGTCGGTGCTCAGCAGCGCGCGCATGCAGCATTGTCCGTACTATAAGCGCTTGACGGCCTCTTTGCTGAGCGTTCGAAACGTCTCGAAGACACCCACGCCGCGCGATGCGACGGCCTCAAAGCTCGGCCAGTGGCGCGAATTTAGCGATTGCTCCAGTTCAGGAACGCTCAACGCGTTCGGCAAATCGCGTTTATTGTACTGGACGATGATCGGAAACTGCGCGACATCCTTGTGTTCCGCCTTGAGGTTGGCTTCCAGCTCCAACACACTCTCCCGGTTATCCAGAAGCTTCTCGTTCTGCGAATCGAAGACCATCACCACCGCGTCCGCGCCGTGCAGCACGGCGGCGCGGGTTGCTGCGTAGAGCTGCTGGCCCGGCACCGTGTACATCTGGAACCGCAGCCGGAAGCCGTGGATTTTGCCCAGGTCGACTGGCAGAAAATCGAAGAACAGGGTGCGTTCGCCTTCGGTGGCGATCGACGTCATCGTGCTCATTTGCTCGCCGACGACGCTGGTGTGCAAGTAGCGCAGGTTGGTGGTCTTGCCGGACAGCCCGATACCGTAATACACCAACTTGAGCTGGATTTCACGGGCGGCGACATTGACGAGCGACATGGCTCCCTACATTTGCGCCAGCAGTTCAGCAATTTGCGGGGCGTAGCGACGCACGGCAAAGCGCAGCCGACCAATGTTGCCATCGGCGCCCGCCATCACTGCCAGTGAGGCGTCGCTGCCGACCGGTTGGAGCAGCACCATGCCGTCACCAAACTCGGCAATGACCTGGTCCAACGAACTGCGCCCCATGTCCGACGCCAGCATGCGCAGGTTGCGCACGACGTCGGCCGTGATGGCCGCCAGGGCATCCAGGTCCTCACGCCCACCCGCGCCTTGCGATCCCTGGATCATCAAGCCGTCGCGGCCGGCGATCACTGCGGCCTTGACGCCGTCGATGCCGGTGATCCCGTTCAGAACGGTGTCAATATCGGCCATGCTTCCTCCTGTCCGAGTACAGACTGCTACTTCGTCAGTATCCTATCACTCCTGCCGCCCCGCGAGTGACATGGGAGCTTTGGGGTGACGCATCTGGGTCACAACCGCGCGGCGGCACGCTGCTCGGTCGCCGCGGATAGCCGCTGGATGGCCTGCTCCAGGTTCGCTTTGGAGTTGGCATAGGACAGGCGCAGGTAGCCCTCGCCCGCCGCCCCAAAGCCGTTGCCGCTGAGCAGCGCCACACCGGCATGCTCAAGGAAGTAGTCGGCCAGTTGCCGAGAGCCAGCACCAAGGGCGCGGACGTTGGGGAAGGCGTAGAATGCACCGGCCGGCATCCGGCAGCTCCAGCCGGGGATGCTGTTCAGACCGGCGATCACCAGATCGCGCCGGGCGGCGAACTCCGCCATCATTGCCTCCACCGGCTGCTGCGGTCCGATCAGGGCAGCGACGCCGGCCAGTTGGCTAAAGGTGGCAGTGCAGGAGTTGCTGTTTGTCATGAGCAGGGCGATGCGCTGGGCCAGGTCGCCAGGAAAAATGCCGTAGCCGAGCCGCCAACCGGTCATAGCATAGGTCTTGGAGAAGCCGTCCAGGATGATCGTCTGTTCGACCATGTCCGGTTCAGCCGCAATGCTGACGTGCGGTGCGCCGTAGGTCATCCGGCTGTAAATCTCGTCGCTGAGCACCAGCATGTCGCGTCCGCGCACTAAGTCGGCAATTGCGCGTAGGTCGGCTGCTGTGAGGGCACTGCCGCAAGGATTATGCGGTGAGTTGAGGATCAGCATGCGGCTGCGCGGCGTCAGCTTCGCCGCCAGTTCGTCGATGTCCAGCCGAAAGTCGTGATCTTCCCGCAGCGTCAGCGGCACGGGGATGCCACCAACGAAGTTAACCAGCGAGGCATAAATTGGGAAGCCGGGATCAGGCAGCAACACCTCGTCGCCAGCTTCGATGGCGGCCAGGATGGCGAAGAACATCACCGGCTTACCGCCCGGCGTGATCACCACCTGATCGGGATGGACGGCAATGCCACGGCTGGTAGCAACATCCGCGGCGACGGCTTCGCGCAGCGCGGGCAGGCCGGCAGGTGGACCGTAATGTGTGGCGCCGTCACGCAGTGCTTTTATGCCGGCCTCAACGATGTGGTCCGGCGTCGCAAAGTCCGGTTCACCGATCTCCAGATGAATGACGTCCACACCCTTTGCCTCAAGGGCACGGGCGCGTACCAATACTTCGAAGGCGCTCTCCGTACCCAGGCGATCCATCCGTGCCGCAGACGGCAGTTTCACCCCGGCTCCTCTCCTCGTAGTGACGATGCCACCAGCGCTGGTGTACAAACGTGCCAAAGCAAGGCCGATACCGTAGCACGTCCCCGGCGTTTGCGCGCGGCGTGCCTGCCCGGTAGACTTGTCGGCCAGAGTGGGGCAGCGGGAGGTTGCGACGTGCGAGCGGCGATTATCAACGTGACGGGCTACGCCGGCGTTGATCTTGCCCGTCTACTCAGCCGCCATCCTCACGTCAGACTGACGGAAGTCACTGGCCGCAGTCAGGCCGGTCAGCGGTTGGCGGACGTCTTTCCGCACCTCGGGCATCTTGATCTCACCATTCGGGGCGACGTGCAGGACGCCGACATCATCTTCTCGGCATTGCCGCACAAGGCGTCGGCTGAAGTCCTGGCGCCCCTGGTTGGCCAGGGTCGGAAGTTGATAGACGTCGCCGCCGATTTCCGCCTCAAGGACCTGGCCGAGTACGAAGCGACCTATGAGGTCAAACATCCCGCGCCGCATCTCCTGGCGCAGGCGGTGTACGGACTGCCGGAACTGCATGCCCAGGACATCGCCAAGGCCGAACTGGTGGCCAATCCCGGCTGCTATCCTACCGGGGCGATCCTGGCCCTGGCGCCTGCCGTCAAGTACGGCCTGATCGAACCGGATATCATCGTCGACGCCAAGAGCGGGGCCTCCGGCGCCGGCCGCAGTGCCAAGGTTGAATACAGCTACAGCGAGATGAACGAGTCGGTCGCCGCCTATGCCCTGCAGGGGCACCGCCACCGGCCGGAGATCCGGCAAGAACTGAGCGGCCTGACCAGCGAGGAGGTCCACGTCACCTTCGTGCCGCACCTTATACCAATGACACGCGGCATCCTGACGACCTGTTACGCCCGCCTGCGCCGCCAGATCAGCGCCGACGACCTGCGCACCATGTACGACGAGTTCTACCGCGACGCCCCGTTCACCCGGCTGGTCGCGACCTCACCACAGACGAAGTGGACCGCCGGCAGCAACGAGTGCCTGGTCTATCCGACCATTGATCAACGCGAGAACCGCTTGATTGCGCTGGCGGTGCTGGACAATCTGGTGAAGGGTGCGGCGGGTCAAGCGGTGCAGAACATGAACCTCATGTGCGGTTTCGAGCAGACCTGCGGGCTGCAACAACCGGCGTTGTATCCATGATGGCGAAATCGCCGGCTGGCGGCTCCTTTGCTCGTTCCACCGAAACTTCTGTCCTCCGTCTCCGCCTGCGTCTTCGCGGCCGGTCTGGAAACATCCAGGCGCGGTCGCAGGCGTAGTACCCCTGCCGCTGGTGGGCGTTCCCTTTGGATGAGGATTGGCAGCCGGCGGCGCAATAGGACGATTTGACGGAGAGGAACTATCTGATGATGGACTTCGATGGCATCGCCGATGGAGGCGTGACCAGCCCGCTGGGGTTCGCCGCCGGCGCCGTCAACGCCAATGTCAAGGGCGTCGGCGCTGACAAGCTGGACCTGGGTGTCTTACGCAGCAACGTGCCGGCCGCAGCAGCCGGTGTCTTTACCACCAACAAGGTCTGCGCCGCCCCCGTTCGCTACTCACGGCAGCGCCTGGCGGGCGGGAAAGCGCAGGCGGTAATATTCAACAGCGGGAACGCCAACGCCTGCACCGGTGAACAAGGGATGCGCGATACCGAGCGCATGGCAGAACTGGCGGCAGTCCGGCTCGACGTTCCGGTGGGACTGGTTCAGGTGGCCTCCACCGGCATCATCGGACTGCCCTTGCCGATGCAGCGCATCACCGATGGCCTGGCGCGCCTCACCTGGTCAGTTGATGGCGGCCGGCAGGCAGCCAAAGCTATTATGACCACCGACACCTTTTCCAAAGAAGTCGCCGTGCGAGTCCCCATCCACGGGCGCACCGTGACGATTGGCGGGATGGCAAAGGGATCCGGCATGATCCATCCCAATATGGCAACGATGCTCGGATTTATGACCACCGACGCCAGCCTGGAGGGTGAATACGCGTCGCACCTGCTCCGGCGTATCACCGACGGCACCTTCAACATGCTCTCGGTGGACGGCGACACCTCAACCAACGACACCCTGCTGTTGATCGCCAACGGTGAGTCGGGCGCTCCCGTGCTGAGCGGCGGTGACGCCGAGTCCGATGCCTTCGCCGCTGCGCTGCACCATGTTGCCCAGGAGTTAACGATCATGCTGGCACGCGATGGCGAAGGCGCGACAAAGGTGATCGAGGTGCGGGTGCAGGGAGCCGAGACCATCGAGGACGCGCGCCGTGTTGCCATGGCGGTGGTCCAGTCACCACTCGTGAAAACGGCAGTCTACGGGGCTGATCCGAACTGGGGCCGCATCGCCTGCGCGGCCGGCTACAGCGGCGCTGCGCTGGACCAGGAGCGCCTGGATGTGGCGATGGCGGGCACCACGCTGATGCGCCAGGGCACGCCGCTGCCCTTCGACCGCAACAGCGTCGTCGCGGCGATCAAGGCCACGACGCAGGTGCCAATCGACGTCGACCTTCATCTCGGGGCGTACCAGGCGACGGCATGGGGCTGCGACCTCACCGAGGGCTACGTCGACATCAACGGCCGGTACACGACGTAGGCGGGGACACCATGAAAACTACCGATATTCCCGATCTCGCCTCGCCGAACGGCGATCCGGTGACGAATACTCTGGTCGAAGCTCTGCCGTTCGTGACGCGTTGGAGCGGCTGCACGCTCGTCATCAAGCTGGGCGGCAGCGCTCTGGAGGCAGAACGCGCGGTGCTGGAGGACTGCGTCCACCTGCAACGCCTGGGCGCCATCCCTGTGATCGTCCACGGCGGCGGCGCGTCGATCAACGCCTGGCTGAAGCGCATCGGCAAAGAAAGCCGCTTTGAACACGGTTTGCGCGTCACCGATGCCGAGACGCGCGACGTCGCCCGCATGACGCTTATCGGCGAGGTCAATGCCACGCTGGTGGCGCTGGTCAACCGCCTGGGTGGCAGGGCCGTCGGCCTCTCCGGATTGGACGGACCCATGATCCGCGCGCACTATCACCGCCAGTACGGCGATATCGGCTACGTCGGTGAAGTGGACACCGTTGACCCAGAGGTGATCCGCGCAGTGGCAGACCTGGGCTGCATCCCGGTGATCGCGCCGATCGGCTACGGCCCCGACGGTGAGGCCCTCAATATCAACGCCGACACGGCGGCGGCGGACGTTGCTGTTGCCTTGCAGGCAGAGAAGATGATTTTCCTGACCGACGTGGTCGGCATCCTCAGCGCCGACGGACGCCTCATCTCCGAGGTGTCCGAGGAAGAGCTGGAAGGCTTGATCGCCGACGGTACGGTCTCCGGCGGCATGATCCCGAAGGTCAAGGCCTGCCAGCGCGCCATGGCCGGCGTGCGCCAGACGCACATCATCGACGGACGCTATCCTCATGCCCTGATCCGGGAGCTATTCACGGTACACGGCGTCGGCACGATGATTAACCGGCGCCAAGAAGAAGCAAGTCCGCTGGCCGGGCTGCCGGCTGTATAGGAAAGGGAGTCTCTCATGACCACGACGACCTGGAGCGCCAGCGAGGCGGCGCACTACATGCACACGTTCAAGCGGTTGCCTGTCTGTTTGGAGCGCGGGCAGGGCGTCTACGTCTGGGACGTTGACGGCAAGCGCTACCTGGACTGGGTGGCCGGCATTGCCGTCAACGTGCTCGGCTATGCCCACCCGGCGGTGGTGGGGGCGATTTATGAGCAGGCGAAGAAGCTGATCCATACCTCGAACCTTTACTACACGCTGCCGCAACTGGAACTGGCTGATCTGTTGATCCAAAACTCCTGCGCCGAGCGCCTGTTCTTCTGCAACAGCGGCGCTGAGGCGAACGAGGGCGCCATCAAGCTGGCGCGCAAATGGGGCAAGCTGCACCGCAATGGCGCCTATGAGGTCATTACGGCGCTGGACTCCTTTCATGGCCGCACGCTGGCAATGGTGGCGGCCACCGGCCAGCCCAAGTACCAGGAACCGTATGCGCCGATGCCGGCGGGCTTTGTCAATGTGCCGTTCAACGACCTGGCGGCCATCAAAGCCGCCACGACCGAGGCGACCGTCGCCATTATGCTGGAGCCGGTGCAGGGCGAGAGCGGCGTCCACCCGGCCGACCCGGACTACCTGCAGGGTGTGCGGGAGTGGTGCGACGAGCAGCGCCTGCTGCTGATCTTCGACGAGATCCAGACCGGCATGGGCCGCACGGGCCACTTCCTCGGCTACGAGTGGTACAAGATCGAGCCGGATGTCTTCACCATGGCCAAAGGGCTGGCGGGCGGCGTGCCTATCGGCGCGTTCCTGGCCAAAGGCTCGGCGGCGGAGGCACTGGGGCCTGGCGACCACGGCAGCACCTTTGGTGGCAGCCCGCTGGCCTGTGCCGCCGGCATAGCGACGGTGAAGACAATCCTGGAGCAAGAGTTGCCCGCCAACGCCGGCAAGCAAGGCGGCTATCTTGCCGCGAAGCTGGCCGAGCTGCGCCGCGACTTCCCGATCATCACGGAGATCCGAGCACGGGGCCTGATGATCGCCTTCGATCTGGCGCAGGAAGTGGCCCCGAAGCTGGTGCTGCGCGGGTTGGAACAGGGGCTGATCCTCAACGCCACCGGGCCGCACACTATCCGCATCGTGCCGCCGCTGATCCTGACGCGGCGCGAAGTCGACGAGGGCATCGGCCTCCTGCGGACAACGCTCAGCGGCCTGGAGGGGGCGTAACATGCCGGGGAAAGTGGTGCTCGCCTACTCCGGCGGGTTGGACACGTCGGTGGCAATCCGCTGGATCAAAGAGAAGTACGACCTTGACGTCATCACATTGACCATTGATGTCGGCAACAAGCCGGACCTGGAAGCGGTGAAAGAAAAGGCCCTGCGCATCGGCGCCGTCAAAGCCTACGTCGTAGACGGCCGGGAGGACTTCGTCCGCTACTTTGTCTGGCCGGCGCTGCAAGCGGGCGCCATCTACGAGAACGAATACTTGCTGGCGACGGCCCTGGCGCGTCCCCTCATCGCCAAATATCTCGTAGATGTGGCGCGTCAGGAGGGGGCTTCGGCGGTTGCCCACGGCTGCACCGGCAAGGGCAACGATCAGGTGCGCTTCGACGTTTCCATTCAAACGCTGGCGCCCGACCTCAAGGTAATCGCGCCGGTGCGCGAGTGGCGGCTGACGCGTGACGAGAGCCTGCGTTATGCCGAACGGCACGGCATCCCAGTGCAAGCGACCAAAAAGAGCCCCTACAGCACCGACGAGAACCTGTGGGGCCGTAGCGTGGAAGCCGGCGTGCTGGAGGACGCCTGGGCCGAGCCGCCGGCGGATGTCTGGGATTGGACTGCAGGGCCCGACCGTTGGCCGCAGCAAGCACGAACTGTGGAAATCGAGTTCGAGCACGGCATCCCCGTGGCGCTGGACGGGGAGCGCCTGGGCGGCGTCGAGTTGATCGAGCGGCTCTCCAAGATCGCCGGGGAGTACGGGGTCGGACGCGTCGATCACATTGAGAACCGCCTGGTCGGCATCAAGTCACGCGAGATCTACGAGATGCCGGCCGGATGGACGCTCTACCTGGCCCATCAGTGGTTGGAGCAGATGACGCTGACCCGCGACAGTGCTCGCTTCAAGCGGCTGGTGGCCGACGAGTATGCAACCTTGATTTACAACGGGCTGTTCTTCTCGCCGTTTCGGCGCGACCTCCAAGCCTATGTCGCCAGCACGCAGCAGCACGTCACGGGAACGGTGCGGGTGAAGTTGCAGGGCGGCCAGTGCATCGTCGTCGGCCGCCGCTCGCCGGCCTCGCTCTACAGCGAAGAACTGGCGACGTACTCCGACGCCGACATCTTCGACCACAATGCGGCGGTCGGCTTCATCCAACTGTGGGGCCTGGGTCAACGCACCGCAGCGCGCATCCAGATGCTGGGACCGGGCGGAACTGCCGAAGAGTTGCCGCGTCTGCAGACGCCGAAGACGGAGTAGGTGAACAGGCGCGGTCGCCAGGAGGCGACCACTCGGGAAAAGGTGGTACAGGTCATCCTGGGCCTGCTGATGTTTGTCATCTTCACGCTGATCGCGCTGGCGGTCTTCGTCTACATGGTCAAAGTCGAACATTTGGGGCAGGGAGCCGGCTGAGCGTTCGCGCTCAGCGGCCTTTGCGGCCGAAGGGCCACCAGCGCCGCCGAGCGAGCGCGGACTGTACCTGGCGCAGTTGCGCCTGGGTCTCCTGTTGGGCCTGCTCGGCCCGTAACTGGCCGGCTCGCACCGCCAACAGGTCTTCGCGCACGCCGCGCACCTCGTTGAGCGTGGCAACTTGCGTGGAAAGGGCATGCAACTGTTGCAGCTCCCTGAAAAGCGCTACACTCGCCTCGGCGTGTTCGCTGCGGAAGGCAACCAGATCTTCCGCCAGGCTTTCGCACCGAGCGGCGATCGCCTCAAGGCGCCGCTCCTGGTCGCGGAAAGGTTCTGGCGCTAGGGAAGCGTGTCGCTCAATGGCTTGCTGCGGCGTCGGTCCTGCCTCCAGGCCGCGCAGGACATTGCCGGTGTCACCCTCCCAATCGTGGTCGCGCAGGACGTCCAGGATTAACTGCTGCGGGTAACCGCGGCGACTGCGGTAGCTGCCGTATTCGCGAAACCAATGCTGTAACGTCCGCTCCGGGATTCCCGTCAGCCGCGCCACGTCCGGTAGTTGCGCCCGCGGCGTCGCCTGCACCATCTGATCTTCTATCGCGCCGCCTGTCTCCTGTTGGCCATCCACGGCTTGCTCCCTCCACGTCTGCGGACCGTATCGTACTGCGGCGGCCGCAGGCGGCGCAAGACGCCAACAACACGTTGCGCAGATTTGAACTGGCGCCACGGGGATGGATACCGTATATAATACCGTATATACTAGACTGGTGTGACGCGAAGCGACGCTGGAATCGAGGTGCCGATACATGATTACAACAACTGTGGACGAAGCGAAGTCCATGCTAGCTGATCTCATTGACGCAGCAATGAGGGGTGAAGACGTGTACATTAGGTCTGGAGGTGATCGAACCGCGCAGATCGTCGTGGCGAAATCAAAAAGCGCGCGGCCGCAGTTCGGAAGCGCCAAAGGCCGAATCGAAATAGCAGATGACTTTGAGGCGCCGCTCGCGGATTTTGTGGAGTACCAGTGATGCGCGTCCTCCTGGACACACATGCGTTCATGTGGTTCGTCCAAGGCGCGGATCGTCTGAGTAAGGTGGCACGTGGCGCCATTGAGGAGGCGGAGCCGTTGTTGAGCGTGGACGCTGTCTTCGATGCCTACGGTGTAAACCGAATCTGGTGAGGACTGGCCGACCGTGAGCTGGCACGGTCGTCGTGGACACCGAGAGCGAGGCCTACGGTGCCAACCAAACCCTCCACGTCGACTCCCATGCATGTCGGTCTGAATGGTTGCAGACATGCCAGCCCTTGTTGGAACTTGATCCGCGCTCCTTGATGATTGCCGCGCTGGAGATGGTAGTAGCCGACACCGATCAACAGGATGCCCTGGTAGAGGGAGCGAATCGGGTCTGGTTCGCTGCGCCAGAGAGCTTCCAGCGTTTCGTGGCAGTGCCAGTATTCGCCGGCGTTGAACAGTGCGATGCCGGCGAGCAGTTGCTCCGGCGGCGGTTCGGCGCAGCGCGTTGAAGGCTCGGGGGGCAGCTTGGGGATCAGTGGAAGCCCGGTGCGCGGCGACCGTGGGATCATCCAGTCCTCTCATGGCTGCGTCTGTGCTATGCTCGCCCAGCATGCGGTCAGGAGCAGCGTCGTTAGGATAGCGTGCCGTGTCCGGGCGAGACCAGCCTGGTGCCGGTACACATGGGGGTGTTTGCAATGAAGTTTGCCGTTCGCGAAAACATGGCGCCGGGGAAGACGCTTCGGGAGCGCTTTGAGAGTCTGGTCCGGCTGAAGATTCAGGGGATTGAGCTGACCGGAGCGAGCACGCTCGACCACAAGGACGAGGTGAAGGACCTGGTCAAGGAGACCGGTGTCGTTCCCTGCGTCTGCTCGGGGCGAGGGGGAGCCATCCTGGACGCCAGGCGCACCGAACGCGATCTCTTCTTGAACGAACTGAAGCTGGCGTTGCAAGCGTGCGGTGAGTTCGGCGGCGTGGGTGTCATTGTGGTGCCGCTGCTGCCGGTGAAGATGCAGAACCGTCCGCGCATCTCCGATCTTTCGCCCTGGAAAACCAGCTTGCAACTGGAGAAAGAGCTCTTTGAGGTGCAGATGCGCGACATCGCACCCGTTGCGGAGGCGGCAGGAGCTGCCGTCATCATCGAGCCGCTCAATCGCTACGAGCAATGGTGGCCGAACAAGGTGAGCGACGGGGCCGCAGTGTGCCAGGCGGTCGGTAGCCGGGGCATCATGACGATGGCCGACTTCTTCCACATGAACATCGAGGAGCCGCAGTTCGCTGCTGCCGTCAAGGAAAATCTGCCCTATATTGCCCACGTTCATCTGGCCGACAGCCACCGTCGGCTCCCCGGCAGCGGTCACACCGACTTTCGGGCGGCGCTGCGCGCGCTCGCTGACGGCGGCTACGACGGCTATTATGGCTTCGAATGCGCCATCGACGGCGATCCCTTTGAAGCCCTGCCGGCAGCGATGCGCTACATCGAGCAGCAAGCGGGAGCATGACCTAACCCCCTGCTCCTTTCTCTGGAAAGGAAGGGGGTATCAGACGGCGGCCGTTAGAACATCCGCCGGCCCCCCATCCCGTCGGCGTTTCAGGCGTGCCAACTCACGGCTGAAGATGCGGCGAAGGATCGCGACGGCGGAGGCATACGTTGAATCCATGCCGAAGTACGAGAGCGTACGAGCGCCGAGGTTGTTGCCCCGACTGAAGGGCGTGTCCGAAGCGTAGTGGATAAT
The DNA here is from genome assembly GCA_002404055.1 of Chloroflexi bacterium UBA4733. The sequence goes on from DHIZ01000112.1 coordinate 32,783, forward strand.
GCCGACCTCGTACGGTGCGCCGAAGAGGTTGACGACCTGCCCCGTGGGGTACCGATCCAGGAAGGTATTCTCCACGAGCGCGTCAAGGAAGGGGCCGGCTTCCATCTCGACCACGGTGTAGCCGGCGGCGTACAGGTCGTCCAGGTAGCGGTGGTTTTGCAGGTAGGTGCCGCGCACTGCTACCGCTTGCTGCCCGTCCAGCGCCGTGCCGAAGGCGAGGAAGGGGGCGATGTCCTGGGCAATGAAGGCGTTGTTGACCATGTAGGTGTTGCCCGAATGCTCGTCGAGGAAGACATTGGCAATCATGACATCGCCGATGCGCCCATTCAGGGTGGCGGCCTTCCCCATCACGTACAGCCCTTGCAGCACCGTCGTGTGATAGGAAACGGTGTGCAACAACTGGTAGGCCGCGTAGCCGAGAGGATAGTCCACATTGATGATCAGCGCGTCACTGGCATTGAGCAACTCCAGGTCCGGGACTCGTAGGCGGCGGTCGAGCCGGTCCAGCCTGAGCCGGGCAAGGTCAATCACCTGGGCATCCACTGCCAGGGCCTGAGCTGCGTTGATCGAGGTGATGCCGCTCTCCCGTTCGGCGGCGGTTCGGGCGGCTTGCGCGTAGCGCTGCTGCGGGTCGGCCAGAAAGTGGCGCTGCACATAGTACAGGTAGTTGTCGTAGATGCCGGGGGCGCGCTGCTCCTGCAGGTTGTCGGCGAGTGCGGCCAGCGTGCGCCGCTCCGGCTGCTCAACGAAGTGGCGCAACTCGGCCTCGTGGGCACGGGCGAAGCCACTGAGCAGATTGGCCAGCGAGTGCGTGTTGCTGGACACGAAGTAGACCGGACGGCTTTCCAGGTCGGTTCGGGCCGCGCCTTCTTCCAGGCGTCGCCACCAGACGTGCAGGGCGCGCCGAAAGTCATTCAGGGAGCCGCCGAGCAACCGCACGCCGAAGTGCTTCCGTGCCGCCGCGATCAGCCGCAACCGCTCGTGCGTCCGGCCGTCCCAGATCGTTTGCAGCCGCTCCCAGCCGGCCGCATCAATGCCGACGCCGGCCAGCAGCCGTTCGTGATCCTCGGACGACATAGGTTCACCGTTAGCGGCGCTGTGCAACAGGCTGATCAAGTCCGGCTGACTGTGGAGCCGGCCGTGGAGCTTGTTCCATTCGATCTCCAGCGCCAACAGCGTGGGGACCAAATCGTCGATGTCCGATGGACTGGCGATGAACACGGCGAGCGTGGCCTGGCCGTCGAAGCGCATTTTGCGTCGACGACCGGGCGCCTCCACCGCCTGCCACTGCTCTACGTCCGGATAGCCGCGTCGGCGGAACGTCTCTTCCGTCTGGCCCAGTAACACGTGACGCACCAGGCCAATGCAGGCCGGCAAGCGCAGGGTAGCGTAGGTGATGCAAGCGAGGTCCGGTTCTGGTTCCAGGGCGTCCACGTGCAGGCTCGGCTCCATTGCCAGGTAGCTCTCGACCAGGGCGCGCAGTTGCACTTCGCCGCTGCTGCGCAGCAAGGTATGCATCGCCCGCAGAAAGAGGTCGATCTCCTGCTTGCCGGGGGGCGCGGACGGGTAGCGAGGTGCGGAGGGGGCTGCCATGCAAGGAGTATAACGACGCGGCGAGGTTGGGGACAGCCCACTGTTACCACACCGGCCGTCCCTACGCAGTACAATCCTGCGCACAGTTATCTCCAAGAGAGGAAAATAACCCCGATGAGTACTGCCACAACCAGCCTGAGCGCCGCCCAACTACAAGCCTTGGCGAGCTTCGATAGTCCGACGCTGGCAAACGCTATGGAAGCGTCCGGACGCTATCCGCGGCTCGGCCACTTCGTTGGCTACGACATTCGGTGCCTGTACCCGGAGCTGCCGCCTTCCTGCGGGTACGCCGTCACCTGTCGCGCCGACAGCACGACGGAAGGACGCAAGATGGAGCGCGGTCTGGTCCAACTCTGGGAGCTGATCGGCCGGATGCCTGGCCCGACAATTGTCGTCATCCAGGACGTCGGTACCGACCGGCTCCATTCCTGCCACTGCGGCGAGGTCATGGCGACGACAATGAAACGCCTGGGGGCGGTTGCCCTACTCTGCGATGGTGGCGTCCGCGATTTGCACGAGGTGCGGGCGCTGGGCGGCTTTCAGTTCTTCGCACCCGGCCTGGTCGTCGCCCACGGCAATCCCCTGATTTTCGATATCGGCGTTGACGTCACCATCAGTGGCGTGGCGATCAAGACTGGCGACCTGTTGCACGGCGACGCCAACGGCCTGCTACGGATTCCGCTGGATGCCGCAGCGGAACTGCCGGCGGCGGCGCAAGAGGTGCGGGAGCGCGAGGCGGAGACCATGCGCCGCATTCTGAGTCCCGACTTCTCGCCCGTTGAAGGTCCAAGGAAGTCGGAGCACTGACCGGCTGCTACCGCATCGGGGGAATAAATCCGTAACCTTCGTGGCGTACACTGCATGGTGTCAACATCAGACAATACCGCGTTTGCGCAGGAGCCACCGCCGTGCAAAACACCGCTTTCCAGCCCACACGCGTCGTCCATGTAGGCCGGCGCATCATCCTCGGCATGCTCGGGTTGGGCGCCGCCGGGTTGGTCCTCGGCAAGAATCTGAACCCGTTGTCGTGGCTGGATACGCTGGGCAGTGGGGTTGGGTCTTCCAACAATTTGGGCTTTCGCATCTACACCGTCAACGGCGTGCCGGCCTACGACCCCACGACTTGGCGGATGCAGGTCGACGGCATGGTGGCACAACCGCTGAACCTGTCCTTTGACGACTTGCAGACGCTGCCGCAGAGCCAGCAGGTGGGCATCTTCCATTGTGTCACCGGCTGGAGCGTGCCGAACCTCACCTGGTCAGGCGTGAAGATGAACGACTTCCTGGCCCACGTGCAGCCTTTGCCAGGCGCGTCCTACATGACGCTTTACTCCAGCGACGGCGCTTACACCGACTCCATCTCCTTGCAGCAAGCCGGACAGCCGGACGTCATGCTGGCCCATTCCATGAACAACGCACCGTTGCCGCTGGAGCAGGGGCAACCCGTTCGCTTGATCATCCCCGAATTCTACGGCTACAAGAACATCAAGTGGGTCAACCGCATCCAATTCACCAATCAGCCGATTATGGGCTACTGGGAACAGCGCGGCTACCCCGTCGACGCCTACATCAAAAAGTGAACCGGTCAGGCTTCCTCCTGCGCTTCAGCAGCACCGAGCGCGCCGTCCACTGGACCTATGCGCTCTGCTTCCTGACGCTGCTATCTACGGGCCTCATCATGTACCTGCCGGCGCTGAGCGTGCTGGTGCCGTCGCGCCTCATCTTGCGCCAGTTGCATCTGGCGGCGGCGTTCCTGATCGTGACGGTTCCGACGCTGGTCGGCCTCTTCGGCAACCGCCAGAGCATCGCCGTTGATGCCCGAGCGGTGGACCGTTGGGACGATGATGATCGGGCCTGGTTGTCGGACGGCCTGCGCGGCGTGCCGACAGTGGCTGGCCGCTTCAACGCCGGTCAGAAAGCCAACGCCGCCTTCACGGTCGGCAGCCTGCTGCTGTTTGTTGTCACCGGCGTCATTATGACGCTGAACATCTTTACGCGCGTGCTGCCGGACTGGATTGTGAGCAACGCCAGCCTGATCCATGACTCCCTCACCTGGCTGGCGCTCTTTGCCTGGTTGGGTCACGTCTTCCTGGCCGGCATCTACCCACCCACGCGAGAATCGCTGCGCGGCATGGTGACCGGCTTCGTGCGCAGCGACTGGGCGCGCCATCACCACCCGCGCTGGTGGCAGGAACAAATGGCTACGCTTCAAGAATCGCCAACCGGTGAGGAGTCGCCTCCTGCACCCGTCGCGCCGGGACGCTACAATCGTCCTGTTTCCTGAGGAGGACGCTTGGAGCACTATCAGATCGCAGTCATACCTGGCGACGGCATTGGCCAGGATGTCATCGCCGAGGGCATCACCACCCTGAACCTGTTGGGCGAACTCACCAACAGCTACCGGCTGGAGTACCGCACCTTTCCCTGGAGCTGCAGGTATTACCTGGACCACGGCAGCATGATGCCGGGGGACGGCCTGAAGCAACTGGAAGGCTTTCCGGCCATCTACTTCGGGGCATGTGGCTTCCCGGCTCTGGTGCCGGACCACATCTCCCTGTGGGGGTTGATCCTGCCAATCCGCAAGTACTTCCAGCAGTACGTGAACCTGCGGCCGATCCGCCTGCTGCCTGGCCTGCGCGGCCGCCTCTACGACAAGGGCGAGAAGGAGATCGACTTCGTCTGCGTGCGCGAGAACACCGAGGGCGAGTACGCCGGCGTCGGCGGGCGGGTCCACGTCAACACGAAAGACGAGGTGGCCATCCAGACCATCGTCTTCACGCGCACGGGTGTGGAGCGGATTATCCGCTACGCCTTCGAGCTGGCGCTAAAGATGGGGCGCGACCAGGTGACCAGCGTCACGAAATCCAACGCCATGCAATACAACATGGTCTTCTGGGACGACGTCTTCCGCGTGGTGGCGGCGGACTACCCGGCAATTCGCACCACCCAGTACCACGTCGACGCCATCGCGGCCCGCTTCATCACCAATCCTGAAACACTCGATATAGTGGTGGCATCCAACCTCTTTGCCGACATCCTGACCGATCTGGGCGGCGCACTCCAAGGCTCCATGGGCATCCCGCCCAGCGCCAACATTGATCCGACCCACAAGGGTCCGTCGATGTTCGAGCCGGTCCACGGCTCGGCCCCTGATATCGCCGGAAAAGGCATCGCCAACCCCATCGCGGCGCATTGGGCGGCGCAGATGATGCTGGAGTTCCTGGGCCAAACGGAAGCAGCAAGCTTGCTGATGCAGGCGATCGAGGCGACGACCAGGGAAGGCAAGGCGCTGACACCCGACCTCGGCGGCACAGCCACGACCGGTGAGTCGTCCGACGCCATTCGCGGCCATCTGCGCCGCCTGACCAGGACGTAACGCAGGATGAAGATCACCGGCATCGAGACCTATCCGGTCAATCCGGGCGGTCGCAACTATTTGTTCGTGCGGGTTCTGACCGATGAAGGCATTACCGGAGTCGGCGAAGCCTACTCCGCCGGACCGGACGACGCCACCGAGCTGGTAATCGCCGACTTCGCCACCTGGCTCGTCGGTGAAGATCCCCGCCGCATCGAGCACCTATGGTCGCTTATGTACAACGGCAGCCGCTTCCCCGGCGGCGTGGTCGTCAACGCGGCCATCAGCGGCATCGAGCACGCCCTCTGGGATATCAAGGGCAAGGCGCTCGGCGTGCCGGTGTACGAGTTGCTGGGCGGTCCATGCCGCGACCGCATCCGCGTTTACCAGAATCCCGGCGGCAGCACGCCGGAGGAGATGGCCGAGCGTTCCCTGGACCTGATCGAGCGCTACGGCTACACAGCCCTGAAGATCGGCCCCAACCCGCCCGGCTTCCAGGCGATACCCTGGGGCCGCGTGCTGCGCGAGGCCGCCCGCCGGCTGGAAGCAGTGCGCCGCGCCGTAGGGGATGAACTGGATATCGGCGTTGATCCACACGCCACCATCTTCGAGCCCGGCAACGCCCTGGCGATGGCGGACGCCCTGCAGCCGTACCGCCCGTTCTTCTTCGAAGAGCCGCTCCGGCCGGAGAATATTGACGCACTGGCGAAACTCGCGGCCCAGATACGTATCCCCATCGCCACCGGCGAGATGCTCTACACGAAATGGCAGTTTCGCGAGCTACTCTTCAAGCAGGCCGCCAGCATCATCCAGCCCGACGTCTGCTGCGCCGGCGGCATCATGGAATGCAAGAAGATCGCCGCCATGGCGGAAGCCTGTTACGTCACCGTGGCGCCGCACAACCCGATGGGCCCGGTGGCGACGGCGGTCAACGTCCACCTGGCGGCGGCGATTCCCAACTTCCTGATCCTGGAATACCACGCCGACGACCTGCCGCCCCGCCGCGACCTGGTGGACGAGCCGATGGTGCTCAAGGATGGTTACCTGGAGCTGCCCCGGCGACCAGGATTGGGCATCGAGTTGAATCTGGACGCCTTCCCACGATATCCGTTCCGGCGCTGGCATCGGGCCTTCCCGCTGCGGGAAGATGGGTCGATGGCGTTCGTGTAGGTGAAGAGGGAGGGCGGCGACTGCGGGACCAGAGGGCACCCACCGCCAAGCGACGGGTGCGACCGCAGTCACCCTACTCCAGCCTCCTCACCGTCGGCCGCATCACCAGCACGCTCAGCGCGAACAGCGCATTGACGGCGCCGCCGACACCCACCGCAAGCGGCGCGCCCCAGTTCTGGGCGACGATGCCCGCCAGCATGGCTCCGAGCGGCATCATGCCGAAGGTCGTCAGGGTGAGGACGCTGAGGACGCGACCGCGCATGGCGTCCGGCGCCAGAGATTGCAGGAAGGTCTGGTTGATCGAGGAAAACATCATGCTAAAGGCGCTGCCGATCACCAACAACGGTACTGAAACCTGAAGTTGGCGGCTGAAGGAAAAGGCGACCAACATGACGCCAAAGACGATGCCCGAGCCGAGTTGCAATAGCCCACGGTGACGAAAATTGGCAAGTGAAGCCACGATAAGGGCGCCAACCAGGGCGCCGGCGCCTGTCGCGCTCAAGAGAATGCCCAGGCCTTGCGGTCCCACGCCGAGCACCGTTTTGGCAAAGACGGGCATCATTGATTGGTAGGGTAGGGCGAACAATGCGGGGACGGCGGCGATCAACACCAGGGTGCCCAATACCTCGTGGCGAAAGACGAACGTGACGCCGTCGCTGGCACTTTGCCACACCGACTCTTTCTTGGTAGGTGGCTTCCAGGGCGGCAGCTTCAGCAACAGCAACGACACGATCACCGCCAGGAAGCTCAGGCCGTTGATGAAGAAGGCCCAACCGGCGCCAAAACCCGCCACGACCACGCCGGCCAGTGCGGGCCCAAACAGGCGGCTGGTCTGGAATTGGGCAGAGTTGACGGCGATGGCGTTTTGCAAGTCGGCCCGTGGCACGAGATCGGAGACGATGCCCTGGCGGACCGGCGTATTGATCGCGTTGACGAGGCCGGAGAGAAAGGCAATGATCATGATGTCGATCACGGTCACCACGTTTGCCAACGTCAGGGCGGCCAGCACGAAGGCCAGGACCATCGCCGCGACCTGCGTCCAGAGCATCAAGGTGCGTCGCTCAATGCGGTCGGCCAGCACACCGCCCAACAGGGAGAGAAATAGCGAAGGGAGCGCCTGTACAAAGCTCACAGTACCCAGGAGCAGGGCCGATCCTGTCAGGTGGTAGACCAACCAGCTTTGCGCCAGGTTCTGCATCCAGGTGCCGATGTTGGAACAGAGCGCGCCGCTCCAATAGAGGCGGAAGTTGGGATGGCGCCGCAAGGCGCCGAACGTATCAAGCCGCCGTCGTGGCGCAGGATCGGTACCCAGGACCGCCACGGAGGGCACGTTGCTGGTGACGCCGACCATACGCCCTTCCTTTTTCCCGCCGGAGCATAGCACACGCTTACGTCAACGTTAGGCCCGGTACAACAGTTGCCGCCTGGGCAGCACAATCGGTATTATCGTGGCAGTATTGCGACGACAAGGAGATCAAGGATATGGCTGTTGCTGCCGCGCCGGCACTTACTGTGGGCAAAATCCGTGGCCTGCAGCAGATATCGACGGAGCGCGGCATCTTCACGATGACCGCCATGGACCAGCGCGGCTCGCTGGCTGAGTTGATGGCGCCCGGAAAGGCCGACTCCGTCCGCTACGCCCAGTTGAAGTCAGTCAAGCTGGAACTGGCGGCCACGTTCGGTCCGCTGTCCAGCGCTGTCCTGCTGGACCCACTGTACGGCGCAGCAGAAGCCATCGCCTATGGCGCCTTGCCCGGACGCACCGGGCTGCTGGTGGCTTGGGAAGAATCCGGCTATACCTCGGACGGCAGCGGCCGGCTCACCCGTGTGGAGCAGGGCTGGAGCGTCGAGAAGATCAAGCTGATGGGCGCTTCCGCTGTCAAGCTGCTGGTCTACTATCATCCCGACGAGCCGCAATCGCGGGAGCACCAGCAAGCCATCGTCAGGCAAGTGGTGGCGGAGTGCCGGACGTTCGACATACCAGCGGTCGTGGAGGCGGTTTCTTATGGCATCAACGGCATGCGGGCTGGTACTGCGGAGTTTGCAGCGGCCAAACCGGACCTGGTGATCCGCACCGCCCGCGACCTTTGTCCGCTTGGCTTCGACGTTTTCAAGGCCGAGTTTCCGGCGGACCTCAACTATGCGCACGATGAAGGGCAGATGGCGGACTGGTGCCGCCAGATCGACGCTGCCTGTCCGCAACCGTGGGTCATCCTGAGCGCCGGGGTCGATATCACGCTCTTTCGCAAGCAGGTGGAGGTCGCCTGCAAGAACGGCGCTTCCGGTTTCCTCGCTGGTCGCGCCATCTGGAAGGACGGCGTGCGCATCGCCGACGCGCAGCAGCGCCAGCGGTGGTTGCTGACCGAGGGCACGGCCAACCTGCGTTCCTGCATCGACCTGGCGGAACAGTTCGCCACACCGTGGATGGCCAAAGTTGGCCAATCGCTGCCGGAACTGGCCGGCGTCAAGGAAGGATGGCTGGAACGCTACGCCGAGGCGTAACGCGTACCGGCAACAATGATGGAGCGCTCACCCGTCAACCTGCGCTTTGATGTCGCCACCGGCACGCTGGCGATCGAGACCGGAGGGCCGAGTATCTCGATCGAGGAACTGGGGCCGCTGGCCGTGGTCAGCCGTACCGACGAAGATGACGAGGAGCGCCTTGCCCTGTTCGTATCGCCCAGCGAGGCCGACGTGCTCTTGAAGATGGTGAACTACATCTTGCAGAAAGTCACCGTCACCGAGGGTAGCCGCACCACCTTGGAAGCGGTCAAGCCGCGTCTGGAAGGCTTGCGCGACGGCTAGGGTGACTTCGGCAGCAGAACGACCACCCTATTACCGTTGGAACTTCACGGTTCTCAGCCTCGATATCGCCTTTTACTATGTATCCACGACGCTGGTCTCGTTCAGCACCATTCTGCCGGCCTACCTGCACCACCTGACCAGTTCGAACCTCGTCATCGGCGGGTTGAGCGCGCTGACCACGGCGGGTTACAGCCTGCCGAACCTGCTCTTCGCCCCCTTGACCGAACGCGTGCGGCGCAAGAAGCTGTTAATTCTGGCGATCACCCCCGGTGAACGCCTACCGTATCTGCTGCTAGCCGGTTGCGCCGCCTGGCTGGCGGTCGGGCATCCTCACGTCGCGCTCGTCGTCACGTTTGCCGCGTTGTTCGTCTTCACCTGCACGGGCGGGGCCTTGACTCCTGCCTGGCTGGACCTCATTGCCCGCGCGATCCCCGCCCGCCGGCGTGGCGCTTTCTTTGGCCGCAGTAACGCGATGGCCGGCGTCATGGGTGTGGGCGGCGCGCTGCTGGGCCAGCACCTCCTGGCGACGCAGCCCTACCCGCGCGCCTACGTCCAGCTCTACCTCGTGGCGTTCGTGTTCGTGGTCATCTCCTACGCGTTCTTCGCCCTCAACCACGAGCAGGGGCCGTTTGTGCCCAGGGAGCCGAGTCCCTTCTTGGACTGGTTTCGTAACCTACCGGCCCTGCTCCGTCAGGACCACAACTTCTCCTGGTACATGTGGTCCGCTGTGGCGACCTCGCTGGCCTATTCCGCCGCTGCCTTCTTCACAGTGGTCGCTATCAGCCGGCTGCATGCAGGCGACAACGAGGTAGGTTGGTACACTGCGGCCTTACTCGCGTCATCGACGGCGTTTAATTTGCTCTGGGGCTGGCTGGCCGACCGCCGAGGTCACAAAGTCGTCCTTATCGCGGGCATCTCTGCAATGCTGATCGCTATGCCGCTTTCGCTGCTGTTGCCCACACCGCCGGCCTACGCGCTGGTTTTTTTGCTGCTCGGCGCCGCCGTGAGTGCCAGTTCCCTTTCCCGGCTGGCAATCATGCTGGAATTTGCACCTGAGGATCAACGGCCAACCTACGTCGGACTCGCCAGCGTGGCAGGTGCGCCGCTGGCGCTCGTCGGCCCGCTCGTCGGCGGGGCTGTCGCGGACCACGCGGGGTACGTGCCGGCGTTTGCCATCTTCTTCCTGGGCGGGGTCGTTGCGCTGTGGCTACTGGTCACGCGCGTGCGGGAGCCCCGGCGGCGTTTGGAGGAGTAGGGATGGGCCGCGACTGATGGAAGTAGTCGCAACACCCGGTAGATCCGTAGGGGCAGGTCCCCGTGCCTGCCCTGCTTTCGGCGTGAACATTGGTCAGCGGTTGCCACCCGAGCTAGGGCAGGCACGGGGACCTGCCCCTACAAATCCCGTTCCTGAAAGCTCCATACGCTGCCGGCCAGCACTGCCACTAACCAGCAGGCGACCCACACGAGGTAGGCGTGTGTCGGCGGCGCAAAGACGGCAAAAGGGGCGTTGCCCGGGTTGGCGGCCGCGGCGCTCCCCGACGCGATGAGGAGCGCCACCGGCTCCAGGTTGTAGAGTGCGCCACGCCAGAGGCCGTCGGTGGGGATGATCAGGCTCGTGATTGTGCCGACATGCGTGGCCGTGCTGTTTTGGATCGCCTGCCCGATAGCGCCGGCTACGCCACCCATCCAGACCAGCCCATAGAGGACAAGCACGGTGATGCCGACCGTCATCGGGGGCAAGCGTGTGCTGCCCAGTAGCGCCAGGGTCAGGAGCACGACGCTCTCCGTGACGAGGAACGCCACCGCCGGTAGTGGGTGCGGAGGTGAGTACCCCGTGCCAAGATAGTCAAGAGCTATTTCGCAGGCAAAGAATGCTGTTGCATAGACGACCAGAACGACCGTCAGAGCCAGCCATTTGCCGAGAATGACATCACTGCGGCGGATCGGCCGGGGCAGCACTGCCAGAATGATTCCCGACTCGACATCGGAAGCGATAGCCGGCGCTGAGAGGAATGCCGCGCCTACGGCCAGGACGAAACTAAACATGTACATCACCAGGATAAGCACAGCCCCGGCGGCAGTGCGGATCTCCGGCGGCGGACAGGGGTGGTTGCCGCAGGGGATGTCCTTCAGGTGGGCAAATCCCCATCCCGTCAGGGCAACCACAAGGGCAGTGACGATGAACGCGGCCAGGAGCAGTCGCCGCCGGACAATTTCAAGCAGGGTCAGACGGGCGATGGTCAGGATCGGCACCTTCGGCTCCCTTCAAGAGCTGCAGGAAACGATCCTCCAGCGTTTCGTGGCGCGGCTCGACGGCGTAGACGCGCCCGCCGAGGCGCATCAGATGCTCGACCAGATCGGGCACGGTGTCCTCGGTGATACCGCGCACGATAACCCAGTTCGCCTCCACCTGCACGTCGCCGAAACTGTCTAGTTCGGCGAAGGCGTCAGGCGCAAGGCCCGTGACACGGACTCGCACGCTGCTGGCCACACCGAGCACGGCGTCCATGGTTCCCAGCGCGATCACCGTGCCCCGGTTCACGATGGCGACACGATCGCAGATCAACTCGACTTCCGACAGGAGGTGCGAGTTGAGGAAGACCGCAGTGCCACGGGCTTTCAGGCGCCGGATGATTTCGCGGACATCGTGACGGCCAACCGGATCCAACGCCGAAGTGGGTTCGTCCAGCAGCACCAGATCGGGGCGACCAAGGAGCGCCACGCCGAGACCCAGGCGCTGCTGCATACCCTTGGAGAAGCCGGCTACCCGGTCACCACTACGTTGCGCCAGGCCGACCAGGCGCAATGCCTCCTGCACATCTCTCCCCTGGGCCTCGCGGGGCAGGCCGGCCAGCCGGTGGTGAAAGTTCAGTACCTCGCGCGCGGAGAGCCAGTCCTGGTAGCGGAACAGCTCGGGCAGATAGCCGATGCGGCGGCGGGTTTCGCGGTCGCCCGCCCGTGCGCCGAGGACAAAGGCGTCGCCGGCGGTGGCTCGCGCCAGGCCGACCAGCAGCTTGACCGCTGTCGTCTTGCCGGCGCCGTTAGGGCCGAGAAAGCCGAAAATCTCGCCGCGCGGCACGGCCATGGTCAGATCGGCCAGCGCTACGGCGCGGCCGTACTGCTTGCTCAAACCGGCGGTGTAGATAGCAGCAGTCGCGGCTGAGACGGCGCCATTGCCATCACCAGCCACGACCACCGCCTGGTCAGTCGGAACCGTCATCCTAGGAAACGAAGCCGTTAGCCATGCTGATCAACTGGCTCTCTGTCAATGAACCGCCGATGCCGTAGACGATGCCGTTCTTCTCCCAGATGATGCCGCCAATGATACCCGTCGTATCACCGACAACGACAGCCTTGGTACCGTCAGCCAGCGTGACGTTCTGCGAGACCGCCTTGTTGATCGGGATAGGGATCGGCAGTGTCGCTGTGGGATCACCGATGGACCTGATCGCTGACGCCAGCGAGGGAGAGATGCCGGGTTGCGCCAGCAGGTACGCCTCCAACTGGCCGGCCGTGACGCCGTTTCCCGTCATTGTGACGCTTGGCGCTTTCATCTCACCGATGATCACTACCGGCCCGATGGCCTGTGCCGCCGCCGCCGCGTTCTGGCCGGCAATGGCGCTACTTCCAGTGGCCTTCGTCGCGCTGTCACTAGTGACAGACTTGAGCTTGTTGGGGTCAGCGTAGGCCTCGACCAGTGCTGTGCCCGTGGTCACCTGCAAGGTGGCGCCGTCCAGGTTGGCCGGCATTGCTGGCAGCGTCTTGCCCTGCGCCGCGGCGTTGGCCTGCGCCTTGGCGGCGCTGAAGGTGAAGGAGCCGGTCGATCCGGGCATCACTTCATAGGTTGCCGTGGTCGGGACACCGGCGGGCAAGGACTTCGGCGTCAGTAGCGGCAATCCGGCGGCAGTCGAGGCGGCGGAGCCGAGGGTAAAGTGCTGGCTGACCGCCTTTGCCGGAGCGTGAATGGCGCCGTACTTTGCAAGGTCGGGGAGCGACCGCAGATCGTTCAGATCAATCGGTACGGCAGCCACCTGCGTCGGCTCAAATACTGTAAGGAAGTTGCCCGCCCAGGCCCCGGCCGGCGTGAGAGCGAGGGCTGCGGCGAGCGAGATGCCGGCCGCGACGCCGCCCAGCGGCTTGAGCAGCTTCCCCTTGGTCTGGTTGATCATGTCTGTGATCCTTTCCTGAAGATACAGGGGACGTGACACCACGTCCGCTACGAGGCGTTGTTGCAAACGCTGCAACGCGCCAGCCGTGTCCGGTGGGCTGGCGCCGAACCGTAGCAATTCAGCGGTAAACCGGGCATCGGCGCCGGCGCGCTCCAGCCGTAACCGGCACGCAGTGCAAGACGTTACGTGCAGGCGAGCTGCCGACGCGATCGACTGCGGTTCGTCGTACACGCGGCGAAGGGCGCCGTCAGATAGATGCCGCATGAGCCATCTCCTTTCGCATTGCGGCTTCGGCCCGCCGGAGGACGGTACCGACCTGGTCGGCCGGCATGCCCAGCGCGGTGGCAACTTCTGCGTAGCTGAGTCCGCTATAGCGCAGCACCAGGGCGGCCGCCTGACGCTCCGGCAAACGAGAAAGTACCGCGCGGACCTCGCGGCACTGCTCGTCGCGTTCCAGGCTGCTGAGTGGATCGAGGGACGTCTCGGTGCTCTCCTGCACGCGTGCCATCTGCATCGCTTCCGTGGTTTCGCGCCGGAAACGCCGGCGCTTGCCACGGAGGACGTTGAGCGCGGCGTGCGCGGCGGCGGCATGCAGCCAGGCGGCGGCAAACGGCGCGTCAGAGGCGTGCTGGCGATGGTAGGTGTAGAACACCTCCTGCGCCACGTCTTCGGCTTCGTGTACGTCCGCCAGGACGCGACCGGCAATCGCCACCACACGGGCGTATTCAGCGACGAACAGCCGCTCGAAGCTAACCGAGCCATCGACTCGTTGCACGCCGGTCCAGTTCTCTGCCACTGCCACGGTTGGCTCATCCATCTATACGCTGCACCTGTGCCGGGTTTCATGGAGTAGAGCACCGGCGGCGCGCGGAATGTGGCAGGCGCAAGCGAAACCTACGAGCCGGCGCGACCGCGATACAGTTGCAACGTCAGCTCGACATGGGCCAGGTGCTCACGAGCGTGCCCGTAGTTCGTGACCAGCCAGTGCAAGGCCGTGTGCGGCGACCGGTCGGGCCGCTCGCGGATTATTTCCAGGTCGGCGGCGCCCACCTGCGACGCTCTGGTACTCAACAAGGCATCGGCGGCATCAAGGCGCGCCAGCAGGTCCTGCTTGGTGACGGTTTGGGGAACAAATTCGGCGTCACGGTTACGAGGCCCCGTAATTGATGCGGCCAGGCGCCACACTTCGGCCTCCGAACCGAGGGTGTGGACGACGAGCACGCTTATCGGATTCGTCTCTGGTGCTGGAATCCAGTGAAGCGCAGCGTCTTCAGCAGCGGAAATGTGATCCCGAAACTGTTGGTGTACAAGCCGATACGCCTCTGCAATGGTCTCGACAACGATGTTCGACATACGGAAGTGTTCCCTCTCTACGAATAGGCCCTGTGTCTCTGTATCGGCATTGCGATTCTTTCTCCGCCCGCCACCACAATATACCAACATAATTTCTTTACCTCACATTACGCCCTTTCTTTGTATTCATGGCTTAGACTATGCGTTAGGCGTCAGGTGGACGAAGTTGATTGCCCGGACGTGGTACCGGGCATCCCCGGGGAGGATTGTACGTGGACATATGCCTGGCATCGCTGCACCCGAAGGTGCTGAGTGGTCAAATTGACAGCCTCGCCGGTCTGGGCCGTGCCCTCACTCGTCGTGGACACACCGTTACCCTGGTCGCCCCGTTCGACACTGGCGGGCTGCTGGATCGGTCCCTCATCTCGCTGGACGCCGGGAGCCACCGCCTGACCGGCGCGGCAATGAAGATGCTGCGTACCATTCCGCGCATCATTGCCGCAGCCCACGAGGCTGATGTCGTTCACCTGGCGCTGCCCACGCCGGCGTTTAGCTGGGTAGGCGACATCGTCCAGTCCGGGACGACGACGCCGGTGATCGTCAGCTATGAAGGACACATCGCTCCCGGCGGGCAACTCCTGCGCCCGTCGCGGTTGCGCCGCAGTTGGCGCACCTACCTGCCGCTGTGGGCCGTTAACAATGGCATGTTCGGTCGCATTACCCGCTACGACGCGGCGCGCTACGTGGTGAGTAGCGAGTACCAGCGCCAGGAACTGGCGGCGTTGGGCGCCCCGGCGGAACGGCTTGATGTCGTCAGCAACGTTGTGGAACAGGACAAGCTGGCGCGCTGCGAACCAGCGGCGGCTCGCCGCCGACTGCGCTTGCCGGAAGGCAAGAAGCTCATCGGTTACATCGGTCACTTCAACGACGTGAAGGGGGTTGATGTCCTCGCGGCGGCCTTCGCGCAACTCGTGCAACGGCAGCCCGATGCTCACCTCGTACTCGCCTGGAGCGGCCAGGGCAATCCAGAACCGGTGCGCACACCGCTGGCTGGGCTGGACGACCACATCACCTGGCTGGGCAAGGTCCACGTCGGCACGTTCCTTTGTGCCCTTGATGTACTTGCCTTGCCCTATCGCTGCACGGCAGGGCAAGGCGCTTACCCATCGCTGGTGATCGAAGCATTGCATGCCGGCTGCCCGCTGGTGACCAGTCGCTTGCCCCTACTGGAGGAACTGCTCGGCCCCACGGAGACGGCGCTGCTCTGTCCACCGGAACAGCCGGCGGCGCTGGCGGCGCAACTGGAAACCCTGCTTGTCGATGAGGACCGCAACCGGCGCATGCAAGTCACGCAGCAGTTGGTGGCGCGGACACGCTTCGCATCTGATATCCTGGCGATGGACTACGAATTGCTTTATGGGTCGGTACTCACGCCGGAAGTCGAAGTGATCGGTGCAACGGCGGCGGCATAAATAGCAGGGAGCGCGATCAATGGGCCGAGTCGCCCTGAAAGGTGCGGGAATCGGCCTGCTGCTCGGGCTGGCCGTCGGCACGCTGGAAGTGCTGCACGTCGCCTGGTTTGTGCGCGGCGGCATTTTTCGCACCGACTTGCTGATGGACGCCTGGCTCATTGATGGCGGCATCCTTGCCGCGGTGGGTCTTGTCGTTGGGTTGCTGTTCGCCGTCCGGAAGCGTCCAACGCGCCGCAGAACCGCTCGGACAGCCCACGCCTACACCGCAGCGTCCGCGGCTCCGCGCAGCAACCCCCGCTCTCGTCGCGCCGTCTTGCGACTGGCGGCGACGGGGATCGCCGGGCTGGGTGTCGTAGGCATCACGCGTTGGCTCGGCGTTGCGGGACGAGCGGCCGGGACGCCGTCAGGAGCGCTTTTTGCTGCCACGACTGACGCTGCCGGCGTGGTCGCACAGCCCAACGTGCTGCTCATCACCATCGACACGTTGCGCGCCGACCAGTTGGGCTGCTACGGTCATCCCTTTGTCAAGACGCCGGCACTAGACGCCTTCGCCGCGCAAGGCGCGCGCTTCGGCATGCACCTCGTTCAGGAACCGCAGACAAACCCCTCCCACTGCAGCATGTTCACAGGGATGTACCCCTCCAGCAGCGGCGTACGCATCCACATGGTCGACAAACTGCCGAACAACCTGGATACGCTGGCGACGGTGTTCAGCCGGGCCGGCTATGCCACTGCCGGGTTGTATAGCTGGATGAGCTTTGATCCGCAGTACAGCAATTTTCAACGCGGCTTTCAGGTCTATCAGGACCTGACGCTGAACAAGCCGGGTCTGCTCTCCAACCCGCTCATCAAACAGGCAGCGGCGAACTACCGGGTGGCGGAGCAGTATCTGGCAGTTCCGAAGGAGTTCAGCACGCTGAGCGGGCTCAACGCCCAGGTTGAGAGTACCAGCAAGGGACGTGGCGATCAGACGACGGACAGCGCCATCGCGCAGCTCAACGCCTTCGGCAAGAAGCCCTTCTTTCTGTGGCTGCACTACTTTGATCCCCACTACCCCTACGAGCCGCCGGGCGCCTACGCCTCGCTCTACGACGCCAGCTATCGCGGCACATTGACCGGCGACATTGCCACGATCGATGCAATCTTGGCGGGGAAATTACACCCGGCGGGAGCCGACCTCCAACGACTGGTCTCTCTCTACCAGGGGGAAATTTCCTACCTGGACAGCCAGATCGCCCGTCTGTTTGCCGCACTTGATCAACAGGGTTTGAGCCAAAACACCATTGTCGCTATCACTGGCGATCACGGCGAAAGCTTCGCAGAGCACACGCAGTTCGAAGAGGACGGCAATATCTTTCACCCGAAGAGCCTGTACAATGCCGAAGGTCGGGTGCCGTTGCTGCTTCGCTACCCGCCGGCAGTGAAGGCTGGAACCGTCATCAACGTCCCGACGCAGGCGATTGACCTCTTCCCGACGCTGCTGGAACTGGCCGGACAGCCCGTCCCGCAGCAATCGGAAGGCGCCAGCGCCGTGGGATTGCTCTCCGGCGCAGACAATGGTCAGCAGCGTCTGGCCTTCGCTTCCATGCCCGACTTTGTGTTTACGTCCATCTCGACACCCCGATGGAAGCTGATCCAGAACAATGCCAGCGGACAGCGCCGCCTGTACGACATGCTGCACGACATGGGCGAGACGAAGGATGTCCTCACGGCGAACACGGACGTTGGCGTCCAGTTGACGAGTCAACTGGCGGCCTGGATGAAGGCGGTGAAGGTCTCCTCGTGAGGGTGACCGAGGTTGTGCAGGCCGACTCCAGCAATGTTCAGGGGGGTACCGTCGGCCAGGTCGGCACCCCATCGGGCGGCCTGAGCCGCACGATGCGCACGGTGGTGCCGTTGATCACCGTGCTTGCCACTGCATTGCTGGCAATCGGCCTCTATTTGTCCTGGCGCATGGGGCACGGCATCGAATGGTCCGGTAGCGTCGTGCCCCTGCTGCCGTTGATGGTAGCTCTGGGTGTAGGCAGCTACGGAGCACGCTTCGCGCGCTGGCACGTGCTGGTGCGCCGCCTGGCCCCGCAACTGTCGATGCCGGTCAGCCTGAGTATCTATATGGCCGGTTTTGCGATGGGGCTGACGCCCGGCCGCGTCGGTGAGTTCTTGAAATTCTCGTTGTTGCGTGAGCGCATGGGTGTGGCGGAGGTGGAGAGCTTCAGCATCTTCCCGGTGGAGCGAGCGACAGAAGCTGCTGGATTTCTAGGTTTGGCGATCGTTGGCGCGCTTTTTGGGCACCTGCAGTTGCACAAAGTTGGCCTCGGATCGCTGGTGACAATTGCTGTACTGCCCTGCCTGGCGGCGCTGGCGCTGCTGCTGCGCTTTATCACTCAGCGGCGACGCGGCAATACGTTCGGGCCTGCCAGGGGTCGCCTTGATGGAGCCTTGCGCGGCCTCCTCACGGTGGCCGGCGCCCGCGCCCTGATACCAGCACTCGCTTGCGCCGCTCTTGCCCGCTGCTTTGATGCGACCCTCTTCTTCACAGCAACGCGGGCCGTTGGACTCAGCGTGTCCCTGCCCGGCGCGGCCATGGCCTGGGGGCTGGCGGGCCTAGTCGGTGGCCTCTCGCTGCTGCCGGCCGGTGTCGGAGCGGTGGAAGCGTCCTTAGTGGCGACGGTGATTGGCCTCGGTGGTGACGGCGCCACGGCGCTGGCCGCTGCCCTGCTGGCGCGAATCATGACGCTCTGGCTGTGGATACCGCCGGGCCTCTGGCTCGCCTTCCACAGCGTTCGGCAAAGCGCTAGCTTGCCGGCCGAGGCGCCTATGGCCGGGGACAGTGCAGCTATCGGTCCCTCATCAACCGACCCGCTCAGTTAGCGCGGTCCAGCGTGGCGGCGCCGTGGTACACTACGGCTGTCCGAATGGGCCTGTAGCTCAGCTGGGAGAGCGCTACATTCGCATTGTAGAGGTCAGCGGTTCGAGCCCGCTCAGGTCCACCACTGCTACCTGCCCCCGCCGCGAGTGCTTGGAGCGGGGTTCTGTCGCCTTGTACGCCAACGGGTAGCCCAATGCGGTTTCAGTTCGCCAGCCGACGGCTCAGGGGCAAGGAAGCGAACGACCATGGCGAAGGCGCGTGAAGTGTTGGCCGCGCTCAAGCGCGACGGCTGGGTCGAGATCCATCGGACGGCGTCGCATCGCAAGCTGAGCAAGGCCAAACATCAGCACACGTGGTCATTCCACGACGGCGCCGACCTTGGCAATAGCCAATTGCGCGATGTCGCTCAAGACTTCGGCTACACCCTTGACCAACTTCGCAAACTGTAGGAGCAAGGCAGAGAGAGGACACCATGGGGTACTTTCAACCGGCCGACCTGGACGTCAAGTATGACGCGGAGAGTGATTCCTGGTACTTCCGTGTGCCCAGCTTGCACGTCATTGGCGGAGGCGACTCTAGCCGGGAGGCTGCAGAGCGCCACGCCCAGGAAGCGATCGAGCAGACGCGCGCATGGGCGGTGGCGGATCAGGTCGCACCGGACACTTTTTCTGGCGAGTCAGCGTCCGTGGCTGGCGACGCAGGCCGCGCTAGCTCCCGGAGGGGGACCGTGGCATAACCATCGAAGCCCGACCGCTATTCCTTGACGAATAGCAGCACGCCACGTTGCGCGCCAGGAAGCCCCAGCGCACAGCATCCTTGAGGGCGCGATGTACCACGGCGTGTAGCCGGCGGATGCTGCCCGGCGCCAGTCCCTTGGCAGTACAGGTCGCATACAACCGTTGGATGTCGTCAGGACGCACGCCGACCAACAGCTTGCGTCCCAGGTCCGGCACGATGAAGCGGCGGATCAGGTCGGCGTAGCTCTTCCAGGTTGTGGCGCGTACTGTCCCGGCTGCGGCTGCCGACCAACGGGTGAAGAAGTCGGCCACGGTCATGCGGTCAATCGCGTTCTCGGTCAGCGTCCCTTGCTCCGCCTTCTGCCGAAGGTCGGCCAGATTCTTTTGCACGTCGCCGCGCCAAGCAGTGCGAGGGTTAGCCTGCCTATTGATTTCTCGATCGGGGGGCGGTAAGGTACCTACACGGCAAACCCTTGCGGGGTGACCACAATGTAGGGAGCACACGTGGGGCGCTATTCGGATTTACTTTTCGCCCAACCGTCTTTCCTTGAAGGATTAGCGCGTGTCACGGATATTGGCGCGACGCTTGAGGAATACAACACGTCACCGAGCGGCGAACTTGCGGACATGCACGCTATTCGGTCAGACTGGCGGCAAGTGGGAGAAGACCTCTCTGCGGCATTCTTCGCTTGCGCCCAAGGGGTAGGCTTTCCGCCCGAAGCAGGTACTGATAACGAGCGTGCCTGACGGCGAGAAGCCAATCCAGCAACACGGGCACGATGCGGTCGGCGGCGTTCTTGGTGGCGCTACCTTGACCGAACTTGCCGGAACATTCGTCTTTGGCACGGTCAGCCGGCGTCGGGAGCGTCAAGAAAAGAACCAGAGACTTCAGGCGTAAGGGCATTGGCCGATGAGCACCTTACGCTCGAAGATGCCGAACGGCAACACCCGCAAGCGGGTACCCGGCAGCTAATGGATCAACCAGTCTTTATCGCACACGCGCGCCTGCGGATGCGTCAGCGCGCCATCTCGGAATCGGACGTGTCCACCACGCTCAGCGACTACCACACCCGCTACACTGATCGTGACGGCAACGCTGTCTACGCGGCGGACATTGCCGGCCGTCGCCTGCGGGTGGTCATCGCGGCAGGGTCGCAGCCGCCACGGGAGATTACCGGCTACGTCGTGCAATGAAGGGAACGTTCCGCATGCGCCTTGACTATGATCCCGAGGCCGACGCAGCCTACGTCGCTTTGCGCGATGTTGCCCAGGTCGAACGCACGATGGCGCTGGACGACCATCGGCTCATTGACTACGTAGGAACCCAAGCGGTCGGTGTGGAACTACTCGCCGTCAGCCGCGGCGTCCGCCTGGACGACCTGCCCGAGCGGGACGCCATCGCCCGGCTGCTGGCCGAACAGCACTTGCCGGGCTACGCGTAACGGGGGCCTTTCCTGTCTGATTGCCGAACGGCCGTTGTAGGGGCATCCTGACTCCATTCTGCCGGGTTCCTGTTGTGCTGGCGGGCATCTGGTGGGTGCGACAGCGCTTCGGCTTATTCCTTGACGAATACCAGCCCAGCCGCATCCACCAGCTCACGCCAGGTCGGCGGGCTGCCGGCCAGCATCTCGAAGTAGACGCGGGTGTAGCCCGGCCAGTCGAACGCCGGCCACTCCGGCCAGGCACAGCCGCCAGTTCAGCGGCACAGATGGGCGGCCAGCTCCTCCGGCGACAAGGCCTGCATCCGCTCGCACCAGGCGGCGTAGCCGTCCCAGTCGAACGGCTCACGAGCCGGTGCTGCTGGCGGCGGCAGGATGCGCTGCTCCAGGACGGCGAGACGGCGGGCGATTGTCACGGGGTCACTCGCCGGGAGTATTGCCCGGTCGCCGTGACGTTGCCGGCGTACACGTCACGCGGTCGCCCACACGTGACACAGCGGACGGCGAGGTCGGCGTCGGTCAGCAGGTGCGCCCAGCGCAGCAGCGGCGGCGGACAATCGAGACACGGCGGGCGCGGCCGTTGCTCTAACCGGGCCACGCGCGCATCCAGCCGCATCATGCGCCCACCGGGCCAGTCGGCTGGGCTTCCAGGGCCGACGCTTGACGTGGGTCAAGGCTGCCGTTTTCGATCTTCGGCAGTGCGGCCAGCAGGACATCGAGGACGGGCCGGAGCGTCGACGGAATTAGCTTTGCCGTGCGGGCCGTCGTCGCCTTGCCTCTGCAACCTTTGGCGCTCACGTCGCGGAGCGTCGCCCGGCTGTCCGGGTTATGGACGTGGCAATAGCCGCTGGGCATGACGATGTGGGAACCGCAACGGCTGCCGTCGGCCCGGGTGTGCTTGCAGGTGCTATCCGCTGCTGTCATCACGGCCACGCCCCACCTACGATTGTCCATCAGGTATAGTTTACCAGCTAATCATTACGAAGACGAGCGTATACGGCTTTACTGGCCGTTGGGAAAGGGGGTGCCACTGTGGAAAATATCACGCCTGAAGAGGCCAGCCGCTTTGCTCAATGGGTCGCTCGACACCCACGCGGCAAACGCTCTGGCACGTGTACTGTCTGTGGTAAACTTTTTGTTGGCGGCCCAAGGCGCAAGTATTGTGGTGGAACCTGTGCGGTACGCGCCTATAGGGAGCGACAAAAACAGCAGGCTGCGACGACAGTCGAGGCCCCGCCGGTAGCTGGAGAGTCATTGTGAGGCAGTTGTATAAGCCGCTGCCTTTCGCTGCGATAGTTGCCGCTACAGGTGCTGCCGACCTTGTCGTCTCAAGTCAGAGAAGGTGCAAATGACTGCAATTATGGCTCCGATGTGCATGTCGTGTGCGCGCTTCAACCGTGATCCTGACGCGACAAAATTAAACTGCGAGGCGTATCCCGCCGTAATTCCCGATGAAATAATAATGTCACAAGTAGACCATAGAAAGCCGTATAAGGGAGATCGAGGTATTCAATTTGAGCAAGACCAGAAACTACCAGTACCGCTAGTATTTTCGTATATCTTTGATCCAGGCCCGGATAACCTTGTTGAAAGATACGAGAAGAGTCAGGAAAACAGTAGTCAGGACGACGACACCGAAGAAGACGACGATGATCAACCACTAACAACGAGTAAAAGCAGTGAGATAAACACTGAGGTTGTTGATGAACCAATAAGTCCGGTAGTATTAGAGCGTGAAGTTGCCGGTGCCTACCGATTAGCTTCATTAGGTAATACTATGGAAGCTGCGGAAAAAGTACAGGCAGTTGCACGTATACTGTACCGACAAAATGAAGACAGTCAAGAATTCAGTGAGTTCGATACCCACTTGATGAAACAAATGGAGAAATTAGTAGGACAACCAGTATCTTCTATTGCGGCACTTTCATTGAACCGTCTGCAATCAGCAATTGCAAAAAATATACACGGTAGAGAATACCAACCAATTAAGAAAAGGATATGAGTGGAGGATAATTTACTATGGATAAGACACAATACTTTTCATTAGACCATGATGGTAAGCCGGTAACACTACTTATTGCCAAACATGTAAACAAGGAACTGTACTATTTCCGGTGGGACGTACCAACAAAGAAATGGGTAGAGGATAGTACAATTATGTCTTACATTATGGGAATAGGAGGCTCTACTGACTCTACACCATTGAATAGCAAGCAAATCAATGTACTATCAAGGAGTTTAGGCATTACTCCCTTGCCCAGTGTACCAACACAGTAGTACGTGTGTGTGTGATGTGTCCTGCTGCATTTTACTCGCCCGATCAAGCACGAGACTACCATCCGCTTGGAATGACTTTGTAGCAAAGGGTAAATAATGATTCATTCAGATGATGTAATACGGTTGTTAGTAGAGACTGGTTTAAATAGGAAGCCCGCAATACCCGATACCCCAGAACTTGCAGCATTGCGAGCACAACTCATAAAAGAAGAGGCTGATATAAAGGCAAAAGGTGGTACAGTACTTATCCCCAATGAATAAGCTACATCCATGATGTAAATGATGAAGGTACTAAAAAGTGACAAAAACACTACAAGATTCAGTTGTCACTGAAGTACGTCGTCGTGCGGCTCTTGTCGGTAAAGACAAATCAGTAAAAGCACGATACACTGGATTTCCTATTTACGGTGGTATTGGCTTTGGCCCGCCAGCCGTAGGGACAAAAGAGGCTCCAGCTACCGATAGCCCAACAGCCCCCGCTCCAAACTCGTATATCACGAACTACGGTAAAACCGTACCAAACAACATGGTAGCTGCGAGTTTACACTATAAAGATACTCCACAAGGGCGTGTGAGTTTATATACAAAGACGACGACACCCGCGCCCGATGCAAGCTGAAAAACCGTACCAATAGCCTTGCATAGAAGCTGGGAGGACAATGGTATACTACGGTAGGATATGAAAGTATACTATACTTATGTAACACACAAGGAAATAAATATAAATGGCACTAAAGACTCCACAAGATTACGCTGATGATGATGAAACAATGTCAAGATACGTCAACTTACTGAAACCAACACCAAATCCAATAGTTGATGCACGAAGATGCTTCAACTGTAAGGATCAACACAAGTACGTCGTCGGTGGTTCAATGGGCGGCCAAATTTGGCGATGTCTGAATTGTGGTAGCGTCAACCGCACTCGTTAGATTGAACGGGACGCCATCGGCAGAAAAAAGGCCAGAATGGGCCGGTAGTGCCCCTACAACGGCAATAGACCGGCCAATGTGACTGACCTATGCTGTTGCTAGCAAGCGAGCGAATGATGGCTTGGCAATGTTCAAAGGCGGTGCGGCGAGACAGCAGCATTGTAGTCCTCTCCTATCTTCCTCGTCTTGCTGGGCGGGGCCGGATGAAGCACCTCGGCTACGGCGAGCCAGGTTGCTGGGCAGTCAACGGGCCGGTACCCTCGTGCCACTCTCAATAGGTCTGGAAGTCGTATTTCACCGGCCAGCGAGCAGGCTGCCCAAAAAGACCTCCCTGCCTTACCTTACCATAATGCTGGCCGGTGGCACTGCTTTCTTAAGCGTCGCCTGGTCCTGGTCAATCTGCGCAAAGAGCACGCCAGTCGGCACACCCAGCGCCCATGCCAAACGGACGATGCTGATGAGGGACAGATTGCGGAGGCCGACCTCGACTTGCGCCACGTAGGTCCGGTGCAGGTCGGCCTCTTCCGCCAGCCGCTCCTGGCTCCAACCCTTTTCAGCCCGCAATTCTTTCACACGTCTGCCGAACTGTTGTTTGAGCAGGGCTTCGTCAATCACGATCCCAATGTTGAGGACAAATGGGCCACTTGGCGATAGACGATGAGTAACAATAGAGAGTACAATAAGGTGGCGGCCCACGCTGTGTGGGCATCGACCCTAGAAGGGAATTACTCTTTGAGCGCTCTGTTTATTTTGGTCAGCCTGCTCGTAATGTTGGTCGCTCTCGTCCTCCTCATCAAAGGTGGAAGCCGCCGGCTCCATATACCAAACCGCAAGTACGCAGCGGCACTGCTTGGGGGTGGCGTGCTCCTTTTCATCGTTGGAGCGGCCACCACGCCATCCAGTCGCACCCTGGCAACGGCAAGCGTGTCCACGTCAACCGCATCAACTGCGAGCTTTGCTGAGGCCACATCAACGTCGGTACCGACGAGCTTGCCTGCAAGCACTCCTACGCCAGCAGCGGTACCAGCGTCCGCTACAGCTATTCCACCAACGGCAATTCCAGCGTCCGCTACAGCTATTCCACCTACGGCAATTCCAGCGTCCGCTACCCCTGTTCCACCAACGGAGGTTCCGGCAACTGCCACAGCTATTCCACCGACTGTGACCCCGCTTCCGAAGGAGCAACCGATTACATTAATAGGTAGTCAGGACCTGTCCACCAAGCCTTTTGAGTTGGTTGGTGGAAACTACGCCATCGGTTGGCTTGCAAGTCGAAGCTCCACGACGGGTTGCTTTTTCGACGCATTACTGCGGGGTTCAAACAATGGCGTTACCGAGATTTTCGGTCACAGTGCTGCAAGCGGAGCAAACTCAACAACCGGAGAAACGCAAGCATACAACGTGAAGAACGGCCAGTACTACGTACATGTGATTGCCAGTTGCGAGGAGTGGGCCGTGGTTATAGCCCCACAAGGAACCGATACCGCTCCTTTACTCAAACAGGCCAACCTTAGTACTGCTTCGGCAGCAGTAGCGCAACCCCAGACGTGGACGGTGACGTTCAGCGGAGCTAAAGTTGGGACCCAAGGTGCCCTCGTTGCAAATGACTATGGACAAAGCCGGACGCTCACTCCTACCGGGCAGTACGTCACAATTTTCTTCACGCTGACCAACAACCAGAAGCAGAGCGCGTCGGTGTCGGGGAGTGACTTCAAGCTGACCGATGCGAAGGGCCGGACCTACACCACCGATTTCTCGGTCCGTCAAGTCCATGCAGACGGCAGTTCCGACAACTACGACGGCTCTGAGATCGTGCCAGGTGGAAATGTCAAGCTGTCAGTGACATTCGACGTAAGCAAGGATGCCACCGGCCTGATGCTGCATCTGACAGGTGGAAACGATGTTCCAGTGAAACTCCCGTAACAAGAGCACCTTGGCTCCACTTATGGCAACTGTGCATGAGCCGAATATAGAAGCAAACAACGACTCCAGACAATGTAAGCATTGCGGGAGCACGATCAAGTACACGATTGGCTATCGTGTGGCTGGCAGGCGCGGTCTGGCGCTGCCTCAACTGCGGCAGGGTAAATCGCACGCGATAGCGAGCGCGGGTGAACCGTTCAGTCGGTCAGCGTCGGCCTAAAGTGAAGGCGCGATGAAACCCGCAGACGGGACGCAGTACGCTCCTCGCGTTACACACGTAACCGCCGCACGCTTGCTATGTAGTTTCCACCGTGGCTTCGGTTTAGAGATAATGACACGCCGTCTGACGCCCGATCGACGACGCCCACAAGTCTAAAGACCAGTCCCCGTGTCTCTGGTTGGGCGACTGCTTGAAGTTGGTAAGTAGATGTTATGGATTGTTTGGGGGGATGTTGCCTTCAGCGCTCCCCAGGACGAGCGCGCAAGTGCTCCAGGATCCACATCCGGGCCAGGGTGGTCGGGCCGATGCCCTGCAGGTGAGCCGTCTCCCGCAACCTGGTTAAGGAGTCGGGGTCCAGCCGGATGTGGAGACCCTCGGAGAGGTTCTTGGCAAAGCGCGCCTTGACGGTTGTGAACTCGTCCTGATAGTCGGCTAGATCGTGAGTATCAAACCACGCGGCTTCCTCTTCCCGGCTGTTGAACTCGGGAATCCTGCTTTGATGCACCTCTTGGGTCATAGCGTCTCACCTTCCCGTTCCTTCGCGAATATTGCCCGCTCTCGTCGACTGGCAAGACGGGCAGTCACGGGGTAATAGGTCCCCGTTTCCGGCTCGCCGTCCAACACGACAGCAAGTACACGTCCGTCAGGAGTTGGGCCGAACACGAGCAAGCGTCCCTTTTTGCCCGCCTGAACGACAGGATCGCTCTGACAGACGTGCTCTACCTCCTCAGGGAGTACTCCATGGCGGGCAATGTGGGCGACGTTCCAGGAGTCCCAGACCAGACGTCAAACAAGTAGCATATTTGTTAGTGTAGCACGTTGCGCTACGACATCGGTGAACGTTCTCTGGGTGGGGTGCACCCAGGGCTATTTCATCACATGGCTTGGTGGGGTAGAGTGAATGGCGTGCCTGCCAGGTGGACGCACGGCGAGCGCGCGATGCCCGAGCAGCAATCGGGTCGATGCTCACGTGGGCGTTGCGATGCCGTGAACCTGGCCAGGGCATCGCAGCGCCGTGCCAGCGAATCCGTCGCTCATCGCGCCGATCGCGGTGTTGGTTCTCCTTTGCGTGTCCGTGTGCTCCTTCTGCGAGCCGGTACCGCAGTCATTTCGGCGCGGCAGTTCTCTTGCTAGGACGACGCCGGAGCCGCCATTGCCGACTCCCATTTAGCGAGTAACGCCGAATCGACCCAGGTTCTTGTGCTTCCATCTTGTGTGCCCATTTGTGGATGATGTCGCGCTCCCATTGGTCTTTCTCGTACCCAGTGCCTTTTTTCGGGGAGATAATGGCAAGAGTGTAGTTGGTTTGGCGCAGAATATCACGATGCTCCGCTGGCATGTCGTCATCGTCCGTCACGAGTACTGCGTCGGGGTGCTTACTCGCTAAAGCTCGAAGCAAAGGGACATCATCGAATCCCCGCAGGCCGAGTCGGTTGATTGCTTACGCAGTCCTTCCCCGCTGTTGCAGTTCCGTCGCTATTCTGTGGCTGAGGCTCTCGTCAATGATCAGGAGCCTAGGCATCGCCGTGTGCCGGCGGTTTTGCTCGGAGGATCACGCGGCCGGAGCGTACTCTCGTACAGCCGTCAGCCACTGCACGGCATCCTCTATCTCGGCGGGAGACAGATCATAATCTGCGCCGAGTATCTTCCTCCCTGTCTCAGTCTCCGCCAGAAGCGCCACCTTCTTGGCAGGTATCCTGCGTCCACGGATCGTCGGATGCCCACTTAGAGGGCTTTCAGAAATCATA
>DHIZ01000398.1:0-2194 GCA_002404055.1 Chloroflexi bacterium UBA4733
AAAGTTATGGCCACATGCTTAGGGGCTGTCTGCACCTCGTGCGCCGACGATGGCATCGTCAATGTTGTCGGCTACTTCCAGTAGGACCTGCGCCGCTGGCTCGGTGCCAGGACAGTTGAGTGGTCGTTTGCTGCGCGGTTGCAACCCTGTCCTGGTTCTGCCCGTTCGGCCTGTTCGTCCCCATAAAAGCGGACACGCGAGTAGTGTGTCCGATGCCAATGGTCGGCAGCCGTGCCGGGCCTTGAGCAGGCTGGACCTGTGCTGCGACTGGCCCCGCACCGTCTCCAGCCCCGTTGAGGGGGCTTCTCGATCGTAGCTGCTTTAGCGGCAGCCGGCCCGCGACGAAGCGCCGGCTGGTGAGTTCGCCAACAAATTCGTTTATCGTAGGGTGGCCTACCGGCGAGTGTGCCGGATTGCAGGACAGATTCAAGCCTCGAGGTGGCCTTCGAACTCACTGCCCCGTCGCCCCCTGCTGTATCCAAACGCGCAACGTAGTCAGTTGGTCGTTGGTGAGCGGGCTGCCTTCCAAGGGCATCTGGCCACCGACTGGTGGGCGGCTTTCGCTCACTTTCAGGTAGAGGTAACTGCTGGCCGGGTCGCCGGGGCGGACGCGCATCAGCGCGGGATCTTCCTGGCTGCGTACGTTCACGATGTTGGCGTAGACCTGCCCGGCCAGGAGGTTCATGCCCTGATTGGGCGGATGGCAGCCGGAACAGTAGCCGGTGAGGAGTTGCTGGACTGTGGCGAAGGAGACCTGAGCGCCGACGACCGTTGCGGTCGGCACCGGTGACGCCGTAGGTGTCGGATGGGGTGTCAGCATGAAGATGGCGCCGGCCGTGAGGGCGGCCGAGGGCGGCAGGTAGGTAACGCTGGCGGTCTGAGCGCTGGAACTGGTGGCCACGATCGGGGGCGTCGGCGTGGGTGGCAGAACGGTCGGCGCCACCGTTGGCGGTGCGACTGGCCGCGCGGCGGGACGCGGGGCGATGGCAGTCGGCGTGGGAGCGAGGATCACGACCCCTGCCGAGCGGGTCGGTGATGGCGGCGCGGTTACGACGACAGGCCGTGCGGTTGGTGTCGGCGGCGGCGTTGCCCCGGCGGCTTGCTGGGCACGGCCGCAGCCCGCCGTCACGAGCACGAGGACCAAGATGCCGGCGACCGGCCATCGCCACCGTACCGGGCGCTGCATCCGTACCCCATTCCGCACGTCGCTCCGTTATCCAATAACGTCCCCAAAGGGACTACCCAGGGAATCTGCCGCGCGCCGGCATGATGCGTCTACTACGTTGAGAAGTCGTCAGGTCGTAGAATAATGTATGGGACCTCCCTACCAAAGCAGGCTGCACGGCGCCGGGAGCGTGTTCCAGCCTGCTTCAGCAGGCTTGGTGATCGTAGCCCTACGGTTTACCGTAGGGTGGGCCAGCACACGGCACCGCTAATGCATGGAGAGCACACAGGAGGACCCATGGATTCAAACGCCGGCGCCTTGCGCCTCGCCAATCTGACGCTGATTGACCACCGGCCGTATCTGGAGCAGTACCAGGCGCAGGGGTACGACGTGGAGCCGGAGCCGAGCGGCGTGCTGTTGCCGGTCGGATTGGCTCCCGAAGAGATTTGCCGTCAGGCAGTGGATGCTGTGCGCCGGGTGGTGGCCGAGGGGTACGCCGGCGCTATCGTGGGCGGCCGCCCCGATGCTGTCTGCTACATGCGCGACGCACTGGCGGCCGCCGGCCTGCGCTGCTACGCCGCCGACACCGCCCGTGTGCTGGATCGCGAGGGCTATTTCGTGGCAATGCCGGTGGGACTGGTGGAGATCCTGCCGACCGCGCCCGCCCCTCTGGAGCGCGAATCGGGCGGATAACAGCCGCCGGGTGGTACAATTCTGACAAGTTTTTGGACACCTGTTCTAGCCGCTGTGCCGGAGTGCCACCCCATGCCCGACTTGAAAGTGGTCGCCCCCTTTGAGCCAACCGGCGATCAACCGCTGGCGATTGAGCAGTTGGTCAGCGGGCTGCGGGCCGGTTACCGGCACCAGACCCTGCTGGGGGCAACCGGCACCGGCAAGACCTTCACGGTCGCCAAGGTCATTGAGCAGTTGCAGCGTCCGGCCCTGGTCATGGCCCCGAACAAGACGCTGGCGGCTCAGTTGTGTTCCGAGTTCAAGGAGTTCTTTCCCAACAACGCCGTCGAGTACTTC
>DHIZ01000398.1:2304-19157 GCA_002404055.1 Chloroflexi bacterium UBA4733
GACTACTACCAGCCGGAAGCCTACATCGCCCGTAGCGACACCTATATCGAGAAGGACTCCTCGATCAACGACGAGATCGAGAAGCTGCGCCACGCCGCCACCCACTCCCTCTTTACGCGGCGCGACGTGGTGATCGTCGCCAGCGTCTCCTGCATCTACGGTCTGGGTTCACCGGAAGACTACAACCAGGTCATCGTCTCCCTCAAGAAGGGCGAGTTTCGGCGGCGCGACAAGGTGCTGCGCCACCTGACCGACATCCAGTACGAACGCAACGACATGACGCTGACGCGCGGTAAGTTCCGCGTGCGCGGCGACGTGCTGGAAGTGTTCCCGTCCTACGAAGACATCGCCGTGCGCATCGAGTTCTTCGGCGATGAGATCGAGCGCATCGTGGAGCTGGACCCGCTGACGGGCGAGATCCTGGCCGAGCGCGTCTCGATCGACATCTACCCGGCCAGCCACTTTGTCACGACCAAAGAGAAGCAGCAGCGGGCGGTCGTCACGATCGAAGAGGAACTGGAGCAGCGCCTGGCCGAACTGGACCGCGAGGGCAAGATTCTGGAGGCGGCGCGCCTCAAACAGCGCACCAACTTCGACCTGGAGATGATCCGCGAGTTCGGCTTCTGTACCGGCATCGAGAACTACTCGCGTCACCTGGCAGGGCGCATAGCGGGCGAGCGTCCCTGGACCCTGCTGGACTACCTGAGCGACGATTTCTTGCTCTTCATGGACGAGTCGCACGTCGGTCTGCCCCAGGTGCGCGGCATGTTCGCCGGCGATCAGGCGCGCAAGGGCGTGCTGGTGGACTACGGCTTCCGGCTACCCTCGGCGCTCGATAACCGTCCGCTCACCTTCCCCGAGTTTGAGGAGCACATCCGCCAGGCCGTCTACGTCTCCGCCACGCCCGGCCCCTACGAGCTGGAGCACAGCCAGCAGGTGGTGCAGCAGATCATCCGGCCCACCGGACTGATCGATCCGAGCATCACCGTCAAGCCAACCAACAAACAGATCGACGACCTGCTGGAGCAGGTGCGGCAACGCGTCGCCAGTGGTGAGCGCGTCTTGATCACCACCCTGACCAAGAAAATGTCGGAAGACCTTGCCGACTTCATGCACGAGATGGGCATCAAGGTCCAATATCTGCATTCCGAAATCCAGGCGTTAGAGCGCATCGAGATTCTGCGCGACTTGCGGCTCGGCGTCTACGACGTGGTGGTAGGCATCAACCTGCTGCGCGAGGGGTTGGACCTGCCGGAGGTATCGCTGGTCTGCATCCTCGACGCCGACAAGGAAGGCTTCCTGCGCTCCGAAGGCTCGCTCATCCAGACGATCGGTCGCGCCGCCCGCCACCTCAGCGGGCATGTCATCATGTACGCCGACCGCGTCACCGGCTCCATGCAACGGGCGATCGACGAGACCTACCGCCGCCGCCGTATCCAGGTGGCCTACAACGAGGCCCACGGCATCGAACCGGCGAGCATCCGCAAGGCGATCAAAGACATCGGCAGCGCTTTGCGCAAAGTGGCGGAGGAGAAGGCCACTTACACCGCCGATGGCGTGCGCGAGATTCCCAGGGACGAGTTGGTGCGGCTGATCAAAGACCTGGAAAGCCAGATGAAGACGGCGTCCAAGAGCCTGGAGTTTGAGCGCGCGGCACTCCTTCGCGACCAGATCGTAGAGCTGCGCCGCGACCTGCAGGGCGATAGCCTGACGTTGGACCCCCGCAAGCTGATTGACGGCGTGCCCCAGGCGCTCGGCGCTCCAGCCGGCGCCGGCAACATGGTCACGATCAGCCATGCCCCCGTCGCTGCCGGCACGGGCCGCCCCGCCGGTCGCGCCAGGCGGGGACGGCGGTAAGCGTCACTACCTTGCACACTTCCGCCAACTCCTGTAGAGTGACCGCATGAGAGTTTCAATGCGGGCCGATTACGGTTTGCGCGCCATGATTGACCTGGCGGAGCACTACGGTCAAGGTACCGTGCAAAGCGCCAACATCGCGGCGCGCCAGCGCATCTCCGACCCCTACCTTGACCAACTGTTGACGGCCCTGCGCAAGGCGGGACTGGTCCACAGCGTGCGCGGCCCATCCGGCGGGCACACGCTCGCTCGTCGCCCGGACCAGATGACGCTGGCGGAAATCGTGGTGGCCCTGGAGGGACCGAGCACCTTCGTGAGCTGCATGCAGGACGATCACACCTGCCAACTCGGCGCCAACTGTGCCATCCAGGAGATCTGGCGCAACATGGAAGACGCCAGCATGCGCGTCCTGCAAGGCACCACGCTGGCCGAACTCGCCGCCCGCCAGTCGGCAGAGCGCAGCCAGGAGATGTACTACATCTGACCTACAGCCCCGGCGCCACCAACTCCGCGTAGCGCCGCAATGACGCACAGGTGGCGTCGGAGGGTAGGTTCTCCCAGGTCGGCTGCATGGAGAGGTGGGTCAGGCCGGTGACGTCGCGCAGGTGGCGGAGGTGGGCCAGCACTGTCTCCGGGCCGCCGACGCAGAAATGAAGACGGTCCAGCAACTCCTGAATCGGCGGCTCGCCGGGGACGGCGAAAGGACCATGCTGGGAGAAGCGGCGGGTGGCGGCTTCCACGGTGCGGCGGGCCTCGGCGTCGTCGGCGCCGACGTAGAGGCAGCGGGCGATCGACACCCGCTGGCGGCGGTCGGCGCCGTGGCCGGCGGCGGCCCAGGCTTCGCGGTAGGCAGTGATGATCGGCACATACGCTGCAGCCGGGCGACCGCGCGGCAGCTGGAGGCCGAAGCCAAGCCGCCCGGCGAGGGTCGCCGTCGGTTCACTGGATGCCGCCAGCCAGACGAAGTCGGCCGGGGCCTGTTGCGGTGTTGGCACACAACGCACCTGCTGCGCCTGGTAGAAGCGGCCGGTAAAGTCCAGGCGTTCACCACTCCAGCAGTGCCCCAGGAGGTCCAGCGCCTCGTCGAAGCGCGCATGGCGTTCCGTCTGGTTGCTGCCGAAGACGGGGAAGTCAGCCGCCGAACTGCCACTGCCGAAGCCGATATCCAGGCGTCCGCCGCTCAGGAGGTCGACGACAGCGACATCCTCCGCCACGTTGACCGGATTGTGGAGGGGCAGGCAAATGATCGAGGTTCCCACGCGAAGCCGTTGCGTCAGGGCACTGACATACGTCGCCAGCAGCAGTGGCGTGGGCAGCACACCGCGTTGGCTACCGAAGTGGTGTTCGGCGAACCAGGCGCCAAAGTAGCCCAGCGTCTCGGCGAGCCGCACCTGCTCCAGCACCGCCGCCAGCACTTGCGCCGGAGGTTCCTCGTTGTTCCGTTCGACGTGATAGGTGATGACCGTTGGGAGCACGCGCTTGCCTCTCTCTCCATTGACCGGGCCAGCGTAGCACATTGCGGATTGCAGCAGCGTTGAGCGGCCGCGCCCGCCCGTAAACGAGCGGGCTATGATAACGAAGCACGCTGAAGCGCGCTGGGAACGGGTGTAACCGTGGGTGGCTGTGCCACATTGCTTGAGCGAACCAACCCCGTAGCGCCGTTTACGGTGCTTTGTTACCGTAGCCTGCCCGTTTACGGGCAGGTGAGCGCCGCCGCGAAAGCACGCGGAGGCGCAGCCGGGTAGAATCCAGGATTGCACGGTGGCCGGAGCCGAGGTGGTGAGAATTGACCCTGCTGCGTTACACTGGCACGTCGGTTGCTACGTAGTCCCGACGCCTGGAGCGCATGGGTCGCCAGCCGGGCGAAGAACAGGAGAAATGGCGATGAAGGGGCTGATCTGGATACTGTTGGGTGTGGCCGCCGGCCTGATGATTGCGCCGCGCAGCGGGGCCGGCACGCGGCAGGAAGTCATGGCTCGAATCAATCAGGTCTTCGGGAGCTAGGGCGGTCCCGAACGGCAGGGACGTGACGATAACGGGACGGGGAGAGTGTATGGACAGTGGCAGCACTGCTGCGAATCCGGGTTCGCCGCCAACGGGCAGCAACGGCGGGGAGATGGTTGACACCGGAACTGCCGACAGCGAGGCGACCGCGGGCGGTCCGCTGGGGGCGGTTCGGGACCGCCTGACGCAAACAACTGCGGCGGCTGGCTCGGCGGTGACGTCGGCCGTGGAGGCGGCGGGCAGCGCGAAGGATGTGGCTGCGACGAAAGTGGCGCAGACGGGTACAGCTATCTCCGCCACGGTGGCTTCGGCGGCGGGGGCTGCCGGTTCCGCCAAGGACGCAGCCGCCGCCAAGGTGACGCAGACCGGCATAGCTATCTCATCCACCGTCACGCAGGCCGCCAGCCAGGCTGCCGGGGCGACCAGCGACGCCGCCGGCCAGTTGGCGACGGGCGCCGCCCAGGTAGCTGGCAACGTTTCAGCCGGCGCTGCCCAGGTGGCGGGCAACGTCTCGGCCGGCGCTGCCCAGGTGGCCGGCAATGTCTCGGCCGGGGCCGGCAGTGCCAAAGCGGTGGCGACGGTGAAGGCGCAGCAAGGGATGGGCCGCGTGCAACGGCTGCTCATGCAGAAGCCGGCGATCCTGCTGGGCGGGGCGTTCGCGCTGGGCATCCTGATCGCGCGGTTGGTGTAGCGATGATGGACGACCGTTCCCCCCGCACGGGGAAGCGCGGCATCTTCAGCCTGGGCCGCACGCTGATCGACGAAGCGAAGACGCTGGTTCGTCAGGAGGTCCAGCTCGCCAAAGAGGAGATGCTGGCCAAGCTCCTGCGCGACGTAAAGGCAGCGGCGATGCTGATCGTCGCGGCGGTGATGTTGCTGCTGGCGCTCTTCGTCTTCGTGTTCATGCTCGTCGTCGACCTCTTCAGCTACCTCACAGGGCATCTCTGGTTGGGCCTCATCATCACCTGGTTGATCTACACGATTGTCTTCGGTATCGTTGCTTGGATCGGCGTGCGACGCATGCAATCTCCCAAGCCGGTCCGCACCATACAGACGTTGAGAGAGGATTTGGAGTGGCTGAAAAAGCAGCTCAAACGCAGCAAAACATAGCCAAAACGCGCGGTGACATGACGGCGACCCTCAACGAGCTAGAGGCCGCCGTGCGGGAGCTGCTGGACTGGCAGGCGCGCGTACGGCGTCAGCCGCTGCTCTACGCCGGCATTGCCCTGGCGGCCGGCTTTGTGATCGCCGGAGGGCCGCGTCGCGCGCTCAAGCACGGCTACTGGCTCATCCGGCCTAGCGCCAAACGCAAGGCGGAGGCGAATCAGTTCCTCCTGCAATTGCAGGAAACGCTGGACAAAACGCTTGGGGGCCTGCCCCTGAACGTTGCCGAGCAAGCCAAGAATTTACGCCTGACGATCAACCGCACTGACCCCAAGGCCAAGAGCGATGGCACCATCGTGATCGAGCGCAAGGGGACGATGCTAGAGCAGTTGGCGACCAAAGCTACCGAAGTTGCCGCTGCCACCGCTGTCGGCTTGATCACCAAGCGGCTGCTGGACGAGATGAACGGCGGCACTGCGAAGGGCTGATAGGGACGGATCACTGAGCAGATCGGCGACCGTGCAACGCCTCATCGGTCCGGCCTGCCTGTCGGCGGCGGCTGCCATTTGGGGCGGCCTGTACGTGATCAGCGCGGTCATTCTCGGCAGCATCCCGCCCTGGGTATTGCTTGAACTGCGGGTGCTGTTGAGCATCGCCGTGTTGGGCGCTGTGGCGCTGGCGCGGCGGAACTGGCGGGTGTTGCCGGCGGACGTCCCGGCGCTGGCGCTGGTCGGCCTGGTCGGGTATACGTTCTCCATCGGCCTGCAGTTCATGGGCACCGCGCGCAGCGGTGCGGCGCTCGGCTCCCTGATCACCGCGGCCGCACCGGCCTTCATCGCCATCTTCGCCTGGCAACTGCTGGGCGAGCGCTTGCGACCAGTAAAGGTCACGGCGATTGTGGTGGCCTTCGTTGGCGTCTGTCTGGTGATCGGCGCCGGCGGCAGCGTGACCGTGGGGAGCGACGTTCGTATCGGCAACCTGCTCCTCTTCGGCGCTGCGGTCACCTGGGCGCTGTACACCGTGCTGAGCCGTCGCCTGACACAGCGCTATACCGCGCTCACCGTCACGACGTGGGGCAGCGCCTTCGGGGCAATCTTTACCGCCCCCATCGCCGCCTGGCAGTGGCACAGTGCCGGCTTCATTCTGCCGACGCAGCCACTCGTCTGGGCCGGCGTGCTCTACGTCGGCGTCGTCTCGACGGCACTGGCCTTCTATTTGTGGAACAAAGGCTTTGAATACGTCGACGCGGCAACAGGCTCGCTGTACCTCTTCTTACAGCCCCTGGTCGGCAGCGTACTCGGGGCGATGCTGTTAGACGAACCGCTCGGCTGGGGCTTCCTGGCGGGGGCGGGGCTGATTGCGGGCAGCATGTATCTGGCGGCGCGATAACGTGTAACGCACGTTTCGGCGCCGCCGCCCGCTCACTGGAGTGTGCCCGATCGTCCGTCTGCCGGCGTACCCTACGATACATGCCTTCGTTGCGGAACTCCGTTGAACGGCAGGTCCCGAACCTGGGCGTATGCAATACGCCCCTACGCCGCCTGGTTGGACTGTTGTGCGCGCACACGAACGCCGCCTGTAGGGGCGTATTGCATACGCCCAGGTTCCTCGTTCGCCCGCTTGTGCGATACTGCCTGAGCGCACCGTCCGCGACCTGGAACGTGGCGTTGCTGGAAGGGGGAATGACGTGGATAGCACAGCCGAGTTTCCACTGAACGAACTGACTATCCAGGAACTGCAGCAGCGCCTGGAGCAGGGTGATCTCACGTCGGAGCAACTCGTCGACCTCTATCTGCAGCGTATCGCGGCGCTGGATCGGCAGCGGCCGGAACTGCGCGCCGTCCTGGAGACCAACCCGGCGGCCTTCGAGATCGCCGCTCAGCTCGACAGCGAGCGGCGCGAGCGGGGACCACGCGGGCCGCTCCACGGCATCCCGATCCTGCTCAAAGACAACATTGATACGGCAGATGCGATGGGGACGCGGGCGGGGTCGCTGGCGCTGGCCGGCTGGCATCCCGCCGAGGATGCCTTTGTCGCACACCAGTTGCGCCAGGCCGGCGCTATCCTGCTGGGCAAGCTCAACATGAGCGAGTGGGCTAACTTCCGGTCAACGCGCTCGTCCAGCGGCTGGAGCGGCGCCGGCGGGCAGTGTCGCAACCCCTACGCCCTGGATCGCACGCCGGGTGGCTCCAGTTCCGGCTCCGGCGTGGCCGCTGCGGCCAGCTACGCCGCCGCCTGCCTGGGCACGGAAACCAACGGCTCGATCATCTCGCCGGCAGCCGCCAACGGCGTGGTCGGCGTCAAGCCGACGGTGGGCCTGACCAGCCGCCGCGGCGTTATTCCGATCAGCGCCAGCCAGGACACCGTCGGGCCGCTGGCCCGCACCGTCACCGACGCCGCCATCGTGCTGGCCGCCATCGCCGGCATCGACCCGCGCGACGCTGCGACCGCCCGCAGCGCCGGGCACACGCTGCCCGACTACCCGCGCTCTCTGAGCATTGACGGCGCGCGCGGGGCGCGCATCGGTGTGCCGCGCGAACGCTTTTTCGGCTACAGCGAGAAGGTCGACGCGGTGATCAACGATGCCCTGCGTGTCTGGTGCGACCTGGGGGCGACGCTGGTGGACCCGGCCAACTTGCCGACCGTGGCGACCGAGAACACCAGAGAAGCCGAGATGAGCGTCCTGCTCCACGAGTACAAGGCCGGCCTCAACGCCTACCTGGGCGGCGTACACCCTGACCTGCCGGTACATAGCCTGGAAGACCTGATCGCCTTCAACGAGGCACATGCGGCGGAAGAGATGCCTTACTTCGGGCAAGAACTGTTGCTGATGGCGCAAGCCGTGGGCGGACTGGATGCCCCGGCCTACCTGGCTGCCCGCGAAAAGAACTGGGCAGCGGCTCGCCAGGACGGCCTGGACGCCGTACTGGCCGAGCACCAGCTTGACGCCCTCGTGATGCCGTCTTCCGACACGCCCTGGAAGATCGACTGGATCAACGGCGACCACGGGCGCGGCGGCGGCTCGGGTCCGGCAGCGCGAGCCGGTTACCCAGCCATCAGCATTCCTGCCGGCTTCGCCTTCGGGCTGCCGGTTGGCTTGTTGCTGGTCGGGCCGGCCTGGAGCGAGCCGAAACTGCTCCAACTCGCCTACGCCTTCGAACAGGCCAGTCAGGCTCGCCGACCGCCGCAGTTTCTGCGCGCGTCGTTCCCCTAGAAGCAAGCCGTGATGAAAACCCAACGCCCACAGCGTGTACCATTTGGGAGCGCCACTCCAGCGTCATAACGGCATGCCTTGCAGCAGATAGCCGGCGACCAGCGTCAGCAAGAAGAAGAAGCCTGCCGTCACCAGCGCCGTCTGCAGCGAGTGTCCCACTGCCGCACGGGTGTCGACGAAGTGCTGGCGGTACTCCTCGTAGGTGATGAGGTAGGCCATGATCCCGGCAAAGAGGCCGGAGATGATCCCAAGCCCGATGAAGAAGCCGGTCGTGGCAGACCTCCTACTCCGCTGGCGATGTCTTTGCCCGTCGCTGCACGAGCGGCTGCATCCTTCACCGTCCTTCCTGGCCGCGCTCTCGTAGCCGGCGCTCAGCCTTCGATCTCCGGCGCTCGCCGGAGGGACCAGCGCACGGCCGGCGCGCCGGCGAGGAGTTGAGCCGCCCGCGTCCACGAGGTCGCTTCCCGGCCGCGCGGCTCCCCGCGGAAGCGGTAGTCGCTCTTCCGAATCAGCTCGCTCAGTTCCTCTTCCAGGGTGATGAACTGGGTGAGCGCCATCTCCGTCAGGGCCTGGACGTGTTCACGGCGGCGCGTGCCGCCGAGTGCCGTGCAGAGATGCGGCAGGCAGAGGCAAGGCGGCGTAGGGGAGGCGGTCTCGAGCACCTGCTCCGCCGCTACCGTCATGGCCATGCAGAAGGGACAATCTTCCCGGTCGGGGCGCACTGCCGGAATTCTTCTCTGCCCAAAGCGTCCGGTTCCTACAGGTACACTTTCGTCGAGTCCTTGCGCGGCGGCCTGCAAGCGAGACACGATCATCGCTCGCACCGGTGCCGCCTGACGGACAAGCTGCCAGGCGTGGGCATTACAGACGCCGAACCAATTGAA
The DNA here is from genome assembly GCA_002404055.1 of Chloroflexi bacterium UBA4733. The sequence continues at coordinate 11,368 of DHIZ01000398.1, forward strand.
GTCGCCCTGGAGGGCGGATGGGTTCGTTGCCTGCGTGAGCAAGGTGTGGACGGCTTGCTCCGCTGCCCGGCAGACCTGGCATTCCGGCGCGCCCTCTTCAACGGCTTCGGTCCGGTTCGCCGAACTCGCCGCCGCTTGTAACTGCTCGGTGATCATGGTCGAAGGCCCTTTCCACCGACAGCGACAGCAAGCGTCGATTGGAGCGCTGACGCCTCCGCCTGCTCGCTCTGCAACCCTTGCAGTAGTGCACTCCAGCAGCGCTGCTGGACCCGGCGTAGGAGGTCGCGACGGCCCCCCCGGCTCCGTTGCAGGGCCAGGTTGGCGTGGACCGTGCAGAGGCCGGACGACTGCTCGAAGGCAGCCGCAAATTCCTGGTTCCCCAGGTGCTGCAAGAACGTAGCCAGGTAATGCTCCTCCGACTGCTGCAGTCGCTGGCAGGCCAGGCAGAGTTCGGTCGGCGTCAGCGCCTTGAGGGCGTGGTCGGCGCCGCGCTGCCCGTCCGGATCGGTGAGCGCTCCCGCCATAGCGGCCACGCCGGATGACCTGGCCTCATTGATGGCGGGAAGGACGGTGTGCAGGAGGTCGCGGTAGATCAGCGCGGAGCCGAGCTCGTCGCCGAAGCTGAGGTACTGGAGGGTATGCCGGTTGCAGAAGCCGCGCGCCGCACGAACGCCGTCGCGGATACCGGGATCGTTGGTGTTCTCGTAGGTGAGGCTGTCGAAGAAGCGCTCCACAGCGCGCAAGGCGTAGCGACAGATGCCGCAGCCAGGCTTCTTGAAGCCGTCGAGCAAGTCAAAGTAGAGGCTGGTTCGTCCGCTTGTCACCACGTCCCTCCTTCTTTACGGAGCGATCTCGCCCAACAAAAATGGCTCCTGGGCCGCTACCACTGGTAGCAACTCAGGAGCCATTAGCGAAAGCCGCTGTTTGCGGAACGTACTGTTCCGCCGGTGGGGTCCATCACCGTGTCACCTAACTACTGGCGATGATACCATGCACCGGCATGATCAATACCGGGAGGGGCAGTAACAGCGGCTGCATGGCTTGCGCTGTCAGAAGCGTACGTCACGACAGCGCAGGCGGTTCGTCCGCCCTGTTGTGCGTCTGGAGCCCGCGCTGCAATCGTGCGAGTGCTGCCTCGGCCGCAGCGGCGTCGTCCGCTGTCGCGCCGTCCGGCCCGTACCGCACTCGTTGGTAGCGTTCCGTCAGTGCCGCAATTGCTTCGCTGTCGACGAGGCTTTGACGTTGGAGCCGCTGACGGTATTCCAGCGGCGTCTCCGTGAACTGGCGCGCCTGCCCGTGGAACGCGGCCAGCGTGAGGAAGCGGCGATAGGCGGCGCGCACGGCATCCACCGTCTCGTCAACCCCCACTGCCGAATGGGGCTGTCGCCGCAAGGGTGCCAGGATATCTGCCCACGACCAAACGCTCCGCCGCTCCTCCGGCACGTCCGCATCCGGCGTTGAACCGTGGAAGCGCCGTAAGGCGGCCCGCAGCAGCATGATGATGCCCAGCAAGGCGACCAGCGCGATCACGATGCCCACCATATGGGTGAGCCATGCCGGCGGTGGCGACGCCGTCCCGGACTGCTGCAGGTTGGCGAAGGGAGACTGGCCGGGTTGCAGCGGAGGCTGGGAGTGCTGTCCCTGCCGGAAGAAGAGCAGGAGATGATAGAGCAGATCTGCAGCCAGCGCGAACGGCAAAGCAACGACCACTATCAGGAAATCCACCACCGGCAGGAGGAGGTCAGCGCCGGCTTGGAGTGCGCGCAGCCCCTGGCGGTCAGTGAGGCCGGCGACCACAACGCCGACGACCAGCAAGCCACAAGCCATCCCGACAACCAGCCCCAGCCAACTGCGGCTGAGGGACCGCGCTTGCCGGTCGCGGCTGCCGGCGCGCACCTCCTCCAGGTCGGCCAGCGTGAGCGTCAACAACGCAGCAAACAGGAAGACGATCACGGCCCATGGAAGCATCGCCTGTTGCTGTGAAGGGACAGGCGACCGGCCGAAGACGGCTGCAGCGGCGAGCCCGGCAACGCCAATGCTGACCCGAGGGACCACGCCATGGTCGCCCGGCCGGCCACGGCCCAGCAGGGTGCCTTGCTGCCACAGCCCGCCAGCGCCGAGGAGGGCAAGCAGGTGGAACGAGACGCCTCCGGTTGGGATGGCAATCGCCTCCTTCACCAGCGAGGCCGGCCAGCCGGTCGCAGGCCCAGGAGCTAGCCAGGTGGCGGCGAGCGAGACGAGCAGGCCGGCAACGACCTGGGCCATGCGTACCCGTTCCGACAGTTCCTTCTGGTCGACCAGCCGGGCCGTGAGGCTCGCCGAGACGACCAGGATCAGGAACATGACCAGCGGCGGGAGGAGCGGCGTGCCGGTGGCGGTATCCCCAGCGAGGTACGACCAGGGTGTCAACCAGGCGATCTCCAGCACGGCCAGACTGAAGGGGACGGCGAGGCGGCTAGACAAGTCGCACCACTTTCTGCTCGCGCCAATGCACCTGGTGGTCGGCGAGATGGAGCAGCGGAATGTCCAGCGTGCCGACGCTCTCCTGTGTATCACCGACCAGGACGGCGACGACGCTGTGACCGGACCGAGCGAGAGTGCCGAGTGCATGGACTTTGCTGGCGTAGAGCAGGCCGGTGACGAGCAGCACAGTCGCGCCGCTGGGCCGGCGAATAGCGCCGGATTGCAGCGCCTGCGCGACGGGTCCGGTGGGATACGGCATCAACCGGCCGAGCAGCTCCAGCACCTGCCTCCGCCGCTCTGGTTGCGCACTCGGCGCGAGTTGGACAGCAGTAATATCCCCGTAGGGCTTGCCATTGCCATACAGACCCACGGGGACCCCTTGCTGGCCCGCCCACTCGGCGAGCGATGCTGCCACCATCAGGACCAGCTCTTGCAGGTCCGGATCGCAGCCGGCCCACCAGCGGCCTTCCGGGTTCGTGTCGATGTCGACGCACAGGGAGAGGCGACGTACACCGACCGGATCGTACCGCTTGATTTGGAGGCGTTGGGCCCGTGCGGTCGCCGGCCAATGGATCTGCCGCACGCTGTCGCCCGGCAGGTACTCGCGGACGCCGGCGACGCGGCTGGGATCGCTGAAGAGCGAGGCATGCACGACGTCGTCACCCAGCAGACGCCGGGCCGCGACGCCTGACACGTGGACCGGGAGGATGCGTGGATAGACGACCAGGCGGTCCGTCCCCTCTTCTTCCGCTTCGCGGCTCACCAGCCCGAACATGTCGCCGGAGCGCAGGGTCAGTGGGCCGAACACGTGTTCGCCGCGGCTGGTGCAGGCGAGGCGATAGTGCCGGCGCACCTCTTCGTAGGGCCGTAGCGCCAGGAGATTGGTGAGCAGGCAACGGTGCGGCCGGTGAGACACAGTCACTCGTCCGCGGACCGGCGCGAGCACGGCCGGCAACTCATCCTCCGTCTCGATCCAGACCAGCGGCAGCAGCTTGCGGTTGGTGATTTCGACAACATACTCAATCTCCTCGCCGAACGGCACGTAACGGCTGCTGAAGAGACGCCGATAGGTCACCTTCGTCAGACACCAGCGCCGCCACACTTCGGCCAGGAGCACCGCCAGCAGTAGCACCACCGCCAACGTGATCCATACCGCTTGCCGCAGGAGCACGCCGCCAAGCAACAGCAGGCTGAGGAGGAGCGCAGCAAGCCCGCTTTGTCGCTGGGTCATGGCGTCGTGACGGGTACGGGCTCGACCGGCGGGGCGATGGCGGCGATGACCTCGTCCAGCACGGCCGGAGCGGTCAGACGGCGCAAGCGGCTCTCGTCGGCTAAGACGAGCCGGTGCGCCAGGACCGGGCCCGCCAGCGCCTTGATGTCGTCGGGCAGCACATAGCTGCGGCCGTCAAGCAAAGCGCGTGCTCGCGCGGCGCGCACGAGGTTCACAGAGGCGCGGGGGCTGGCGCCAAAAGCCAATCCCCGATGCTCACGGGTGGCGCGCACGAGGTCGATGGCGTAGCCGGCGACGGTGTCGCTGGCGTACACGCTGCGGCAGGCGCGCTGCATCCGCGCAATCCCCTCCGCATCCACCACCGCATCTGTTGGCGGTGCCACCGGTTCGCCGGCGAACCGGCGCACGATCTCCAGCTCCGCTTCGCGCGTCGGGTACCCCAACGGCGCTCGCAGCAGGAAGCGGTCGAGCTGGGCCTCCGGCAGGGGAAAGGTGCCCTCCAGCTCGATGGGGTTTTGCGTCGCCAGGAGGAGAAACGGCCGGGGAAGGAGACGCCGACTGCCTTCCGTGCTCACCTGTCCCTCCGCCATTGCCTCCAGGAAGGCTGCCTGGGTGCGCGGGGTGGCTCGGTTGATCTCGTCCACCAGAACGATCTGCGCAAAGACGGGTCCCGCCCGGAACTCGAAGGACTGCGTCTTCTGGTTAAAGAAGCTGAAGCCGGTGACGTCTGACGGCAACAGATCAGGGGTGCATTGGATGCGGCTGAAGGCGGCGCCGAGCGCGGCGGCGAGCGTCTTCAGCAGGGTGGTCTTGCCGGTACCCGGCACATCCTCGATGAGCAAATGACCCTCGGCCAGCAGGGCCACGAGTGCGAGGTCGATGGTAGCGGCGGCGCCCACTATCACCTGGGCGATGGCCTGGCGCACCTGCTCCGCCAATTGCCGCGCCTCTGCCGCTTCCCTGCCTGTGGCGCTCTGTTGGTCTTGCTGATCGAGCACTTGCGCTGCTCCTCCATGTCCGGCTGACGCAAAAAGGCTTCTGCACGGGGAGATCATCCCCAACGCAGAAGCCATCAGCCGAAGCGATGGGCGGTGGTCGCCGCCCAGTGGGCCTCATCACTCGCGGCAGTCTTGTCGCCCATCCATCTTACCTCCCGGCTGCGTTCCTTGCTCGCGCAGCGCCTATGGACGCGGTTGATCGCCCCCCACCAGCATGATGGCGTGATGGCTGGCGCCTTCTTCCTCCGGACTCAGCAACTCCCGGCGTCGTGCATCGATCTTGAGGGCGAAACTGTTCAAGGCGGACGATGTCACCTCCATGTGACGAGCCGCCCCATTCAAGAGTATGCCTGTCGCCTGGTCTCCCAAGTCCTCGTACACAGCGGCGTGTAGGTGCAGCAGGCAGAGGGTGCGGGCGGATCCGTCCACGGCGGCCGCCTCCGCTGCGGCGAGCGAGGCCGAAATTCGGCCAAGGTGGCGCGCCGCTGCCTGTCGAGCGACAGTACACGCTGGGCAGCGCGCGGTGTTGGGCAGCAAAGCGTCTAGCCCCTTGACCGCCTCTCGTGCCGGCTGCGTGGCGAGTACGCGGAGCTGGCGAGCGAAGTGGTCAAGCAGGACGGCATAGCCCTCAGCCAGGCCGCGCTTCGAGGCGACTTCCTCCAGTTGCTGGGTATGGAGCGAGCAGAACCCGCCAGCTTCGGCGAAGGCGCGCTGCGCGGCCGGATTCTTGGCCAACTGGTATTGCCAATCACAGAGGAAATCGTAGGTCACTTGATCGACCGCCTGGCAGACGACGCAGCGTGCGTCGGCATCCAGCCGGTCTGGAGCGTCCTCTTCCCGCTGCTGCTCCTTGCTCTGATCATCGACGCCGGTACCTTCGTCGACGGTCTCCGGGTCCTTAACGGTGCTCTGGGCGAGCAGGCGGTCGCGGAGCGCTCTCGCCTGGGCGACCAGTTCGTCAAAGTCATCCACCGGAGCATTGGCGACTGGCTGCAGCGCCGCCTCGAGCCGGCGGAATTCCTGCTCCGTCACTTCCCTGGCTGCGCGTCCCAGCCGGTTGGTCGCCCAGGCGAGCGTGCTCTGGACGTGCTGCTCCATGGCAGCCACCGCTACAGCAACGTCGCGCTCGATTGCGGCCTCCAGATGCCGCTGCAGGAAGCGCCGAGCCCACCGGTCGGGCAGCAGTACAGGGGCGTGTCAGTCGTCTCGGCAGACGGCAACGCGAATCGATTCGTCAAGGCCGAGAGCACTTCTTCTCGTTGCTGGGGCAACTCGAGGCCTGGAAAGGACGCCGCTTGAACGTGCATGCTCGCTGCCAGGGCCTTGGGGGCCTGATCGAACAGCGTCTGCAGTTTGGCACGTAGGTCAACCATCTGCTGAGCGCTGAGCGCGTCCAGTGCGTCCCCCTGCTCACGCAACCAGCTTCGTCCCCGCTCGAGCAAGAGGGCCGCTGTCTGTTGCCGTGCGAGCTGATAGTAGTGGTCGATACTCTCGCCGGCGTGGGTCTCCTGCAGTGTCGCCAGGGTGGTACGGAGGGCAGCGGCGGTGTCGGCGGCGAAGGTTGCCAGCTCCGCTGCAAGTGCGCTGTGGACTGTTGCGGCTCCTCGGCCGCGTGCTGCGATGCGTCTCCGGCGAGTTCCATCGCCGCTGCCCTATAGTAGCAAACGTGGGACGAACCGGCAATCAGTCCACGCGGCGCTCCTTTGGTTGCGCCTGCGCCCACCGTCACGTACTATGAAAGAGGTGGCGATGGAACTCGCCAGTGACGGGGATCGCCCGTCCAAACCGCGGCACACCGCTGATAGCTCCTGCGCGATCGGCCTCGCGTTATCGGGCCGGGGAGTGTGCCATGCCGCGCGACGATGCCTTCGGCGACTTTCGCGAGTTGCTCTTGCTCCAGCAGACGCCGTTCCAGGCGCTGGTGGGCTCGGGCGCGCTTGGCTTGTTCCCTTTCACCGTCGCGGCCGCCGTTGTCGTGGCGGTGGCGCCGCACCACGATCCGGCCTGGGTGATCGCCGCCGTGGTCGGTTACGGCGCGGTGGTCGGCGCCGTCACCGCCTGGGCCTACCGCCGGGGCCAGATCCCGTATCGACGCGGTGACTGGGCGGCCGCCGCCGCCTTCACCGTCTTCCTGACACCAGCAGTGGTGATCGGCTCGCGGGCGGCGGGAGCCGAACTCGCTGTCGGGCTGGCCGCTGTCCTCAGCGTGCTGCCGAGCCTGGCCCTGGAAGTGTGCTGGCGTCCCCTGTTTCTTGCCGCCTTACGTCGGCTTTCGCACCTGAATCTGGATCTCCTGGTCCATGAGTCGTTGCGCGAGCATTACGGCGACGACTGGCAAGCCTACGCGGCGCACATCCGCGCCGACTTACGCGAAGCGCGGCGGCTACGGGAACTGGCCGAACGCGGACCGGCGAAGACGGACGAGCCGTGACTGCGATGTCAAGGACGCAGGGTGGCGGCCAGACGCGCCGGGTGCAACAGCAGGTCGAGCGCATCCGCAATCTGCTGGACGACAACATCGGCTTCCCGGAGCGCGACCGTGGCGAGTCCTTCCCGGCCGAGCACGACGATGCTGAGCGCAGCCGCGCGCAGCATCCACTGATCGTTGGCGCCGTTGCCGATGGCGACGACGCTATCGACGCCGAGCCGGTTGACGTAGGCTGCCTTCTGTTCGCCTCCCGGTGTCATCGGCCCCAGAATGGTGGCGACCAGTTGCAACTGCTCGTTGATCCGGTGCTGGGTGCCGTGCGTGTCGGCGGTGAGCAGATGCAGCCCCAGCGCTGGACGCAGTTGCTCCAGCCGCTCGGCAACCCCCGGCAGGAGCAGGCCATCCACCGCCAGCGTACCGTTGACGTCGAGCACCAGATGCCGCAAGTGCAGGGTACCTCGACCGGGAATAACGACTTCAAGCACGATAGGCATTCCTTTCCGATGACACCCCTGCCTGCGGATGTCTTGAGCGACGTCCAGCGGCAAACTATACAACGGCAAACCGGTTGCGCCTTTGCGCGCAATCCTGAAAGCGGTTACGATGGCGCCAACGGCGATGGAACTCGCCGGGGCGGGCGATGGACCGTCCGAACCGCGGTCCGCCGCTG
>DHIZ01000181.1:0-16839 GCA_002404055.1 Chloroflexi bacterium UBA4733
CAGGTTTTAGGATAGGCTCTAAGCGGCCAAGGTAGAACAGCCGGACGGCATCCCCGCTGGCATCCGGGCACGAACATCGGTTGCACTACGCGATATGAGTGAAGAGAGAGCGGCAAAGCTAGTCGTGTACTGCGACTACCCGTCGTCGGCGGGCACCATATTACCCCGCGGCACGGGCACTCGCCGCTAAACGGCTACCGTCGGAAAAGTCAGGCCCAATCGACTCTTCTTCTCCACCGACGAGTAACGGGGTGCCATCACGGGCTTCCGGAGGCCATCTTGCGGTTTGACTGTAGCGCTGGACGAGAGACTTCGGGTACCTGAGCGGTGGTGCGAACCCTTTATCACAATTCCCCTGCGAACGTCCTATCAAGGATGGCAGGAAGCAGCGAAGCAAGTTCGTCGGTCCTGGCCTCGCACCTTGATGACAATGCCTGAATGGCGGCGAAGACTTGAACGCCGCGCTCCTGTTCGTCAATTGACGGGAGCGCGATCTCCAGTTCGAGAAACTGTTCAGGCCGGATTCGCTCACGCCGAGCGCCAACTCCTCGCGTTAGGCTTGCCAGTCTAGAGTAAAACCAGGGGGTGGAAACCAGCACCGCCAGATAGGCCGGCAACGCTTGATCCGGTCGACACCTGAATGTGCGATATTCCGGCGAGGCGTAATGGGTAGTGAGGTACTCGGGGCAAATCGTCACCGCACCTTCCCAGCCTTTCACCTGGCTCAGCACAAGCGCACCCGAGTAGAGTCGGTTGAAGTATCGGTACGTGGTGTTGGATGCCTCTACCGGTTCTCGACTGAACATACCGCCGCCGAAGCCCCGCAGTCCAACCTGTGGATATGACGCGCCGGGAAGGATGTCTTCACGGTGTTCTTCAAGCGCAATAATGTCCTTCAGGCGTACTGTCGCGCCGCGCGCCAAGTCCGTGTTTAGGCTTGCGATCAGCGTGTTTGCATCGCGGAGAGTCTCGGCTCCCAGGCGCAGTGCCTCCCCGATCTTTCCCGCCAACTCGTCAATGCGCGCCACGATGCGCCGTTGCTCGGCGAGCGGGGGCAACGGGATCTGAACATTCAGAAACTGTTCCGGGCGAACTCGATTCTTACCGCTTGTTCCTCGCGAAAGATCTGCACACCTTTGCGAAAAGTCCGCCATCCTGGTTAGCCAGTACATCCAGCGTGTAGCGATCTTGGTATCGTCCAGCAAGAAGGTTGGGAATTCATTTGAGGCTGCACAGCCATCGACATCGGGGCCAGCTATGGAAACGGACCCGTTTCTCACCCAAATCTTGTTGATGATTAGATCGTGGGCCCGCACAAGTGATAGAGTGCGCGCTGCGGTCTGTGAGCCGTCTATCGTTTCGCGCTCGTACGCGCCTTGGCCCCACAAGCGCACTCCGATGGTGCGATAGGTAGCCCCTGGAACAACCGCAACTGGCCGAGAAACCGGGCGAGCAATTTCCCTGAGTGCCACACACGGAAATGTCACAGCTTCTGTCCGGTGAAGATTGCTTCGATCTCTCCGAGTAACTCCAAGATTCTCCGCTCCTTGGCGATGATGCCCGCAAGGAGTTCTTCCGGCGGGACAGCCTCCATGTCCGGCGCCGCATGAGGGTTCTTCAGGTCAAGGTTGTAGCCGTTGGCGGCGATCTGCTCGGCGGGGATGCGCCAGGCGTGGTCGTTTTCTTCGCGCGCCATCCACCAGGCCAGGCAAGGGAGGAAGGCTTCGTAGGACAACGGTTGAGTTTTGGTGTACTGCTTGCGACCTTCCGGTAGAGGCTGCTCGTAGTACCACACGTCACGCGTGGGGCCGGAGCGGTCAAAGAAGAGCACGTTGGTGGGGATCGCCGTGTAGGGCGCGAAGACGCCGTTGGGCAGCCGCACGATGGTGTGCAGGTTGAACTCGCGCAGCAGTTCCTCTTTGATGCGTGCCCCCACGCCGCCGGCAAAGAGGGTGCCGTTGGGCACCACGATGCCGGCCCGCCCCGGTCGGGGCAGCCGCCGCAGCTTGCGCATGATCAGTTGCAGGAAGAGCAATGCCGTCTCGCTGGTGCGCTTGTCGGCGGGAAAGTTGTTCTGGATGCCGGGCTCTTCCTCACCGCCGAAGGGCGGGTTAGTCAGCACGACATCCACCCGCTCGGCATCGCCGAGGTCGGCCAGCCGGACGCTCAGGCTGTTGCCGTAGTTGATGCGCGGCGCTTCCAGGCCGTGCAGCAGCAGGTTCATCTGCCCCAGCAGGTAGGGCAGTGATTTCGCCTCGCCGCCCAGTAGGCTCGCCGTCTGCAGGATGTCGCGTTCCTCCACCGTGCGACATTGGGCGTAGAGGTGATCGTAGGTGGCCGCCAGGAAGCCGCCGGTGCCGCAGGCCGGGTCCAGCACGGTCTCGCCCAGGCGAGGATTCACGGCTTCCACCATAAAGCGCACCACCGACCGCGGCGTATAGAACTCGCCGGCATCGCCGGCGGCATCGCGCATCTCCTTCAGCATGCTCTCGTAGAGTAAGCCCAGCGTGTGCGTTTCGCCGCTGGAGGTGAATTCGACATCGTTCACCTTGTTGATCACGTCGCGCAGCAGATAGCCGTTGATCATGCGGTTGACGGTGCCCTGAAAGACGGTGGCAATCACGTCGCGCCGGTCGTCGGCGCCGTTGCTCTGCAGGTTGCGCAGGTAGGCAAAGAGACCGGGGCCGCGTTGGCCGTCCGGCAACAGCGCCTCTTCGTTGTTGACGAAGGCGATCAACTGGTCGCCGGTGATGCCGTCTGCCTGCATTGCCCAGTCGCGCCAGCGGTAGGGCGGATCAATCGCCGGTCGGAAGCGCGTTCCTTCCAACTCCGCTTCTTCTTCGCGGATGCGCTCGCGGTCGTCCAGGAACTTGAGGAACATGATCCAGGTCAGCATCGGCAGCCGGTCGAGGTCGCCGTTGAGGCCCTTATCCTTGCGCATGATATCGCGTGCCGACTTGACCACGCTGCCCAGTCGCTGATTCGTCGGGATGTCTGCTTTGGCGGCCGTTGCTCTGCTCCTGACGTTAGGCGGCATACAACAGCCGCTGCAGTTCGTTGATGGCAGCACGCAACTGCGCCGAGCCGCCAAAGTGGCGGGCGATCTCCAGCACGTTGCCGTGGTCGGAGAGCGGCGGCACCTTCAGCGCGTCTGGAATGGCGAACTGGGCCGGACCGTACTCGGCGTACTTCTCCAGCAGCTCGACAAGGATCACGCGGGCAGTGGGGCCATACTGGTCGAAGAAGTCGCGTCGTGCCGTCCGTAAGCGCTCCGCTCGCTCCCGGCGTGTGCGCAAAGGTGCGTTGAAGGCGAGATGGCAGAGCAGATCCAGGGGATCGGCATCCGGGCGGCCCGTCGCGGTGGCCAGCGCTGCCAGGTCGATACCACGCGCCGCCAGGCCGGCGATCACTGCTGCCCGTTGCTGCGGGTCGGCCCACGCTTGCTGCACCTCGCGGCTGGTGCGGTAGAGCGTGCGGACCTTCTCGGTTGCATACTCGCTGAAGGTCATCACCCGCAGTTGCTTGCCCTCGGGGTCCAATTCATGCACCATCTGGTAGGCAATCTCTACGGCGCCGCCGTCGACGTAGTACTTGCGTGGTAGGTGGTCGCTTACGTCGCCGCTGGGGAACGTGACGCCATCGAAAGGCGGAGGTTCGGGCCCCGGGGGCCGTTCGACCTCCTCGCTGCCGGGAATCTCGCGGCCCTCGTCGTCGATATGGACGCTGGTGCTCGCTACCGGTTCACCATCGAAGTCCGGATCGGCAAACTGGCGCGTGGCGGAGCCTGCATAGTCCAGGATGGTGAAATACAGCTTGCCGTAATCCTCCCGCACGCGGGTGCCGCGACCGATGATCTGCTTGAACTCCGTCATCGAGCCGATGGCGCGCACCAGCACGACATTCTTGCAGGTTGGCACATCCACGCCGGTGGTGAGTAATTGAGAGGTGGTGAGAATCACCGGCGACGGTCGGTCCACGTCCTGGAAATGGCTCAGGTGGGCCTGGCCGAACTCGCCTTCGTCGGCGGTGACGCGGCAAACGTAGTCGGGGTACTGCTGGACGAGGTCGGCGTTCAGGTCGATCAGCGCCTGGCGCATGGTCGCAGCGTGTTCCTGGTCGACGCAGAAGACGATGGTCTTGGCCATGCGGTCGGTACGTTTCAGATGCTCTGTCAGATGGCGGGCGATGGCCTCCGTGCGCGCCTGCAAGGCGATAACCCGCTCGAAATCTTTTGTCTGGTAGTCGACATCCGGGATCTCGCGCAGCCGCCGGTCGAGCTCTCCTTTGCTTGGTCGCCAGCCGGCGGCATCCCAGGCGGTGATGACCTGGTGGACCAGATAGGGCGCGAGAAAGCCATCGGCAATCCCTTCCGCCAGACTGTAGGTATAGAGGGGGTCGCCGAAGTAGGCGTAGGTGTCGATGTTGTCGGCACGTTTGGGCGTAGCCGTCATGCCGAGTTGCGCCGCCGGGGCGAAATACTCCAGAATCTCCCGCCAGTTGCTCTCGTCACCGGCGCTGCCGCGGTGACACTCGTCGACGATGATCAGGTCAAAGAAATCGGGTGCATACTCTCGGTAGAGACCCGGCCGATAGTCGTCGTGCGCCAGCGCCTGGTAGGTGGCGAAGTAGACCTCGCGACTCTTGATCGCCTCGCCATTTGCTATCTTGTGGCGGGCTTCGCCAAAAGGTGCGAACTCCTTCTCCCGTGGGTCGTCGACCAGTACCCTGCGATCGGCCAGGTACAGCAGGCGCGGGCGCTGCGGCGTGCCCCGGCGGTTCCAGCGACTGTTCCAGAGCTTCCAGCAGATTTGGAAGGCCACGGCGGTCTTGCCGGTGCCCGTCGCCATGGTGAGCAGGAGGCGGCTGCGTCCCTGAAGGATCGCCTGTACCGCCCGGTTGACCGCCAGTTCCTGGTAATAGCGGGGCAGGCGGCCGGCAGCGTGATTGGAGGGTTGAAGCAGCCTGGCTGCCGTTTCCGGGCCGAGGGCGTGATGCTGTTGCAGGCGGTACCACAAGTCGTCTGGTGAGGGGAAGCAGTCAAGAGCGCGCTCGCGGCCCGTGCAGTAGTCGAACTCGACGATACCAGCCCCATTCGTCGCATAGGCGAAGCTGAGTCCCAGGATTTCGGCATACGCTTTGGCCTGCTGCATGCCGTCGCTGGGCAACCGATAGTCGGCTTTCGCCTCTACCACGGCCATCGGAAAGTCGCGGGTGAAGCGCAGCACGTAATCGGCTCGTTTGCGCTGTCCTCGCCAGGCGTTCGGCGCGCTGACAACGATTCGGCCATCCGTGAAGGCGTACTGCTCTTGCAGGAGGTGCGGTTCCGTGTCCCAGCCAGCCTCTTGCAGTTTCGGCGTGACGTAACGGCGGCAGGTATCGGCTTCGTTCGGCATGACAATCGCATCCCGGCCTTTGTGATCAGATCAACGCGCTACTTGCTGTGCGGGCGCTACATAACAGAGTGCTAGCCATCGTACCATAGCCGCTTTGGCTTTTCGACATACGATTCCGTAGGGGACATGGCAAGCCTGCCCCACCGGCAAGACCGAAACCTTCCGCTGCTACTGTATCCCCACCGAACGCTGGAGACCATCCGCGAGCACGAACTCGCCCCCTGCCTGGCCCTCGCCAACGAGAGCCGCTCGCGCGTCCTGGAGCAACTCGCCCAGATGCTGCCCGGTGAGTTCGCCAACCGCCGCGTGGCGGCTGCGGTGGCGCAGTAGACCCCTCTCTGGCTTTGCCATCTCTCCCCCTGACGGGAGAGAGCGCAGTTCGGATACGGGATGCGACATCAAAAATCAGCCCGCCAAAGTAGCGTAGGTACGAGACGGCAGCGAGTGAGTTTCAGGTTGCACGATGCGCACCATTTCACGGGGCAACTTCGTCAAGGCCCAGGCGCGACGGAAGAGAGCACGATTCGGCGAGCGCGATGCCCCACCATTTCATAGGGCAACACCGTCACGGCCCAGGCGCGACGGAAGAGAGCGCGATTCAGCGGGCGCGATGCGATGGCGTGACGTGCTGTACGATTCCGGGGTCTGGGGCAATGGTGCGGAGGTGCGTGAACGATGCCACCACAGCGAATAACGCAAGGACAATCGGTCGCTCCGATGAAGGCCGAACGGGCGCGCGAACTGCGCGGGTTGATGACCCGCGCCGAACGGCTGCTGTGGGCTGCGCTGCGTGCCGACCATCTGAATGGGATGCACTTCCGCCGCCAACAGGTTATCGACGGGTTCATCGTTGACTTCTATTGCTCCACCGCGGGGCTGGTCATTGAGGTAGACGGACCCGCTCACGCATTACATCCCCACTACGATACTGAGCGCGACCACATCCTCTCCGCCCGCGGCTTGCGCATCCTCCGCGTCAGCAACGACGACGTTTTACACCACCTCACCGTCACTCTCCAGCGTATCGCCTCGGCGTGCGACACCAAGTCTATCCCCGTCCGCGTCGATCAAGCGCCAGCCATCGGCCCCAATGCTGTCGAACCAGCCTCCCTGCCTGGTTCGACAGCAACAGACGCAATTGCAGCGGCCGTCCACGAGTGACCACCGACCGAGCGGCAGGCACCACCACTGGCACATGCTCCCGCACGTGAGCCGGTTATGCCAGCGCGCGCCAACCGTCCTACTCCCCGTTGTCACACCCCACTTCCCCTACGCGCTCTCCCGTCAGGCGGAGAGCGCCCAAAGGGATCCCTGAAGCCAGCGAGGGGGCTACCATCCCTCCCCGACCGCGACCCAAACCCCGACACTGGCTCTCTCCCGTCAGGGGGAGAGATGGCAAAGCCAGAGAGGGGTCCCCTCCACAATCTTCAGCCAGCCTTCAGCTTTTGCGCCTTTGCATTCACATGGCTCCCTTACGCTGCCTAGCAGCAGAGAGGAACGCCCGATGGCGTTGCTGCAAGGATGGAGAGGTCACGGTATGTTTGGCTTGTTCGGGTTTCTTATGGCCGCGTTGCTGGTCGCCGGGATTATCGGCGTGCTCGCTGTCACGGTACTCAGTCTGCTGCCGATCGTCGCGGTGGTCGGCGCCGGCTTTTTGCTCTTCCGCGCCTTCAGCGGCGGTCAGGGGCCGCGCCTGCGCGCTATGGACTTCCGTTCGCACGGTCCTGGTCGGATGGCGGCGCCGGTGGAGCAGGGCATCTTCTGCCCGTCGTGCAACCAGCCGGTTTCCCGCCAGTGGGCGACCTGCCCGCACTGCGGCTATCGCAAGTACCTGGCGCCTGATCTGATCCAGCGCCGCTGCAGCACCTGCGGCACCGAGTTGCAGAAGGACTGGAATGCCTGCCCCTACTGCAGCACGCGCATCGACGCTCCCCTGACAGCGCCTGCCCCCGGCCCCGCCCAGTTCCAGCACCAAACGACGGCGCCGGTCTACGCCGAGGCTGGGAGCAGCGTGTAGGCCGTCCCTGTCGTCGGCCCCTGCGCGGTACCATACCCCCCAGGAGGCTACCGATGGATACCCCGGTCGATGAGTTCACCCCGGAAGAGTTGCGGCTGGCGGAGCGGCTGCTGGATGAGCGGCTGCGCAGCGCCTCGCGCGACGAGTACCGGCGGATGGTGGAACAGAACGATCCGGCGCTCAATCGCGGACCGGTGAAGGTGCCGCGCGAGGTGGTGGAGCAGTTGCGCGAAGCGGTGGCGGCGGAGGTGCGCGCGCGTCGCACGCCGCCGCCACCGCTGCAGGAAGAGAAACGGCGCTGGCCCTGGCAGCGCGGATAGCCCGTTTCGCCCATCGTCAGGCGGCGGTATGCGGCCTCCTGCGCTACGATGCCACGTTGAGGACGTGACGACAAGGAACCACATGGCCGAACAGCCGGGGATTGCCGGGCCCGTTCATTTCATCGGCATCGGTGGCGTCGGGCAGCGGGCTGCCGCCGAGTTGCTGCTGGCGCAAGGGACGGCGGTGACCGGCTCCGACGTGCAGTATTCGCCGGCGTTGCGCTCGTTGACGGCGCGGGGCGCAGCGGTGTTCGTCGGGCACAGCGCAGCGAACGTTGGGGCGGCGCGGCTGGTGGTGGTGTCGTCTGCTGTGCCGGAAGGTAACCCGGAGATCGTCGCGGCGCGGCAGCGCGGCATCGAGGTCGTCAAGAACGCGGAGTTGGAGCGACGCATCGGTCTGGGCCGGCGCACGGTGGCTGTGGCCGGCACACACGGCAAGACGACGACAACCAGCATGCTGGCCTGGATCTTCACGCAGGCCGGCGTGGACCCTACCTTCATCGTCGGTGGCGAGGTGCGCAACCTTGGCGTGGGGGGCCATGCCGGCGCCGGACCCTGGTTTGTGGTGGAAGCCGACGAGTACGACCGGCGCTTTCTGAGCCTCGATCCCTGGTGCGCCATCGTCACCAGCATGGAAGCCGACCACCTTGACTACTACGGCAGCATGGAACAACTCGCCGGCGCGTTCCAGCAGTTCGTGGCGCGTGTGCCTGCCGATGGCCGGGTGATCCTCTGCGCCGACGATGCAGGGGCGACGTCGCTGGCGGACGCCGCCACGGCGCCGGTGGAGTGCTACGGCCTCGGCCCGGCTGACTGGCAGGCGGTGGACGTGGAACCGCGGCCCGAGGCCACCCATTTCGTTGTCACGAACCAGGGACGGCGCGTGGCGACCGGTGTCCTGCGAGTACCGGGTTTGCATAACGTGCGGAATGCGCTGGCCTGCTTCGCGGCGGCGGCGGCTGCCGGCATCGCCCCCGGTGTTGTGGCGGCGGCGCTGGCCGAGTTTCAGGGGGCCGGGCGGCGCTTTGAGCTGATGGGCGAAGCGAACGGCGTCACGCTGATCAACGACTACGGGCACCTGCCGGCCGAAGTGCGCGTCACCATCGCCTCCGCCCGTCAGCGCTACCCTGACCGGCGCGTGTGGGCAGTCTTTCAGCCCCACACCTACGCGCGGACGCGCCTCTGGATGGATGAGTTCGCAACCGCCTGCCGGGAGGCGGACCGCAGCCTGATCGTCGGCGCCTACGTGCCCTCGGGGCGGGAGAGCGTGCAGACGGATAGCGAGACGCAGGAACTGGCCCTGAAGATCGGCGTTCCCTACCTTGCCAACCGGCAAGAGTTGCTGCCGGCATTGCTGCCGCAGTTGCGCTCCGGCGACGTGGTGCTGCTGATCGGCGCCGGCGACATCTACCTTGCGGCCGAACCGCTGCTGCAACAACTGAGCGCCGCCGCATGATGCCGTGGAACGATGCAGCACTGGCCACGGCTTTCGGTCCGCGCCTGCGCCGGCACGAACTGCTCAGCCGCCACTCCACCTTCCATGTGGGCGGGCCCGCCGACCTCTTCCTGACCACGCACACGGCGGAAGAGTTGGAAACTGCCGTGCGGCTGGCCGGCGCAGGCGGCATCCCTATCCGCGTGCTGGGCAGTGGCGCCAACATTCTACCCTCCGACGCCGGTGTGCGCGGTCTGGTGATCCGCAACGTCAGCCGCCGCTTTCTTCTAGAAGAGGACGGCAACCGGGTGACGGTGGAGTCCGGCATGGTGCTGCCGGTACTGGCGCGCCGCACAGCGAAGGCCGGACTGGCGGGGCTGACCTGGGGCTGTGGCGTGCCCGGCACCATCGGCGGCGCCGTCGCCAACAACGCCGGCTGCTACGGGGCCTCCGTTAGCGACAACCTGGTCAGCGTCCGCACGGTGGATGCAGCCGGGGAGGTGCGGGAGTGGCCGGCTGCCGCGCTGGCCTTTGCCTACCGCAGCAGCCCCTTCAAGGCCAGAGACGGTGGGGAGCCGCTGATCAAGGCCGCCATCCTCGGCGCCACCTTTGCCCTGCAACCGGGTGACAGTCAGGCACTATTGGCGCAGGTGGCCCGCTGGTTGGAGCAACGCGCCGCTACCCAGCCGCTCGATCACCCTAGCGCCGGCTCCTTCTTCAAGAATCCGCCGGATGACTTTGCCGGTCGCCTGATCGAGGCGGCTGGGCTGAAAGGGCTGGCGCACGGCGAGGCGCAAGTATCGACCAAACACGCCAACTTCTTCATCAACCAGGGCCACGCTACGGCCACCGACCTTTACCTGCTGGCGATTGAAGTGCGCCAGGTGGTGGAGCAACGCGCCGGTATTCGCCTGGAGCGCGAAGTCGAACTCATCGGAGACTGGCCCAATGCCGCGGATCTCTGAGCGGCCCCTGCGGCGGCAGGCCACGACGCGGGCGCATCAGCGGCGGCGCCAGAAGCGTAGCAACCGGCCCTCGCGCAACTGGCGCGCTATCCTGGGCCTGCGCCGGGCCGACGCCCTCTGGCTGCGCGACCGCCTGATCCCCTGCGCCGTCCTGGCCCTGGTGACGGGCGCCTTCGCTTTTCTACTGCGTTCGCCGCTCTTCGTGGTCCACATGGTCCGCGTCGAGGGTTCGCCCGCCGCGCTCACGACCAATGTGGTGCGCGCCGCCGGCATCAACAATCAGAACCTCTTTGCCCTCAACCCGCAACAACTGGCGGCGCGCATCCTGACTATCCCCGACCTGCAAAGCGCCAACGTCGCGCTCAACCTGCCCAACGCGCTGACGATCAGCGTCCGGGCCTACCAACCGGTGGCCGTCTGGCTGAGTGGCGGCAAGAGCTATCTGGTGACGGAAGACGGCGCCGTCATCAAGCCCGGCGACGATCCCCAACTGCTGCACGTCGCGGACAGTGCCGGCCAGACCTACCAGCACGGCGATCACATCGCCCCGGCGACCGTGCGCGCCGCCTTCACGTTGCGCGATCTGCTTTCCGGTCAGCAGATCAGCGGCGGCGACTACACCTTCCTGGACACCCACTCGCTCAGCGTGCGCTCCACCACCGGCTGGCAGGCCATCTTCGACATCACCGGCAACGTCGCCCAACAAACCCGCATCCTCGGCGCGCTGCTGGCGCGGGGGGTGCATTTTCAGTTGGTGGACCTGCGATATGGGAACGATCCGTATTACCGTTAGTCCCGGATGCGTTCGCAGGCCAGATCAGCGGCGTAGGCGACCGCTGCTTGAATGTCTTCTCGTGTGAGTGATGGATAACTGCGGACAATGTCTGATGCCGACTCATCGTCAGCAAGGTTGTCGAGCACCACGGACACCGGCACACGCGTGCCCCGGATGCATGCCTGGCCGTGGCAGACGTTGGGATCAACTGAAATGCGCCGACGCCAGTCTAATGTTGCCATGTCAGAAAGGTACCGTGTCGTGCATAGGACCGCAACAGCACGGCTCGGCAGCGCTGCAATTCAGTGCGAACCAGCCCCAAGCTGGGCCGGATGCCCTAGAAAAGCATGTCACCCGTTGAAAAGGTTAGGCCTGGCACGACGTCGAAGGCGTTAGGCGAGTCCGCGCGTGGACAGCCTCGACCAATGGTGCGAGAAGGTTCTGCGCCATCACGCTGCCTCGCTTGCGACATCGCCGGGGTTGGTCACTTGATCGCACTTCCGTACCATCCGTGAAGGGTTGGGCCGGCTGGCCACTCAATGCCGAGCCGCTGATCCGGGGTTCAAGTACCACTTGCCATCGGCGAGTTCGCTTACATCGAGCTTTATCTGCTGAAGTTCCAGGTTGCCGGGGAGCGCGTAATAGACGGTGCAGGAGTCAGCGATCCCCGATTCGCCAGGGCGTGTGGCCATCGTTTCGACGCGCTTGACTTTGCCACCGGCGTGTGCCGCGTGCGCTGCTCGAAAGTTCGGTAGGTACACATCCAGCGTCTTGCGCTTCACTTGGCCCTGGTCTCCTTCATCAGCGACCGGCGCCACGAGGGCATACATGGTGTTGTTGTCGCCCTGAAAAAGCGCGGTGAAGTATGCCCGACAGACGTCGCCTGCGGTGGCCTGCGAACTCGGCCCGGCCCCACAGGCGCTCAACAACACGGCAAGACAAACGACGGTGCATCGAATCCTATATGCAGGCACGGTTCATTCCTCCTTCAAGTCAGTGCCGTCTGTCGCCGGTCGCATGACGCCGGTGTCAAACGGGGTTGCATCATGCTCCGCCGCTGGGTAGGTCACTCCCAGACCGCTCGCCCAGATCATCCCGATGCCGATGAGGGTGGCAAAGATCCCTGGCTGCCACTCGACGCTGTAAATGGCGTCAAAGCTCGCCAATTGTTGTTGGGTGCGCACCCATGTCACCACAACTGCGGCGGTC
This sequence comes from Chloroflexi bacterium UBA4733, assembly GCA_002404055.1. Next base: position 12,115 of record DHIZ01000181.1, read on the forward strand.
GCCAGCGCCGCCGCCAGGTACAGGTCACGCGGACGCAACGTGCGGCGGACGATCATGACCAGACCGATCAGCGGCAGAAGCAGGAGCCAGGGTGAGGCCGGGATGATCTCGGTGCCAAAGCCGTTTTGCAGATCGCTGGCTGCCAGCGTGATGCCTGATTCTGAAACATCCTGAAGGCCGCCGCAGGACACCATGCCCCACGGCAGGACGAAGCCGATCAGCAGAATGATCCCCGCGAGCCGTTGACAGGTGATAATCCAGGGACGACGGGCGGGTGTCCTACGTAGCGCGGCCAGTTGCGATTCCTCGCTCGGACCCGTTTCCGCCGCGTCGGTAACGGTCTGCAAACCTCCGCCTGCTGCATCGACAAGGGACGAGCCTTCTGAAGGCCGGGTCGGGCCAAAACCACAATGGGGGCAATAGGTGTTGGCAGCCTTCACCTCGCCCCGACAGCTTGGACACAGGTACTGCCGTTCGCTCGTTACCATCAGGTTCTCCTCCGTCTCAGCCCAATACCTTGCCCATGATCGTCGCCATTTCGCTAGCGTGCTCCTGTAGGCGTAATTTCATTGCTTCAGCTCGCTACGCGGCCCGGTCACTCACGCCTATGCATCGCTTCGCCGGCCGCGCAAAACGGTATGGCGCACGCCACGCCGAATCTCCCGGGCTCACTGATTGGCGCCATGTTATGCTCGTCGCCTGGAGAGCGAATATGATCAGTACCAGCCTCGTCGAGCTGGAGGCGCTCTTAGCCGACGACCCGACGTTCGAAGAAAATGATGAGCCGATGGCGGGCCAGCCGCACCGCGACCCGATCGACTCGCTCTACTACTCGTTGCGCGATCGCCTGGCCGGCCCCCGCGTGTACGTGGCGGCGGAGCTCCGGGTCTACCGTGACCTGGCGGCGGTGCGGGCGCGCGCCTATCGCGAGCCGGACCTGTTGGTGGTGCTGGATCGACCGGACGAGCAGCGCCTGGTCTACCTGCTCAGCGAGGAAGGCAAGGCGCCGGACTTCGTGCTGGAGGTGCTGTCGGACACGACGTACCAGAATGACCTCGGTGAGAAGCGGCGCTGGTACCGCGAGATCGGCGTGCGGGAGTACGTGGTGATCGACCTGGAGGGCGCATATGTTGGGGAGCGGCGCCTACAGCGCTGGCGGTTGGAAGAGGAAGGGCCGCAGAGCGTCGCGCCGCCGGACGTGGGGCTGGAGGGGGAGACCATCACCAGTCTCGTCTTGCCCTATGGGCTGAAGGTGCGCGAGGGCTGGGTGCGGCTGGTGGACCCCGAATCGGGGGACGAACTGCCTTTGTTGCGAGAGCAGTTGGCGCAAGGGCGGCTGGATGCGCAACTGCGCCGCGAGGCGCAGGCGCAGGCGCTCGAGGAACTGGAACGGCGTCTCACGGCGCAGGCGCGTCAGCGGGAAGCTGAGACACAGGCGCGCGAGGAACTGGAACTGCGCTTGACGGCGCAGGCGCGGCAGCACGAGGCAGAAACGCGCCAACGCGAAGAACGAGAACAGCGTTTGAACGCACAGACTCAGGCGCAGGTTGACCGGGAACAGCGTCTGGTAGCGGAAGCGCGGGTGGCAGCGGAAACGGAAGCGCTCCTGGCGGCGGGGGACGAGATCGCCCGCTTGCGCCGAGAACTGCAGCGCTTACAGGGCTGAAACGACGCGACCTAGCCATGCCTCCCACTCTCTGACCAGCAGGCGCACGTCGCTACGGCTCGAAGCGGAGCGATGGCCGGTCATCGTGGTAAACTGCAATGGCGAGCAAGAGCGGTGGGTTTCCAGCAGTTCTGTCGTGCGCGCCTACATGATATTCAGGAGTAGGCGTGGAGCTAACCTGGTTTGGGCATTCTTGTTTCCGCCTGCGTGGGCGGGAAGCAACGGTCATCACGGACCCGCCGGCAGCCGCGCTCGGCTACAACCCCGGACGGCAGCAGGCGGACATCGTCACGATTAGCCACCAGCATGCAGGGCACAACAACAGCGAGTTCTGCACGCCGCCCTGCCGGGTGATCACCGGCCCCGGCGAGTATGAAGCGGCCGGTATCTTCATCACCGGCGTACCGACCTTCCACGACGAGCAGGAAGGCAAGGAGCGCGGCAAGAACGTCATGTTTGCTATCGCTATTGACGACGTCACGATTGCTCACCTGGGCGATCTGGGTCACCCTTTGACTGCCCAATTGATCGAGGCGCTCGGTAACGTGGACGTGGTGCTGGTACCGGTCGGCGGACAGAACACGATCGACGCCGCTAAGGCCGCCGAACTCGTGGCGGCGCTGGGCGTCAAACTCGTGATTCCCATGCACTATCGCACCAACGCCGCCCACACTGCCGCGCTGGCGCCGGTAGAGCGCTTCTTGAAGGAAATGGGCCGCGCCGAGAGCGCGCCGCAGGCCAAGTTGAACATCACGCGGTCCTCGTTGCCGGCGGAAACGCAGGTGGTAGTCCTGGACGCGGTGGGGAGTCGGGGAGGGGCGGGACGATGACCAAATACGTCTTTGTCACCGGCGGCGTGGTGTCGTCCGTGGGGAAGGGCATCGCCGTCGCCGCCCTGGGCCGGCTGATGAAGAGCCGCGGCCTCAAAGTCTCCGTGCAGAAGCTTGACCCGTACATCAACGTCGATCCCGGCACGATGAGTCCCTACCAGCATGGCGAGGTCTTCGTCACCGACGATGGCGCCGAGACCGACCTTGACCTCGGCCACTACGAACGCTTCACCGGCGAGAACCTCTCCCGCGCCAGCAACGTCACCAGCGGCCAGGTCTATGCCTCCGTGATCGCCAAGGAGCGGCGCGGCGATTACCTGGGCGGTACTATCCAGGTGATCCCGCATATCACCAACGAGATCAAGGATCGCCTGGAGCTGGCGGCGCGGCGCACCGGCGCCCAGGTGGCCATCGTCGAGGTCGGCGGCACGGTGGGCGACATCGAATCGCTGGGCTTCCTGGAAGCGATTCGCCAGATGCGCAAGGACGTCGGCCGCGACAACGTCCTCTATATTCATGTGACCCTGGTACCGCACATGACGGCGACCGGCGAACTGAAGACCAAGCCGACCCAGCACTCGGTCAACGAACTGCGGCGCAGCGGCATCCAGCCCGATGTGATCCTCTGCCGCTCCGACCAGCCGCTGACCGACGACGTGCGCGACAAGATCGCCCTCTTTTGCGACGTCGACGCCGAAGCGGTGGTGGCCATGCCGACACTATCCACCATTTACGAGGTGCCGTTGCTCATGGAGGCGCACGGCCTTGGCGACTATATCGTGCGCCACCTGGGCCTGCCGCGCAGTCACGCCGATATCGCCGAGTGGGCCAGCATGGTCGCGCGTATCAAGCGGCCGCGGCCCATGGTGGAGATAGCGCTGGTGGGCAAGTATGTCGTGCTGCACGACGCCTACCTCTCGGTGGTGGAGGCCCTGCGCCACGGCGCGCTGGCCAACGATGTCGATGTGTGCATCCGCTGGGTCGACTCCGAGAAGCTGGAGTCGGAGGATGTGGCCGAGCGCCTGGCCGGCGTTGACGGCCTGGTCGTGCCCGGCGGCTTCGGCGCGCGGGGTATCGAAGGCAAGATCAAAGCGATTCGTTGGGCGCGGCTGCAGGGCGTCCCCTTCTTCGGCCTCTGCCTGGGCATGCAGTGTGCGGTGATCGAGTTGAGTCGCGCGGCGTTAGGCTCTGAGTTGCCCAACAGCAGCGAGTTCGCGCCGGAGACGCCCTACCCGACGATCGCCCTGCTGCCGGAGCAACGCGACGTGGCGGAGAAGGGCGGCACCATGCGGCTGGGTCTCTGGCCCTGCCGCCTGCAGCCCGGCAGCCTGGCTCTCGCCGCCTACGGTGAATCGGTGGTCTTCGAGCGCCACCGCCACCGCTTTGAAGTCAACAACGAGTACCGCGAGACGCTGGCGCAGCAGGGGGCGTCCTTCAGTGGCCTCTCACCCGATGGCCGGCTGGTGGAGATCATGGAACTGCGCGATCATCCCTGGTTCCTGGGCACGCAGTTCCACCCGGAGTTCCGCTCCCGGCCGGATGATCCGCACCCGCTGTTCGTGAGCTTCCTGGCGGCCTGCAAAGTGCAGCGCCGCCACACTGAAGCGTTGGGCTACCCGCTGGAAGCGCGCGAGGTCGGCGCAGTCGAGCTAGTCTGACCTCTCCCGCGCCCTATCCAGGGGAGCGAGCAGGGGGTGAGGTTCTCCTCTGGAACGTTTTGCCGTCGTTGCCGTCGATGATCCGCATGCCCGTGCCGATCAGACGCATCACTACGCGATACCGGAGGCGGTCCGCCCGCACCTGCAGTCTGGCGGCATGGTGATTGTGCCCTTTGGGCGGCGTTTGCGGCGGGGCTGGCTACTGGGCTACGACGATCAGGCGCCGGTCGAGACGGTGAAGCCGCTCGCTGCTGCGCTGGCCGAAGCGCCGCCGATCAATGCCGCGCAGGTCGCCGTGATGCGGTGGGTCAGCCGCCGCACCAACATGGCGATCGCTGCGGCCATCGTGACGGCCGTGCCCTCGGCGCTGTTGGATGAGCGGTTGCCACGCCTGCGGCTGGCGAAAGCCGGGGCGGAGGTGCTGGATGGGCTGGGAAAACCGGCGGCGCCTTTGCTAAAGCGTCTGCGGGCCGGCCCCGTGCGGCTGGATCGGGCCTGGCTGCTTCTCTCGGCTGCTGCTGCCACGCTACTTTCGGAGTTAGAAGCAACTGGCGCCTTGCAGCGACTGCCA
>DHIZ01000181.1:16905-26769 GCA_002404055.1 Chloroflexi bacterium UBA4733
CAGCGACTGCCAGCCACTGGCGCCGCTCCACGGGGAAGTGGTGGCGTGGCGGCGTCGCCTGCTTCTGTAACGCCCCTCCCTGACCGCGCCACGCGGGAGATGTGCAGCGCCGTTTTCGCCGACGTGACGAACCGGCGCGGCAGCGTCTTCGTCGCGACGGCAACAAGCTGGCCGGCGGCTGCCATTGAGCAACTGATCCGGCATGCCGTGACCGTGGGGCGGCAGGCGCTCATCCTGCTGCCCTGGCCGAGCCGGCGGCGGGAGGAGATCCGCGCGCTGCTGGCACGCTTCCCGGATGCGCTTTTCCTGACGGGTACCGCCGGCATCGGGGCAGTCGCCGACCGGCAGCCGTCTTTGACGATCGGTGGTCGCTGGACGCCGCTGGCGGCCTTCGCCAACCTCGGCCTGGTGCTGGTCATCGACGAGCACGACCCGGCCTATGCCGGCCAACGGGCGCCCTACCTGCACGGCCGGGAAATCGCCTTGCAGGCGGCGCGTTTCGCCCGGGCCAGCAGCGTGCTGTTCAGTCCCAATCCCGACCCTGCGACGCTCTGGCGGGCCAGCCGGGCCGGCGTGCGCCGCTTCACGCTGGGCAGCCCGGAGCCGGTCAACGTCCAGTTGGTGGACCTGCGCCAGGAGTTACGCGCCGGGCGCGGCACCCTTCTGAGCGACCCGCTGCGCCAGGCGCTGACGGCTACGCTTGCCGCCGGTGAGCAGGCGCTGCTCTTTCTCAACCGGCGCGGCGCGGCCAGCATGCTCGTCTGCCGGCGCTGCGGAGTCACCTTGCAGTGCGATCGTTGCAGTACCGCCCTCGCCTACCACGCCGACGAAGCGCTGCTGCGTTGCCACTGTTGCAACGCCAGCGAAGCACGACCGGACACTTGCCCGCACTGCAAGACCCCTACCCTGGATGAGCTGGGGGCCGGCGTGCAGCGGCTGGTCCAGGCGGTCCAGCATGCATTCCCCGCCGTGCGTCTGGCGCGCTGGGATAGCGATGCCGCTGCCGGCGCGGCGGCAGGGCGGGCGCTGACACGCCGTTTCGTCGCTCGGGAGCTTGACGTGCTGGTTGGCACCCTGCCGGTCGCGCTGACGGAGGAGTTGCCGCCGGTGGCACTGGCGGCGGCGGTGCTGGCTGATCTGGGCTTGGCCCTGCCCGACTACCGCGCCGCCGAACGCGGCTACGAGCTCCTGTCGGCCTTGCGCCGCCGCGTCGTTGCCGGTGGGCAACTGATATTACAGACCTATCACCCGTCGCACTGGGTGTTACAGGCGTTAGCAGCAGATGATCCCGCCCTCTTCTACGGTGAAGAGCTGCGCCGACGCCAGGAGCTTGGCTACCCGCCCTTCCGCCAACTGGCCCGGCTGACCTGCCGCGCCGCCTCCCGCCAGCGTTGCGAGGAGGAAGCGCAGCAGGTTCGCGCGGCGCTGGCGGCGCGCCTGGCGGAGGTGGCGCCCGAGGTCCAGGACGCGCTGCTCGGGCCGGCCCCGGCCTACGTGGAGCGTGTGAACGGCATCTACCGCTGGCAGCTCCACCTGCGCGCTGCCAACGTGCAACAACTGCTCAGCGTAGTGCCGCCGCATTGGGTGGTGGAGGTGGACCCGGAGGATTTGCGGTAAAACAGCGGAGTTATGGGGCATAGTTGCCCAAGCGCGACGTCGCTAATCTGGCGCGCTAGACGCCGTCCTCAGCGGGTTCGTTCGCCCCATCCCACAGGAGGTCGTCGGGCAACCGGGCGAAGAATTCGGCAACGGAGATCTGGAGGCCGGGCAAGCACGGCGATTCCACCGTGTCGCTGGCGGCCCAGACGCCAACGCGTCGCAGTTCATCCTGCTCTCGCCGGTACACCTCGATCTGCCGCGCGCGCCAGTTCACGATCCAGTATTCCAGGACGCCCCATTTGGCGTAGAGCGCCAGCTTCTTGACGCGGTCCCGCTGTTGGTTCCGTGTGCCGGGTGAGAGAATTTCCACCATGAGGTCGGGCGCCGAATGCAGTTTGCCGTCATCGCGAAGTACCGTTGACATACGTTCGGATCGGACCCAGACGACGTCCGGTGCCACGGCATTCTCTGGAGAAAAGATCACGCCTGGGGCGATGACGGCAAGACCACGGCGTGTACGGTCGCTCCAGGCGCTGAGCACGATAGCAATCCGGGTTCCAATGAACTGATGCCGCCAATCGGGTTGCGTCGACACGTAGAGTTCTCCATCGATGAGTTCGTAACGAGTGTCATCGAGCGGTTGCTCAATCTGCTCAAGGTCGGCGATCGTCCAGCGCTGCGTCGTGACCAACTCATACCTCCTATTCGTGCCGAGATGGGCCGATCAAAGGCCTTGGCCGAAGACCCGCGTCTCCCAGGCAAGGCACGTTACGCCGCTCTGTTCCCCGCACGACTCACAGCGTCAGGGCGGTTGGCTTGCTTCGTACCAGTACGCTGCCCATCAGGGAAAAGGCCTGGACGCGGATCAGTGGGGCGCCAGGGTGAACGAAGGCGTCATTGACGCGGCAGTCTTTGCTGCCCATGAGAGAGAAGCCGCCCAGGTCCACCTCGACGCCTTCGGGCACGATGATCTCGATGCTGCCCATAAAAGAGATTGCAGTGATGGTTACTTCTGGGGCATCGAGGGCGACCTGACGCAGGTCCAGCAGGCAACTGCCCATGAAGGCGAAGGCCGACGTCTGCTCTTCCAGCCGCCAGCGGCCCTTGCGGGTCTCCGAGGAGAGGCAGGCCACCGTCCAGCGCGTCGCCTTGCGCAGGCTGGCGCGGACAAATGGCGCGGGGACGGTCCCCGGAGTGAGGGCTGGAAGGTCCTGGGTGATCGTGTCCAGATCGGCCTGCGTGCGTGCGTCGTAGACGGAGCGGATGCGACCGGAGAGTTCGTCCAGGGTCAACCGCCCGGCGACACAATGCTCGCGCAAGGAAGCGATGGTGTGCTCGCGGTCACGATCGGCAATACGGAGGGCCGGCTGCCGCTGGTCGTCGGTCTGGCGCTGCATCATCGTCGCACTCCACTTCTGCCTGGGCGGCTCGCGTGTCTATGGCTGCAGTGAGTATACGCAATTACGAGCGCGGTGGCGGGGCGCCTGGCAGTTAAGTCAATGTTGCCAACGCACGCCGGGCGACTAAAGTCGCGGCTATCAAAGCGAAGCCCGCCTTCGCGGGCTGACGTAGTCCGCGCAGGCGGACTTCGCTCGCAGTAGGCGCGACTTCAGTCGCTGGCCGCCTACCCACGAACTGCGCCAGATTTGGTAGACGACCCACTAACCGTGCTGGGTGTTACGGGACCGACATCGACCAGACGGTGCAGCACCACCGGTAAGGCAATACCGCGCAGGTACACTTCGAAGGCTTTCGGCTGCACTGCCGCTAACGGCTTGGGATAGGCAGCTAGCGTGGAAGCGGTGATGACCACCTCGCCTCCGTGCGCCTCGTGTTGGGCTCGCGCTGCCAGGTTGACTACGGTGCCGAAGTAGTCCAGGCGGTCGTTCAAGGTGACGGCAAAACAGGCTCCCGCGTGTACGCCGATTTTTACCAGCCGCGTCGGGTCGACCAGGCCGCGCCCGTCGAGCCGGTGGATGGTGCGCTGGATGGTCAACGCCGCGTCCAGCGCCGCCCCCCCATCGGGGAACGCGGCCATCACGGCGTCGCCGATGGTCTTGACCAGGACCCCGCCGTGCTGCTCGATGGCTTCCCGGAGGAGGGCGAAGTGCTCCACGACGAGGCGAAAGGCGGTGGCATCGCCAAGGCGCTCGTAGAGCGCCGTCGAGCCGGCCAGGTCGGTGAAGAGCAGACCAACCTGCCCGACAGCCAGCTCGATGCCGGGCGCCAGTGCTTCGGTGGAGAACAGCCGCCGAAACTCGGGTGTCAACATCAGCCTGGCCGGCGTGAGCGCCGCATCCTGCCAGCGTTCGTCGTCCAGCGAGACCGTCGCCACCGAAGCAGCGCGATTTTCGATAGTAATCGTGCAATCGCCGGGCAGGAGGCGCGCCTCTGTCGGCTGCATGCCGGACGAAGTAAGCATGAGCTGCAGACTGCGCTGTGTTGCTTCCGGCTCGACCAGCAGGCTGAGCGCGGTGGCGGCTTGCGGGCTGCGCAGCAGGTAGTGGCCCGGCGGCAGGGTGATGCTCCAGGTGCGGTCTGTTGCCGGGAGCAATTCGGCGTTGGCCAGGCGGTGCAGCGTCCGGGCGGGGCTGCCGACGCAGTACGTCACCGGCTGCACGGCGCGGACAGCCGGCGCCGGGTAGAAGCGCGCCTCCAGTCCCTGGTCGGCGTCGGCCACGACGGGCAGGTTGCAGGTCGGGCAGTAACCGGTGGTGGCGATCTCCTGCAAATGGGCGGCGTTGGCCTTCACGCCGCGGCAACTGGCGCAGACTAACTCCCATTGCATGTCGAGGAGGCCCACCAGCGTGGCGTGCAGAAACGTCTCCACCGTTTGGCGCGGATCGGCGCCCCAGCGTTCGGCCAGGGCCAACGGACGCATCCCCAACACGTCGGCATCGGCCGCTTCGGCTAGCAGGTGCTGCAGGCGGGCGATGTTCTCTTCCGGCAGGTTGAGGGCGTGCAGGCGCTGGACGGCCGCAGCGAGATGAGCAGCATGAGCGGGCGTCCGCTGTTGCACAAGGTCCGGTTGGGCATCGGCGCTCTCACCGCGCACGTAGCGGGCGATGTCACGATACTGACGGCAGGCGCCGCGCAGGGCCCACGGTACCAGGCCCCAGCGCACGAGGGGCGAGAGCAGAGCCATTCGGGGTGTGAAGGCAACGCCGATGCGAAGCTGCGTACCCTCTCCCAGCGCCTCCAATTCGGTCCAGCCGCGAAAATGACGGATCGGGCCATGCCGGTATTCCCGGACTATGGAGAAGCCCCTAGGACGTACCCACTCAAAAGGGTGCTCGACCCACTGTGCCGCCCGCAGTCCGAACAGGCGGTACTCGCCTTCGGTCTCTTCTCCACCCTCTGCCCGACGGTGGTGGATGAAGTGCGCCGAAGGGAGGCCGACCCCACGATCCACCCGATCCGAGTCAGCCAGCACCGGCCAGAGTTGCTCCGGCGGGCAAGCGAGCTGCAGCGTTACTGTGGCGGCTATTGGTCGGGGCATACAAGGAGTCCACTCACTGCGGGAGCGCCGAAACAAAACCGCTCTGTTGCACTATACTCTACGCTGACGCGTTGCCTGACCATCATTGCCCTTCTGCTGCATTTCGGCGAGTGCATTGCCCGACGAGCGGGTTGGAAAGGATACTGTCGATGGGACAACCACTGGGACAGGCTGAGCGGGTGCTCTTCGCTGCGGTTGCGCTCCTCACGGGAGTGGTGGGTGTGGCCATGTTCTTTTTCCCGGTGTTTGGCGGTCAGCGGCTCTGGCCCTGGCTGCTCACGCCGCTGGTCTCGCGCTTTTTGGGAGCGTTGTTCATCGCCGTGGCGGTCGGGGCAGTGTTTGCCGCGCGTACACGTTACTGGCAGGAAGTGCGAGCGCTCTTCCCGCCGGCGCTGACTTTCACCGGTCTGGCGCTGATCGCTTCGTTGCTGTACCTACCGAGTTTTAAGCACCCGATCCTGGAACGCCTGTATTTCCTCGTCTATGTCGTCGTCTTCGTCGCCGGACTGGTCGTGTACCTGCGCTACGAGCGCCGGCTCCCTACGGCTCCTCCATGAAGTCTTTGAGCTTGTTGGCGCGATCGGGCGCGCGCATCTTGCGCAAGGCGCGGCTCTCGATCTGGCGGATGCGTTCGCGCGTCAGTTGCAAACGGCGCGCCACCTCCTCCAGGGTCTGGGGACGGCCGGTGCCGTCGAGTCCGTAGCGCCACTTCAAGACTTGCTTTTCGCGCGGGTCCAGGCGGCCCAGGGCCAGTTCCACTTCCGAGCGCAGCACGTCGACCACCGCCGCCTCTTCCGGCGATTGCGTGCGTTCGTCCGGGATGTACTCGCCCAGAGTGCTTTCGCCTTCCTGCCCCACCGGCATCTCCAGTGAGGCCGGTTGCTGAATGGCGCTGGCGAGTTCACGCGCCTTCTGGGGATCCATGTTCAGTTCGATCGCTACTTCCTCCGGCGAGGGGTCCCGCCCCGTGCGCTGGGCCAGGCGCTGGGCGGCGCGCTGATAGATGCCGATCTGGTCGACCATGTACTCAGGGATACGGATCATGCGCGCCTTCTCCGCCAGCGCGCGCAAGATGGCCTGGCGGATCCACCACGTGGCATACGTGGAAAAGCGGAAGCCCTTTTCCGGGTCGAAGCGCTCGACCGCGCGCATGAGGCCGATATTGCCTTCCTGTATCAGGTCCAGCAGCGTCAGGCCGCGATTGACATATTTCTTGGCAATGCTGACGACCAGGCGCAGATTAGAGCGCACCAGGCGCGCACGGGCGATGTTGCCAATCTGCATGACACGCGCCTGTTCGGCTGTCAACGGCAGTTCTGGCGGTAGGGGGAGGTTAGGGGGGCTATTATAGTCCTTGCGAAGTTGGGCCTCAAGCTGAACGGCGGGTCGCAGGCGGCGGCCCAGCGCAATCTCCTGTTCGGCGGTGAGCAGCGGGTCGCCCCCGATCTCGTTGAGGTACATGGCCACGGAGTCACCGACAGTAGAGACGCCGTGCGTCGCAGTGGCTCGGAGCACCTCGATCTCTTCCGGGAGGTCTTCATCCTCCTCGATTTCCTCTTCCGGCGCATCGTCCTCGGCAACCAGCAGATCGGCATCCGGTTCTTCGGTTTCCGATAGCGCTGCTGGGATATCCCTGGGCGCTGGGCCGTTGGCAGCGAGGCGCTTACTATGACCATTGCTGTTGACCAGGGGGGCGTCAAGGGCTGGTGCGGGCGACGTCGCCTCGACGATGCGGGTTGTTCGGCGTTTGGCCGCAGCCTTCGGCGAAGCGTCGTCCGGCGGCGGTGCTGGGATTGGTCGGCGCGGCATACTCCTCCTTTGTCCCTAGGAGCCGACGGAGATTGGGATCGCCAGCAACGACCCGGACGCGCTGCCGGTGGCGGTCAACTGCATTGCTGCGCCCTCGCTATCCACGGGTTAACCGGCAATGGTTGACAATCGGTCAACGCGCTCGGCACTGAGCTGGCGCACGATCCAGTCCAGCACATCATAGGTAGCCCCCGGCGAATTGAGCAAGCCATGGTCGCCGCCGGGATAGGTCACCAGCATGTGTTGACCGGTTGCTTCGGCGTGGATCTGCCGGGCCTCATTGACCGGAATAATGATGTCGGCGTCGCCGTGGATCACCAGCATCGGGCAGGCAATGCGGGCGATGCTGCCGCGCAAGGTGAATTGCTGCACGAGATCGCGCACTTCCAGCGTGCCTTCGATGCCGGTCGCGTACTTCAGCGCGGCCTCCACGAAGCGAGCTGACGCTTCAAACCAATGGCAGGGCTCGTAGAAGCCGGAGATACTGACAACCGCGGCGATGCGGGCGTCCTCCGAGGCAGCCTTGAGGGCGACGGTGCCACCCAGGCTGGTGCCGAGCACGGCGATGCGCGCGGGATCGATACCCGGCTGCCGGGAGAGGATATCGATGGCGTCGCTGACCGCGTGGTAGGAAGCAAAATGCAGCCGTGAGCCGGTGAAGGCCTCGCCGTGGCCCGGCAAGTCCATGGCGAAGGCGGCGAGACCCCGCGCGACGAGCGCCTCCGGCTGGAAGTCCGGCTGCTCCTTGGCGCTGGCCAGGCCAGGCACGATGACGACGCAGGGCACATTTCCTGGCCGGTTTGGCCGGTGCAGGTAGCCGACAACGGGTGACCCGATGCCGCCCACCTGGAGACGCTCGATCTGCGGCGCGCTCAGTTCGGCATAGTGGGCATAGGCGTCGGCGCAACGGGCATACAGGGCCCGCTTGACGGGGGTGTCGGCGCTGATGGCGATATCACCGATGCGAAAGAGCAGCGACGCCCGTTTGTAGAGCGCGGCCGCGCTGTCGTAGCGGCCTTGTGTTTCCAGGCTGCGCGCCAGGTCGAGATAGCGTTCGGCGGTGCGTTCCCAGGCCTGCGCCCACGGCGTGTCGCCCAGTTGCCGGATCTGGCGCAAGGTACTGTCGACGTCCTGGAAGGAGGCCCCCCAGCCGTCAATGAACACGTGGTAGAGCTCGCGGGTAAACGGCCGCAAGCCGACGGCGCCGACGACGCGCTGAGATACCGCAGCACCGAGACGACGCAACACCAACGGTCTCCTGGACAGCCTTGCCGGTTAGGACGTGCATGGTACCACACCCCTCCGACGCCTCAGGACCCGGCAACAGAGCACGCTACCTGCGACTATGCCGGCAAACCCTTTGTAGTCCAGGACACCCTCCACTGCGGACCACAGCAAGCACATGGGTCTCAACTCTAGCCAATTCAGGCTATAAATAAAGTACCAACGGTCTAGTGTGGTTGACGGCTATGGTACTTGCGTCCTACACCTGTCGTAGTGCGGCGTTACCAGGCAGCCTACCCCGGTTCCCGGTTCGCCCGCATCTGTGGAGTAAGAGGAGGGTTGTTGTGCAACGTTTGCGGGTAGTATCTGGTCGGTTCGCGCGGTCCTGGCGTGCCTTACTTATGGGTCTGGCACTGCTCGTACCATTCTTGCAGTATGGAACGGCGCGGGCCGATGGAGCAACCTGGGACGGCATGGTTATCACGGCCTACTGCGATTCGGGACAGATGGCCGATGGCAACTGGGTGCATCCGGGCGCCGCGGCCGGCGGTTGGAATCTGCCGTTTGGCAGTCTGGTCGAAATATCCGGCATGGGCGTGTTTATGGTGGAAGATCGGGGGAGTGCCGTCCACCCGGGACACCTCGACGTCTGGATGGGCTCCTGCGGCTATGCCAACTATTTCGGGCGGGAGTGGCGCTCCGTGCGCGTGCAGCGCTACGGCTGGTGGGGGGACTGACACCCACGCCGATACTTCGTCCGAGCGGGCGGGGACCACACTGGTCCCCGCCCGTTGCGTTCCGAGCGGCGCTGCTGACGGAAAACCGCCCAAGCGTCTATACTGCTCCCAGCAAAACAACGGCACATCGCCAGGAAAGGTGTACACCAATGGCCCAATCCCGACTCGCCGCCCAACTCTATACAGTACGCGAGTTCACCAAGACCGTCGAAGGGTTCACGGATGCTCTCCAGAAAGTGCGCCAGATCGGCTACACCGCCGTGCAGCTCTCTGCGATCGGTCCCGTCCCGCCGGAGCAGGTGCGGGATATCGTTACCGCGGCCGGCCTCACCGTCTGCGCTACGCACGTTGGGTTCGACCGCCTCCAGAACGATCTGCCCGCCGTGATTGCGGAGCACAGACTCTGGGATTGTCGTCACGTCGCAGTCGGCAGCCTCCCGCCGTCCTTCCGCAGTGACGGCGCGGCCGGTTTCCGGCGCTTCGCCCAGGAGGCCACCGCTATCGGGCGCGGCTTGCACGATGCCGGCCTCACCTTCAGCTACCACAACCACGCCTTCGAGTTTGAGCACTTCCCCGGCGAGTCCGGCACCGCCCTCGACCTCCTCTACAACGAGACCGATCCCGCCTACGTGCAGGCGGAGATCGACGTCTACTGGATTCAATTTGGCGGGGCCGATCCGGCTGCCTGGATCCGGCGAGTGCGCGACCGCATGCCGGTCGTGCATCTCAAAGACATGACGATGCTGGCGAACCAGCAAATCATGGCCGAAGTTGGTGAGGGTAACCTCAATTGGCCGGCCATCCTCGACGCCTGCCGGGAGGCCAATGTCGAGTGGTACGCCGTCGAGCAGGACCGCTGCCAGCGCGATCCTTTCGAGAGCCTGGCGATCAGTTACCGCAACCTGAGCGGCATGGGGTTGTCCTAAGCATGTGGTCATAACTTTGGCATGGGTCGCTCCAGAGGGGATCGGCTGCAAAAGCATGCCTTTGTTCTGG
>DHIZ01000181.1:26842-32207 GCA_002404055.1 Chloroflexi bacterium UBA4733
TTTGTTCTGGTTACGTGCTTAGTGGCGTAGGGGTGGCCAGTATGAGACGTGAGGAGTGACCGTGCTACCGGTTGGGCTTTCCAGCTATTCCTTCAACGTGCTGATGGGGTCCGGCCAGCGGGCGGAAGGGGCGACCTTTACCCCCTGGAGCGTTGACGACTTGATCGATCAGGCAGCGGGGTGGGGATTCTCCAGTGTCGAGTTGCCCCTGCGCGCCTACGCCGATCGACCCGAGGCCGTTGAGCGTTCGCGCCGCCGCTTGCAAGAGCACGGGCTGCGCTGCAGCACCGCCGACGCCGGTATCGCCCGCACCGAAGCGGTGACGGCCGCTATCCCGCTGGCTGCCGCTCTCGGGGCCTCGGTCCTGCGCGTCACCCTCAGCGACATCCTCTGCGGCGACCGCCGTCGCCTCAACGGGGGCTGGCGCGCCTATTTGGAGCAGATGGCGGACCAACTCCGCGCCGCTCGCTCGGTGGCGCAGGTGTACGGCATCACCATCGCCGTTGAGAATCACCAGGACATTGACTCGCGCGAGATGGTCTGGCTGTGCGAGTACGTCGGCGCCGATGTCTGCGCCGTTTGCCTGGACATCGCCAACCCGCTGGCGGTCGCCGAGGACGTGGAGTCGTTCAGCCGGCGCGTCGGCCCCTACATTCGCAACGTTCACCTGAAGGATTACCGCGTCTACCCCTCGCCGCAGGGCTACCGGCTGGTCCGTTGCGCGCTGGGCCAGGGGGTGCTGGACTGGCCGGGCCTGTTCGCGCTGCTGGACGAGGTTGCGCCCACCTGTACCAAGCATGTGGAGTTGGGCGCCGTCCAGGCGCGGCACGTGCGCTTCCTGGAGGACGACTACTGGCCCGATTACCCGCCGCGGCCTCTGCTGTCGCTACTGCCCGTGCTACGCTTGCGCGAGGCGCAGGGCCGGCCGGACGGCGAGGATTGGCAGACGCCGCACGAGCGCGGCGAATCGCCCGACGCCCGGCGCAGTTTTGAGCTGGCGGAGATGGAGGAGTCGGTCCGCTACCTGCGGACCATCCTGCCGAATGGAGCGAGCACGTGAGTAAAGGGATCGACCTGTTCCGTCTGGATGGCCGGGTGGCGCTGGTCACCGGCGGCAGCAAAGGGTTGGGGGAGGCGATGGCCGGAGCGCTGGCGAGCGCCGGGGCCGACGTCATCCTCACCAGCCGCCACTACGACGAGGCGCAGGCGGCGGCGGAGCGCATCGCCAGCGAGTTTGGCCGCCGCACGCTGGCGATCGAGGCCGACGTGACCAACAGTAGCCAGGTAGCTGCTATGGTGCAGCAGGCGCTGGCGACATTGGGGCACATCGACATCCTGGTCAACAATGCCGGTATCAACATCCGCAAGGCGACACTGGATATCAGCGAAGCGGAGTGGCAGGAAGTGCTGGCCACCAACCTCACCGGCCCCTTCCTGGTCAGCCGCGCCGTGGCCCCGCACATGCTCGAACGCGGCTGGGGCCGCATCATCAACCTGGGTTCGATCCAGAGCTTCGTGGCGATGCCCGGCCGGCCCGCCTACAACTCGACCAAGGGCGGACTGATGCAGTTGACGCGCACCATGGCGCTGGAGTGGGCGCAGCAGGGCATCAACGTCAACGCGCTCTGCCCTGGCCCCTTTGATACGCCGCTCAACCGCAGCCTGCGCGACAATCCCACCGCCTACCAGGCCTTCCTGGCCAAGATTCCATTGGGTCGGTGGGGAGACCCGACGGAGTTAGGCGGCGCCATCATCTTTCTCGCCTCCGAAGCCGCCAGTTTTGTGACCGGCGCCGCCCTCATGGTCGATGGCGGCTGGACGGTGCAGTAGTGAGCCAACGGCACTGGAGTCACCGCGGAGCCAGGGCGAAATGAACACCTGTCCGTCATGGCGGGAGAGCCGGGCGGTGAGCGCCGGCCGGCTCCTCGCAGGAGCAACACTGTGGTCCGCTGCGTGCTGCCCGGCTGTGGTAAGGTCGCTGAAGTACATCTCGCAAGGTTGCGCCAGCAGGAGTGAGGGGCCTTGATGGCAGCGAGGAGCATTCCTACCGAAGGCCAGGCGCTGCTACAAGGGTCCGGCGGCTCGATTAACCGCTGCCAAGCCGGCGGCGATGTCGCCCCAGGCGCTCCAAAGGGCCGAAGCGTCGGGAGCACCGGTGATGCCCCGGCTGTTGTCTTCGTCCAGGCCGGCCGAGTAGCTCGGCGCCGGCGCGGCCCAGGCGGCAATGCCGGCCAGCCCGGTGTTAGCGAAGAGTTCGGGCACACTCCACTGCCGGGTGTGCCAGGCGCCCGTGATGTCCTGCCAGGACTGCACAACGCCGCTGCGCAGCGCTGCCGCCCGGTCGCCACCAAAACGCGCCTGGTTCTGGTCCGGCGGGCCGAGGGTGAAGCCGTATTCCGTCGCCACCACCGCGACTCCCGCTTGATGGAAGGTCATGGCGTCGTCGATCGGGTAGGGGTTGAAGTCGTAGGCAGTGAGACTCCAGACGTTCCAGCAGGCGTTGCCGCAATCGTCCAGCATGCGCCGCACCAACTGGCGATACTGCGGCAGGCGGCTCTGGTCCAGCGTGTTGTGCGGTCGATACTCCTAATCGGTCAACTCGCCGATGTACTGCGCGCCCATAAAGATCAGGTGGTTGGGGTCCCGTGCCCGAATGGTATCGACCATATCCCTGGTGAAGTCGAGGTACCACTGATAGGCCCCTTCCGAACTGATGCCGTTGCGAGGACTGCCGCGCGCCTTCAACTCGTTGCCTAACTGCCAGCCCAGCAGCAGCGGGTTGTTGGCCAGGGCGGGGACGACCTGCTCCACCCAGGGCTTGTAGTTGACCTCGTAGTTCGGCAGGTTGTAGACCGTGCCGAAGTTGTGCTCCTGGTCGAAGTCGAAGCTGGGCACGCCGGAGCGGTACCAGGGGGCGGGCAACACGGGCGAGAGGCTGAACATCGGGTGGTCATAGGCGAAGCGATCGCCCGGCACGCCCGGCGGATAGTAGTCGGTGAGGCTGATCAGCACGGAGATTGCCTCGCTGGGAGCGTGAGCGGCATCAAATGCCTGCACCTGCGTCAGGACCGCCTGGAGCGCCGCGATGGCCTGGGCGGCGTTCTGCAGCGCCCGGTCGGCAGTCAGGCCGTGGCCGGTAGCAAAGACGCGCACCCAGCGCAGGTGGTGCTGGCCCATCCACTCCAGGTTCAGGCCCACGTCCTCGCCGTAGGCAAGGTTGGGTACGTTCGTGCCGGCCGAGCGCAACAGGAGGCCATTCGGGTCCCGCAAGCTACCGCCGATGGCGCTGACGAAACCGGGAACCTGCCAGTCGTGACTACGCGACCCGCCGCCGGCTGGGCCGGTCTCGGGCGTGACGGCGGCGGTTGGGAACAAGCCGGCCTCCTTGGCCAGATCGCCGCCGTTGGCGATGGTCACCTGCCCGGCATGGGCGCTGACGCCGGCCGGCGAGCGCAGCGAGACCCTGCGGCCGTGGATGTCCTGCTTCCAGTACTGGAAGACGACGCGCTGGCAGCGGATGACGAAGCTGTTGCCCTCGTCGGCAGCGCTCAGGGGCAGGCCGAAGTAATCGACGGGGTCGGCGTCAGCAAAGTACAGCGCCTTGATGGCAGCGTTGGCGTCGAGCATTGCCCAGTGCCGCTGCTCAACCTGATTCCAGGAGAGTCCCGTGTCCGGCGACGTGTCTGCGGGAGGCGGCGTCTGGCGGAAGGCCTGGAGCCAACCGTCCTCGCCGGCAGCGTGCATGCGGTCGAGCACGTTGACGATCATGACCCGCCTGCTATCGGGATGCCATTGGAAGACGACCTTTTGCATCACCTGCACGGTCAACCCCTCCCAGACGAAGCGCCGGCTGGCCGGATAGCCGACCGCCTGGACGCCCCCCACCTGCTGAAAGGTCGTCCAGAAGGGGATGCTGTCGGCGTCGGTGATGGCGTAGCCGGTGTTCCCCGCCCCGCCCTGGCCGTTGGCCTGCTGGTAGAAGTGGCCGCCGGGCAGGTCGTAGTCGAGGGTGTCGGCGTGGGCCAAGCCAGGGAAATGGAAGAAGCCGATCGACGGCACGAGCAGGAAGAGCGCCAGGAGGAGGCGACGGAGGAGGTTCATCGGCGCGGTTCCCTTTCCAGCAAGGCAGCATGAACGCTAACGGTGCCGCTTCGGTCCTGAACGCCTGGCGGTCTCGTCCCCTGCCGATGAGCAGCCGGACTGCATGCTCCGGGCTATCCCCATACCCATCACTCTCAACGCCGGGGTCCGCTTGGCGTAACGCCAGAACGAAGCGTCGACACCTCTGGAACGAGGCAGTCCCACTGCTCCCACCAAGGGCGGAGCGATCCGCGATAACGGAAGTTTAGGGCAAGAGTCTGCCTACCCGGTAACTCGCTACGCGCTCTGGCTCCCTTTGTTATGCTTGGCAAGTTACTACCGGTGGCGTAGGTCCTGCGCAAGGATGGCGGAAGTGTTCAAGCAGCCTCAGCAGGACACGAGTGATGCAGGCGGTGCGAAATGACAGCTGAGGCGGATGGGGTCGCAACGCTGCTCGCCCGCGCCTATGGCATCGCGCCGGTGGCGCTCAGCTTGCTCCGTCGTGTTCCAGAGAAAGTCGTCTATCGTGTTGACCGTGCAGACCACCCGCCCTGGCTCGTTCGCATCGGGGCGGCGACTACGGCGCCGGACACCTATGCCGCCGATGCCGCGACGCTCGTGTTCTTGGAGCAACACCGCTATCCCGCGCCCCGCGTCGTGCCGGCCGCCGATGGCGCTGTCGCGCTGATGCACGAGGGGCGCCCTGTCCTCATCACCACGTTTGTTACTGGTGAGCCGATCCTGGCGACGCCGACCACCCTGCAGGCGTTGGGCCAAACGCTTGGGCGATTGCACGCGCTGCCGCCAGTGTCGGCGAGCGATAATCTCCCGCCGCTGCGCCCGGCCGGGATGCTGCCTGCCAGTGAGCTCGCCTTTGCCGGCGCGCAGCTTGACGCGATCCGATCCATAACGCCGAAGGAACTGAGGCCACGCTTTGCCGTACTGGAAGCCGCCTGTCACGACCGTGACTGGTACGCGGAGCTGCCGCCGGTTTTGATCCATAACGATTGTCACCCCGGCAATAGTGGCTGTACC
This sequence comes from Chloroflexi bacterium UBA4733, assembly GCA_002404055.1. The sequence continues at coordinate 31,958 of DHIZ01000181.1, forward strand.
GAAACGGGAGAGGTCGTGCTGATCGACTGGGAAGGCGCTGGGCTCGGCCCGGCGATTATCGATCTGGGCTTCTTGCTGATATCCTGCGCGATCCCGTTGCTGGTTGGCTGGGACGACGGGACGGCGGCGCTCCCCTGGCAGTCGCCAGCGCACCCGCCCAGGCTACGGTTGCTCGCCGCGCAAGCGGCGCAGCTCGTCCCGAAGCCGCTCTACCTCGTCCTCAGCGGCCTCCGCTCGCGCTGTCTCCGCT
>DHIZ01000181.1:32344-34778 GCA_002404055.1 Chloroflexi bacterium UBA4733
GCTCGCGCTGTCTCCGCTGCTGCATGCGCTGCTTCTGCCTCCGCTCGCGCTGCCTCCGCTGCGGCCCGGCGCTCGGCGTCCAACCGTGCTTCCGCCTCGGCGTCCGCCCGGCGGCGCTCGCCGATCGCCACCTCGGCCGGCGTTGGTAAGCGTTGTCCCGTAGCGTCAACGACCCGCAGCCACAGCCCCCGCTCGACATAGAGGCCCAACCCACCCAGCGCCCGGCTCCAGAGCACCCCGCGCGCGTCTACCTGCCAGGCGACGAAGGCGCCGACCGCATTGCGCCGCCAGCCGAACAGCTTCGGCCCATCTGTGCGTTCCGGCGCGAACAGGACGTACTCCCGCACCCCCATGCCGTCATAGATCGGCGGCTTCTCTTCGCTGTCGCGCGTCCAGCTCTTCCCAGAAGCCACCTCCAACACGAATTCCGGCGCTTTACCTTCGTCCACAACGCTCCAGGACGTGCGCAGGCGATCCGCCGCTGTGGCCACCAGCAGGTCCGGCGCTGCCTCCAGTGTGCGCTCACCCTCCGGGCGCGGCATGGTGATCAGCAAGTAGGATGCGATGTACCAGGGCAACTGCCGCTGCTGGGCATACAGGAGCAAGATCGGCTTGAGCAGGTCCACGTCCCGGACCTGGAGGTCGGCCATCACCATCCAGGGCGACTCCTCTTCGTCATTCTCGACAGTCAGCAAGAACAACTCACGCTCGCTCAGTCGCGCCAAGACCGCCATCGCTGTACCCCCGAATCGCTCGCGCTGTGGACCCTTTCGGCTGCCCGCAGTATAGCTGGCCGTCGAGCGATGACCTCTTGAACGGCCGACTGTTCTTGCGCCAGTACTCCCGCTTCGCCACACCGGGCGGGTAGACTGGCATCGTGGCGCCCGGCCTGCAAGGGGGAAGCATGCTCAGCGGTGGCGACCGCGATCGGTTGCTGCTGTGCGTCCGCGGCTGGTTCGACGCTCCGGCGCAGGTGCAACACTATCAGGAGGAGGCGTCGAACGGGCCGACGATGGCCGAAGCCTGGCTGCTTGGCGCGCTGCCGACGACGGGTCGCGTCCTCGATCTCGGCTGCGGCGCCGGGCACCTGAGTACGATGCTGGTCCATCAGGGCTACGACGTCGTCGGCGCGGATGTCAGCCTGGAACTCCTTCGCATAGCCGCCGCCTCGCGCCGCGAAGGCGGCGCCGCCGCGCGTTTCCTCCCGGTTGACCCACTGCGCCTCCCCTTCCAGGAGTCCACCTTCGACGCCGCTCTCGCCTTCAAGGTCTATGGCTACCTGCCCGGCCGAGCGGCGCGCCAGCAGTATTTGCATGAAGTCTGCCGTCTGCTCCGGCCGGATGCACCGCTGCTCCTCACCCAATATGTCGTGACCGCAGAAATCTTTCGCACCTATCGCCTCCAGGCGGATCACCAACGTGCCGCCGCCCGGTTCCCATCGTTGGAATCCGGGGACGCCTTTACACTCGGGGGCGAAGGCTACCTCCACGTGTTTACACCCGCCCAGTTACGGCGCGAGCTCGTCTCCTCCGGCCTGGACCTCGTAACCTTTGTCAGCGACCGGCCGCACGGCGGTGAAGGTTGGTTGCGCTTCGCCGTGCTGCGCAAGCCGTCGCCGGATGTCGAATCTCGACCAACCTTGGTGGCTTCGGCGGGCGGGACTGAAGATACGCCGTGATCGCCAGGGGTTGTACAGCAAAGGAAGAGACCACCGCGTGAGCGCGGACGATCGCGCCCTGCTGCTCGATGTCGCGGCGCGAGGTGCCGTCGCCAGCCACGTCTTGCGTTGCCTGGGCAATTCCAGCGTGCGATTCCATCTGTCTCTCACCAGCCGAGCGGGTCCCGTTTGGCGGCGAGAAACTCGCGCAGCAGTCTGGGCGCCGGCTCGTCGTCATTGGCGCTCGGTGGCTCCCCGTTCCCCGTCCTTATCCCGCCAGAGTTGCCGCATCTCCTCCGATGCCGCGAGGACGTCGTCGAGGGTCCCAACGGCGTCGATCCGACCGTCTTTGAGGACGATCACCTGGTCCGCCCGGCGCAGCGCGGCCGGGCGATGTGAGACGACCAGCCAGGTTCGGTCGGGCAAGGTGACAAGATTCTGCCAGATTGTCTGCTCGGTTTCCACGTCGAGCGCGCTGGAGAGGTCGTCAACGACGTAGAGTTCGGCCTCGCGCACGAGCATGCGCGCCACGGCAACCCGCTGCGCCTGGCCACCGCTGAGTCGCACTCCCCGCGAGCCAATCGCCGTTTCCAGGCCCCGTTCCATCGCCGCGACGTCCGGTTCCAGGGCGGCGGTTGCCACCGCCCGCCGCAGCGCGCCCTCGTCTGGCCGGCCCAGGAGCAGGTTCTCGCGCAGCGACGCGCTGAACAGGCGCGGAATCTGAGGGGTGTAGGCAGTGCGCGGCGGACCGAAGAAGCACCCAGAGGACTCTCTCTG
>DHIZ01000385.1:0-3381 GCA_002404055.1 Chloroflexi bacterium UBA4733
CGCGAGATGACTGCGGAAGCGATCGATCGGCAGAAGGTGCGTGCGTTCGCGGGCAGGTTGGTCGACCTTTATGCGGGCGGCATGCTCGGGCTGATGATCAACATCGGCGACGAATGCGGCCTCTTCGCGGCCATGGCAACGGACGCTGGCACAAGCGCTGCCATCGCCGAGCGGGCCGGCCTCGATGAACGCTACGTGCGCGAATGGCTCGGGGCAATGACGTGCGCCGGGATCGTGAGCTACGACTCCGACTTAGAACTGTACAGTCTGCCACCCGAACACGCGATGTGCCTTGCCGGTGAGACGATCTACAACCTGGCGCCGCGCAGCAGCGGCCTCGCCTATTTGCCGAAGGTTCTGCCCGGGATCAAAGAGGCATTCCGGCGCGGCGGCGGCGTACCGTACGCTGCCTACCGGCCGGAGTTCACCGCTATGCAGGACAGCGGCGACCGCATCCGTTACCGCGAGCTGCTGGTGAAGCGCTATCTGCCGCTGGCGCCTGGTCTCGTCGAACGGCTCGCCGGCGGGTTGCGCGTCGCGGATGCCGGCTGCGGTACGGGTCTGTGCGTCAACCTCATGGCAAGGGCGTTTCCGGCGTCGACGTTTGTCGGCTACGACATCTCGGAAGAAGCGATCGATCGCGCCCGCCAGGAGAGCGCTACGACCGGCGCCACCAACGCGAGCTACGAAGTGCTGGACGTACGGCAGATCCCAACTGAGCTGCCCTTCGACCTGATCACCGCCTTCGACGCGATCCACGACCAGGTCGATCCGGCCGGCGTTCTGCGCCGCATACACGACGCACTGGCGCCCGATGGCATGTTTTTCATGTTCGACATAAAGCTGTCCAGTAGTCTGGCCGACAATGTCGGCGGCACGTGGGCCGCGTATCTCTACAGCGTCAGCGTGATGCACTGCCTTTCGGTTTCGCTCGCCGAGGGCGGCGCCGGACTCGGCACGATGTGGGGCCACCAGCTCGCGAAGCAGATGTTGGCCGATGCCGGGTTCGGCCGCGTCGAGTTGCTCGATGTGCCGGGAGACCCGGCGAACGGCGCCTATCTCTGCCAGAAATGATGCGCGGGTAGAACCTGATCGCTGTTCGCCAACGCCTGCCCCCATCGCCGACCGCGCCTCGGTGTCGCGCCGTTGGACTTAGCCCTTTGCACCCGCTCCTACGACGTGGGTGCGGGCAGGTCACTGTTCCAGATGTCGCGGGCGACCTTCCACGTGCCGTCCGCTTGGCGGCGATACACGATGATGCCCTTCGCGACGTCCTCCAGCGCCTCGCCGCCGTCAACCGGGACATCCCGCACCCGTTCGGAGGCGTACTCCATCGCCCAGTCCCCCGCGGCGACCAACTCCAGGGTCTCCTTCTCCCAATGCGTGCGGTACGCCGTAAAGTAGCCGTCGAGCCAAGGTCGAATGGCCTCTTTACCCGCGACTGCGGGCTCGTGCGGCGGCAGGTAGATAGCGTCGTCGGTGAGCATAGCAAGTACGGCCTCAAGGTCGTTGGCGTTGATTGCCGCCAGGTAGTCCTCATGTGCGCGGGCAAGGGCGGGATCGGTCGCAATCATGACTCGCCTCCACAAATGGCCGGCTTCGTAAAGCGTGTCGGCTTACCGGTCCAAGCCGTACCGCAGCCAGTCAAGCATGCTTCCACACGCCAGTCAACAGCGTGTATTGCGCTGGCGCGCTGCTCCAAAAGGACCCTAAAAGACACAAGACGTAGGAAGATCTTGATACGTTATCATAGAACATGAGGCGGCTGCGGGTGAAGGTGGCCGCGGTTCCCAGGCCCGCCAGCTTGGCGCGGAAGCCGCTGAACTCGCAGCCCAATTGGCGTGGGGGGCGGGGACGATGAGCAGACTTAGAGCCGGAGCCCGCGGAGGGTAGAGGAATGAGCAAGTCACCAGAAGAATCGGAGGCACCAGCGGCGAAGATTGCTGCCCAAGCGACGGCGGTAGCCGCCGTCGCCGAAAGGATCGCCACGGAGGGAGAGGGGTTTTTATCTCAGGGCCGCTTGGCGGAACTAAAGGGGCTTGCTGATTCCCTTGTTGAGAGCCGTCAGATCCTGGAACAAGTTTTACGAGAGGCGGCGTCAGCCCGCGCCGTACTCACCGCACCCGCCCATCAAAACCCTGGCGCCTCCTGGGTCGCGCGGTACGTGGGATCTTCGGACGACATGGCGCGAGCTAACGCCGCTTTCGAGCAGAAAATGAAGCCTGCACTGTTAGCGGAGCTTGTCAAGCAATCCGAGGCCCGACAGGCGGCCGCGGCGGAGATGGCTCGCTCACTAATAGCGGAGCACGCGGAACTCAGAGAGCTTGCGGCCACGCAGAATGAGGCGGTGCAGGGCAGCTTGCAAATTCTAGCTCAGGAACTGGGCAGCCCCGACGCGATCACCAGATGGTTGAGTACGGATCAGCCCGACCTCGATATGCGGACTCCGATGCAGGTCATGAGCGAAGGACACGCTGATGCGGTGGAGAGAATGCTCTCGGACGCTCTTAAGGGCATTCCTTCATAATGCTCCCGGAGGATCAGCTCCGGGCTGCCCTTCTGACGTTGCCGAGCATAACCGTTCCTGGCCCGTGGGCGAGAGTAGTTGATTACGCAGCCCTCCAAGGCCCGACCCCTGGAGCTCCAACCGGTACCCCTGCACAGTCTCTATGGTCCGGCGGCTCACTTCGGAGCGGGGGTAGATTTACTCCACCGGGTGCTTTTGAGGCCCTATATCTGGCTCTTGACCTTATCACCGCGCTTATCGAAGCCGGGGAAATTTTTCTCACGAGTGAAGGTCCGCCACTATTGCCGGCTGCAGTCCCCAAGGCATATTTCAGAGTTGAGGGCATTCTTACCGATGTTCTCGATTTGACAGACCCGAGTGTACGGGCCGGCGCTGGGACATCGCCGCAGGAACTCACCGGCACGTGGAGATATAGGCAATCACACGGCGAACTCGCCCCCACCCAGATACTTGGCCGTCTCGCATATGAGAGCGGAAGGTTTAAGGGGCTCCAGTCCATCTCTGCTAAGAACAGTAATACAGGCCGAGTGCTTGTAGTTTTTACGGACCGGCTGGGGCCTCCCCCGAGCTTCATCGAAGTCAGGGACCCAGCGGGTTATCTCACTAAACGATTGCCTTAGGCCGAGCTATAATCGTTATCCGCGTTTACAAGCGATCAGTGGCTTCCGCCGTGTTTCTATTAGCCGTCCGAGCGGGGTACTTACACTGCATCACTATATCGTATTAAGTGTAAAAATAACCCTCTATTGTGCGACAGTTCACGGGCAAGCAAAACGCATCCTAGTAGTACGCCGAGGGCGCGGGAGCCGGCCGCGAGAGAGAGAACTCACTGTCCGCGCGCCCGTAGCGACTGT
>DHIZ01000385.1:3665-10029 GCA_002404055.1 Chloroflexi bacterium UBA4733
CTCGTTCTGTGGAACGGACAGTCGCTTTCATTTCTAGACCTGCGCGAGTGCAGCTTCTGCGAGCGCCCCGGGCTCACCCGGAGACACCTCTCGGCCTGGAGCAACGAAGACGTAGGTGATGCGCGCCACCTTCCTGCGTGTCGCAGCCTCCAGCCCGGCGACATAGAGACCGGCCTGGAGGTGGTAGCTTTCGAGGCGGCGTTCGACCTCAGACGCCGGGACCGAGTCCGTCTTCCAGTCCACGACTTCGAGGCCGTCCTGACCATCGATAACCAGGTCCATGAATCCCTCGACCACCACACCGTCCCGCGCCAGCGCGAAAGGGACCTCCCGCAGCGCCTGTCCGGCCCGCGCCCGCCCAGCGGCATCCGAGCCAAGCGCGCGGCGGATGAGGGCGGCGATTTCAGCCGTCCGCTCGGGCACGGCCTCCGCGACCGCCTGAGCTCTGGCAATTGCGTCTATCTCTGCCTCGTCGGCCGTCCAGGACACGCTTTGCAGCGCGGCGTGCACGGCGCGCCCGATATGGGTTCCCGCGCGGCCGCGCGCCCAGGGCTCGGTCATGTCGTCGCGATCCTCTCCGGCCCGTCCCAGCGCCGTGGCGCTGGTGTAGCGCACGCGCCGGCTGTCGGCGACCAGCTGGGCATGGGCGTTCCGGAACTCCTCCAGGCTGGGCGGCGTATCCACTTCGAGCGTCGCGAACGGAGCCGTCCGAGGCCCGCGAGTCGTGGCAAGCAAAGGCAAAGCCTCGCATCGGTCGAGTATGCCGGCCCCAATCAGGCGCTGGGCCGACGAGTCGCGGGCCCTCTCCGCGTGAAACAGGGAGACCAGAAGGTGGTCGCGCGCCCGGGTGGCCGCGACGTACAGCAGCCGGTCACGCTCGGCGTCGGCGTGCACGCGTTCCTGGGCCTCCACCAGGTCGGCGGGGCCGAGGGTGAAGCGCGTCGAATGGGTCTTGGCGCCGATCGCCACCGAGACCTGGTTGCTGCTCCGGTCGATGCCGAAGACGGGGCTGTCACTCCTCGCCGGCGTGCCGATGCCGACGAGGAGGACGATCGGGAACTCGAGCCCCTTGGCGCCGTGGATGGTCAGGACGCGGACGGCGTCCTCGTCGTCGTCGAGGCCAGCGCCCTCGTAGTCGAGGATGGCTGTACCCGCCCGCCGCTCCAGCCAGGCAACGAAGGCGCGCAGGCTCTCGGGCCCGTGCGCCTCAAAGGACCGGGCCTGCTCGACGAGGAAGCGCGCCCGGCGGAAGGAGTTGCGGTTGCCCTGGTCGAGCACGCCGATCTCCACGAGGCCGCGGTCGGCCACCAGGCGCTCGACCACCACCGCGAGCGAGAAGGCGTGCCGCTCGTCGTGAAACCGCTTGAGGCTGCGCAGTGAGTCCGCGACCCGGCCCACCGCGTCCGCCAGGGCCGGATTGAGGTAGCTGAAGCGGCCGCCACCGGCCCTGAAGCGGGCCAGGTCGAGGTCAGAGCAGGCGTACGCCGGGCTGCGCAGCGCCGCCACTACGGCAACCTCGTCCGCCGGGTCATCGATGGCCGTGAGGCAATTGATCATGTCGCGCACGTCCTGGGTGCCGTAGATCAGGCTGCCACCCTCGACTCGGTAAGGAATAGCGAAATCAGCCAGCGCCCGCTCCAGCGACAGCAGGATAGCGCGCGTCGGCACCAGGATGGCCACGTCGCGGAAGGATGCCGGCCGGACCGCTTGCAGTCCCCGGTCGAAAACCTCCCACCCGTCTTCCACGACGGCGGCGCAGCGGGCGGCCACCTGTGTCGCCTCCAGGCGCCGGACCTCCCGCGCCGAACCGGTCGCGCGCCCGCCAAAGGTGGCAACGCCCGGTCCCGCCAGCTCCTCATCGCGCTCCGCATGGATGGGGCGGTACGGCGGCTGCACAGACGGGTTGGCTCCCTCGCCGATCAGCTGCTGGAAAACGGCATTCACCATTTCCACCACGACCTGGCGCGAGCGGCGGTTGACGGCGAGCTCCGGCAGGGAGCCACCAGCGCTTTCAATCCTGGCCCGGGTCGCGGCGTAGATCGCCATATCCGCCCGGCGGAAGCGGTAGATCGACTGCTTCGGGTCGCCGACCAGAAACAGACGTCCAGGATCGATTGGCGCACCTGCGCCAATGCAGCCGAAGCTCAAGGCAATGTCCACCTGCAGTGGGTCGGTGTCCTGAAATTCGTCTATGAGGAGCGCCTGATGGCGCTCACGCAAAGCGGTTCTCACCGTCGGACTGGACTCGAGCAGGTCTCGCACGCGCACGATGAGGTCGTCGAAGACCAGCGAGCCTTCGAGGTTGCGGGCGGTCGCGTCCTGGCGTACGAAGCGCACGAGGTAGGGCACGAGCGCCGCCAGGGCCTCGGAACGCAGCGCCTGGAGCGCGGCTGCGAGAGCCTGACAGGCAGTGGTTGCTGTGTCGCGCACCTCGGCGATCCGGGCAGCGCCGCCCCAGTCCTGCTGCCGGCCCCGGTGGAAGCTTTGCGCCAGGACAGGTGCCGGGCCCGCGAGCAAGACCTCGCGGTTCTCCGGGTCAGCAAGCAGGCGCTCGACCAGCTCGATCACGCGTTCGACAGCCATGCGCAGCTTGTCCTCTCCGCTCACGGACGCCAGCGACAGGCGGGAAAGGACTTGCCGCATTTCGCCGAGGTCCGGCCAGGCGGCACCGGCGACGACGAGCGGCTGCTTTTCCAGTAGGGATGCCAGGTGCTGCTGGGACCAGAGCGCCCAGGCCAGCGTCCCAATATCGCGCGTCGCCAGCCCCAGTGAGAGAACGCGATCCACCACTTGTACGGCGTCCGGCTCGCGGCCCAGGTCCTCGAGGTAACCGCGCCAGCGGTCCTGAAAGCGCCGCTCGGCCAGCACCGCGTCCTGAATCTCGAAGTCAGGGTCCACGCCCGCTTCGGGGGCGAAGGCGCGCAGGAGGCCGAGGCAGAAGGCGTGAATCGTCGATATCTGAGCCCGGCCCAGGCTTTCGAGGGCTGTTTCCAGCGGCGCGGTATCCCCGGTCCCTTGTACGAGCTGGTCTTCGAGGGCGCTACGCACCCGCTCCCTGAGCTCGGCCGCAGCCTTCTCAGTGAAGGTGATAGCAACAATGCTTTCTACCGGTGTGCCGCCGAGTACGAGCGAAACGACGCGGTCGACCAGCGACCTGGTCTTGCCGGTGCCTGCACCCGCTTCGACCAGCATCGTCTCACCGAGGTGGCTGCAGATCTCTTCGCGGGTCCGCTCGTCCTCCGCCAGAAAGGCGGCGTAATCGTTCATGATTGTTGCTCTCCCCGCGCCTTCTGGCCGACCGCCAGCCAGGGCGCGAGACGGCGGTCTCCCAGTTTGGCGCTGATTTCGCTGTCGCGCCGCCGGGAGCAGAGCCGGTTGAAGTCGCAGTAAGCGCAGTTGGCGAAGCCGCCGTACCGCTCGTCTTCCTCCCCCGACACCGCCGGGAAGGCACCGCTGGCGATGCCGTCGACGATGGCGCGCAGAGTCTGGGAGAAGCGCTCCTGGTTCTCCGGGGTTGGGTGGTACTCGTACTGCACGAAGTTGGCCCGCCGCGTGATGAACCAGTAGACGCCCGTCTGAGACGCTCCCGCAGGAGCCGCCGTAAGGTAGACGGGCAGCTGCAGCTTGGTACCGCCGAGCAGCGGGTCGGCCTGGTTCTTCAACCCTTCGAAGGGGCGGGTGCTGCCGCTCTTGTAGTCGATGACCCACGCGGCTCGCTTATCGGGCGTTTCGTCGATGCGGTCGGCGTAGCCGCGCAGGCGTACGCCGGCGATCTCTGCCTCCGGTACCGAAACTTCGAACTGGGTCGGCACGGCGCCGGTGGCGCGCCTGAATTCGGTGTCCCTTTCCAGGAAGGCAACCAGGTCGGCGCGGATGTTGCGCGCCTCGTAGCTTGCATAGAGATCGAGGCCCGTCCTGCCCCTGGCCCTCGCCTCGCCCAGGCTCCCGTCTAGGATCGCGAGCAGCCGCTGCGCGTCGGTTGCCGTCCACGCTTCGTTGACGCGTGGGCGGCCCTCCGCCTGCTTCTCACGAAAGAACGTGTCCAGGACGTCGTGGATGAGTGTGCCGCGTTCGGCAGGATCCATGGTCTCGCGCTCTTCGATCTCCTCGACGACGTTGATCCGCAGGAGAGATCGGCCCAGGTAGCGAAAGCCGCACGTGGCGTAGTGCTCCAACGGGGTGGGGGACACCGTGGCCCTGAGAGCCAGCCAGCCCGGGTCGCCCACGCCGGCGAGGTTGCCGTCCCATTCGGTGAACTCCGAGCCGCGCCGGGAGCGCAGCATGAGCAGGGCAGCGTGCAGCGGATGGCCCACCTCCAGAGGCAGCGCGGAACGCTTCTGCAGCACTGCCTCCCGCACCGACACGTCCGAGGCCTCGATCGGGATGCCGGCAAGCAGCGAGCCCATGGGCGACCGCGGCCGCCGCAGCCAGCCGGCTCCCGGGGCGCCGCGCAGAGCGGAGGCCGTCTTCACGGCTTCGTCGTGCCTCCGGGCAGCAGCGACCATCTGTGGCGCCGGATAGTACTCCCCCGCGGCACTCGCCGAGTTGAGGGGCGCCGACCAGACGAGGCCGCCGTCACCGGCAGCCGCTGAAGCCCGAGCGGCTGCGCTGTGAGCGCGCCTCAGGCGCAGGCTTGCGTCTTCTATGTAGGGAAAGCGTCCGTGCAGCTGCTGCCAGAATCGGTCCGCTACCAGCATGTCGGCGCCGGCGCCGACCGGGAAGGCACCGTCGTAAGCGCCACAGATGATCACCCGGCGGAACTCCAGCCCCGCCGCGAGACGGTAGTCGGCGATGAGCACGCCATCACCGAAGCTGCGCTCGCGCTGTACGGCTGCCTCCATGTTGGCCCGCAGAGCACGGGTGAAGCTCCGGAGGCTGAACGCGCCACCGATGGCCCCCACCGTTCCCAGTTGGTCAATCTCCGCCTCTACCTTGTCCAGCGCCTGGGCCTCCGGCCTCAGGTAGGCGTGCACAACGTCCTTGAACGCGGCGATGAAGGCGGGTGCCAACTGGCGGGGACTCAGCGCTTCCAGGCGTTGCGCCAACTGCTGCACGAAGCCCGCCAGATCGCGGGCACGGCCGATCTCAGCGCGTCTTGTCTCCTGCCTGGCCTCGTCTCCGTCTCCGTCGGCCGCCAGGTCAGCCTCGCGGTCCTCGATCAACATCGCGAGGCCGAGGCGCCAGCGCTCAACTCCATGGGTAATACCGGCCGCCCGCGATATCCGCTCCCAGGCCGCGATCAGGGCGGGCACCGGGCCGTCCGCAGTCGGCAGCTGCAAGCGAATCGGCGCCACGCTGAGGAAGTCCAGGACGGCGGCCCGCGCGAAGTCCTCTTCCGCCAGCGAAGCCAAAGCCAGGACCGCTCGCCCGGCAGGCGTCTCTACCAGCGGTACGCCGGGCATTGGCGTCGCCGGGATAGCGGCGCGGTCGAGTGCTTCGCGCAGCAGCCGGGGGTAGGACGAATCTGCGCCGTGGAAAACGGCGATCTCGTGCAGCCCGATACCGTCACCTAGCGCCGCGGTGACCTCACGCACTACTTCTCTGCCTTCGGTTGCGGGGTCCGGTGCGAGCACGAAGCGCGTTTCCGGTTCGGCAAGCGACTCGTCCACGAGGACAAACGCCGGAGCTGCCTGTCGCAGTGCCTCGAGAAGATTGGCGGCCCCCGCCGATTCTGCCCCCGGCGGTACCACGAAGAGCGATCCGAGATCGGGCAGAGCACCCGCCCTACCATCGGTTACAGCCGCGGCTGCCGCGTTGAGCAGGTCTTCCTCGTCATAGAACTGGCTCGTCTGGTCCTGAAACAGAGCGTAGAGCCGGAAGATCTCGCCCAGCTTGGCGTCGGCCGTGGCCTCGGAAACCTGTTCAAGCTGTGTCACGCCGCCCCGCCGCAGGCGGCGGAAGATCTGCCGCAGGACCCTGCCGTAGCCGGCCAGCTCCCCTACGCGGGCGAACTCGCCCTGGGACTGCCGCGCCACCTCCTGGGCAACGAAGTCGGCAATGGGGCGGGCCAGCGGTGACCGACCTGAAGCTGCAAGCCGCACTGCGCCGAGGACCTCGGCAATGCGCGGCAGAGTCTCGAAGCGGACGCCCGCGAAGGGGCCCAACTGAGCAAGACGCCGGCGCAGCTGCAGACCGGCGATGTGGCTAGGAACGACAACCGTAACTGGCGCGAGCGGTTGGTCGTCACGCGCGGCAGCGATGAGGCGGAGGGTATCACTGAGCGAGGTCATGTCGAGCAAGGATAGGCGCACCTGCGAAGGCTCGCAACGGCGGCAGCACCCCGAAACTTTGGAGGTGCTTGGCCTGGAGTATGGAGCCAGCGCCCCCGACGAATCCGATCTGCGGCGCTATACCCACGGTGCAG
>DHIZ01000227.1 GCA_002404055.1 Chloroflexi bacterium UBA4733
CCAACAGAGGTGAAACACACCCATCCGATTTGATCCTGACTCCGCTTCCACTGCCCGCTGCGCCAGGAAGAGCGACGAAACACTGACAGCGTGGACGATGTCACCGGCAGCGGCAGCCGCCAGCGCCGCCATGAGCGGCAAGCGGCGCAGCACCATGTCGCCTTCGCTGGCTTCTCGCTTCATAGGCGCCTCGCTCAGGTCGCGTGCCAGGAAGATGTGACTATTGGCTGTGAGCGAGGCGCTGGTACGCAGGGAGGTGAGCTGCTGCCAGGAGGCGGCCACCAGGCCGGCCTCCTCCAGCAGTTCCCGCTGTGCTGCCGTCAACGGCAACTCACCGGCTTCCAGGTGGCCGGCCGGCAACTCCCAGGACGACGCTTCCCAGGGATAGCGCCACTGGCGGACCAGCGCCACCCGACCGGCGGCATCCAGAGCCACAATGACGGTGAAGTCACTGGCAACTTCAACAAACGCGTACGTGCTCGGTGTACCGTCGGGACACAGGACCTGATCCCGCCGCACCTGAAACCCACCGGCATGGAAGACTCTCGCTGTACCGAGGCAGGTCCAGGGGTTGCTGTCGGCTGGTTCCAGAATGTGCTGCCGCTGTGCGGATGTCATCAGGGCGAGTCCTTTCGATGCAGAGGGAGCACGCGCTACACTCAGACCGCATGATACGCGAGAGGAGGGGGGGCAATGCTGGCTACCGAAGCGCAAAAGCAACTGGCCGCCCGGTGGGCGGCGGATCAGGTCACCGACGGCATGGTCGTCGGTCTCGGCACGGGCAGCACAGCAACCCTGGCTGTTCGGGCCCTGGGCGAGCGCGTGCGGCAGGGACTCCGTATCACTGGCGTCGCCACGTCCAGCAGCACGGAGCAGCTCGCTCGCTCGCTCGGCATCGACGTCATTGCTCTCGATGAAAGTAAGACGCTCGACGTTGCTATCGACGGTGCGGACGAGGTAGACCCTAACTTGAATCTTATCAAGGGCCTCGGCGGAGCGCTGCTGCGCGAAAAACTTGTCGAGTTGACGGCACGTGACCTGACCATCATCGTGGATGAAGGGAAGCTCGTGCCGGTCCTGGGTAGCCGCAGCCCCGTCCCGGTTGAGATTGTCCCCTATGGCTGGCGCTGGACGCGCTCCCGAATCGAAGCCATGGGCTGTCGGGCCGTGCAACGCCTGGTCAACGGCGAGGTCTTCCTCACCGATGGCGGCCACTATATCCTCGACTGCCACTTTGGTCCCCTTGCCGATGCCCCGGCGCTGGCGCAGCAACTGAAAACAATCTCCGGCGTGATTGAGCATGGGCTTTTCCTCGGTCTGGCGACTCGCGTAGTCATCGGCAGGGCCGACGGCACCGTAGTGATCCGAACACGAAAGCCGTAGGACCATTGAAGCACCACCGTTCCCAAGGGGCAATGGGAGGCATCGGGCAGGCCGGGTATACTGTGGAGGCCGAATGTGGGGTTGCTCGTCGACCCCGAAGCTGGGCGGAGGGGCATCATCGCGCCTGAGGTCGCTCGCCTCGACCCGGCGGAACGCCGACCGGGTGCTGGTTCACCGGCCATCTTGCAAGGTACACAACTGACACAGAAACAGCGTCCCGATGCTCCGTAGTCATGCCACCACCATCGTTGCCGTCCGCCGCAATGGCGTCGTCGCCATGGCCGGCGATGGTCAGGTCACTGCCGGCGACATCGTGCTGAAGCACACTGCCCGCAAGCTGCGTCGGCTCAGCAACGGGCTGGTGCTGGCCGGCTTTGCCGGATCGGTGGCCGACGCGATCAGCCTGTTCGACAAGTTCGACAGCCAGGTGGAGCGCTTTGGCGGCAACGTGCGCAAAGCGGCGGTGGAGTTGACCAAAGAGTGGCGCACGGACCGCATCTTGCGTCGCCTGGAGGCGCAACTCATTGTGGCTGATACGCAGACGCTCCTCTTATTGCAGGGTGATGGGGAGGTGATTGAACCCGACGACGACGTGCTAGCCATCGGTTCCGGCGGCCCCTATGCGCTGGCGGCCGCGCGCGCGCTGATCGCCTACACAGACCTTTCCGCCGAGCAAGTGGCGCGAGCGGCGATGGAGATCGCCGCCTCGCTCTGCATATACACCAACAACAACATAGTAGTCGACAGCATCGGTCCCGGCCTCGCCGCCGCGGCGGTGCTGGACGGCTCCACAGGGACAGGAGAATGACATGGACGGGTTGACCCCTCAACGTATCGTCCAGGAACTCGATCGCTACATCATCGGCCAGACCGACGCCAAGCGGGGCATAGCGGTCGCCATTCGCAACCGCTACCGCCGCCAGCAACTGACGCAGCCGATGCGCGACGAAGTGACCCCGAAGAACGTCCTCATGATAGGTCCTACCGGAGTCGGCAAGACGGAAATCGCTCGCCGCATTGCCAAGCTTATCGACGCGCCTTTCATCAAGGTAGAAGCGACGAAGTTCACGGAGGTCGGCTACGTGGGACGCGATGTCGAGTCGATTATCCGCGACCTCATGGAGGCCACTGTCAACAACGTCCAGGAACAGCGCCAGCAGGAGGTGCGCGAGCGCGCCGAAGGCCTGGCCACGGAACGCCTGATCACCTACCTCTGCCCGCCCGACGCCGCGAAAGAGGCCAAGGCTGCGGCCGCCGCCACCGCCGCGGAAGTCAGCCGCCTGAAGCGCCAGCGCAAGCGCGTGGCGGAACAGTTGGCCGCTGAGAAGATGGAAGAGCAACTCGTCGAGATTGAGGTGGAGAACGACGAGCCGTTCGCCCCGGTCATCGAAATTGATGGCGGTATGAGCGCGGAAGACATGCAGGAGACCTTCCACGAGTTTGTGGCCTCCGTCTCCACCAATCGCCGCCGTATGCGCAGCGTTCCGGTCCGCGAGGCCCGCAAGATATTGATCGAGCAGGAGGCGGAGAAGCTGATTGACTGGGAGCAGGTGGTCGACGGCGCCAAGGAGCGCGTGGAACAGGCAGGCATCGTCTTCATCGACGAGATCGACAAGGTCGCCAACGGCCGCTCAGAACTGCACGGCGCCGACATTTCCCGCGAGGGCGTGCAGCGCGACCTGCTACCTATCGTGGAGGGCTCAACGGTGCAGACCCGCTACGGTCCGGTGAAAACCGACCACATTCTCTTCATCGCCGCCGGCGCCTTCCACCATAGCAAGCCGTCGGACCTACTGCCGGAACTGCAAGGCCGCTTCCCGCTGCGCGTGGAGTTGCATTCATTGACGCCCGCCGAGTTGGAACGCATCCTCCGCGAGCCGGAGAACTCCCTGCCACGCCAGTACACTGCATTGCTGGAGACCGAAGACGTACACCTGGAGTTCACCGACGACGGCATCCGCGAGATCGCCCAGAGCGCCGTCGCCATGAACGACCGCCTGGAGAACATCGGCGCCCGCCGCCTCACCACCGTGGTGGAAAAGGTGCTGGATCAAGTCTCTTTTGACGCATCGGACCACGCCGGTGAGACGCTGGTGATTGACGCCGAGTATGTCAAATCCCGGTTGGGCAAGTTGATGCAGAGTGACGACCTGGCTAAGTACATCCTGTAGGGGACGCGTCTACCCCATTCCATAGTGTTCGCCGCACCTGAGCCCGGCGACTGAAGTCGCGGCTACCAAAGGCGAAGTCCGCCTGCGCGGACTAGGTCAGCCCGCGCAGGCGGGCTTCGCTTTCATTAGCCCGCGACTTCAGTCGCCGGGCCAACCCTGAGAACTGTCGGCGCTAAGACTGGACCAACGAGTAGTTGATCGCCAACCCGTTGATGTAGTTAGCGACTTTGATCAGTGTCGGACTGCCGGTCGCCGGCGTCAGTTTGAGCACCACCATGCCATTACCGACGGTGTCGGTGGCATTCCCCAACTGGTTGCCATTCTGGAAGACCTGCAGACCGATGCCCTTGCCGATGCCGGCGTTCGCCGGGCTGTAGGTCAGCGTCAGCGTGATGGCGTTGCCGCTCGGGCTGCCGATCTGATAGGTCGCGAAGGCGCCACCAGAGTTGCCGACAAGCGAGCCGCTCGCTGACATGCCCAGGTCTCCGCTACTGCCGGTTGCCGGCGCTCCGCCGACGCCCACTTCGTAGCCCTGATTCGGCACGCCCAGGTAGGGAAAGCTGCTCAGGTTGGGGACGCCGGTGTCGCTCGGACTGAGGCCCATCGTGAGTTTTCCGGCAGCGGCATCAGGGGTGTAGGTCTTGTCGATGAGCGGGTAGGTCGCCCCGGCGATGGCGCGCAGTTCGATGCTGACGACATCGTCCATCACGCGGCGACCGTTGGGGAAGCCGGCCAGGTCGCCACCCAGGATGCCCAGGACATTGGGAGCGCTGGTCGGCGGAATCGCCATGTTGAGGCGCAGCATATCGCCAATCTTCGACCCGGTCGAGTTCTGGAAGCCTGGAATGATGCCCGACGGAATGCCGGTCAGCAAAATGGCAACAAGGTCGGCTCGGGCGGCGGTCAGCCCGGCAAGGTTCGGGAATACGCCAGGGTAGAGCACCGGCAGCAGCTTCGCCAGCTCCGGGTGTTGGGCGCCGCCGATGAACTGCGCGTCATCGGCTGGCGTCAGCGCGTTCCACAGGTCCTTCTTGCCGAGGGGGACGACAACCTCGTTGATTAGCGGGTTGCCGAGGCGAGAAACCTGCACCCATGGCCCGGTGTTCTGGTCGGGCTTCGCGCCATTGCGGATGGTCGACTTCTGCCGGCTGGCGTTGGCCCAGACACCGATCACCGAAACGGCAGCAGCGGCGTCCGTCGGCTTGGAGCCATCTTTGGTCAGCATCGTCGTCGGAATCTGCAGGGCGATGCTATGGACGTTCACGCCCTTCGTGCCGTTGACGCCACCCATGTTCGCCAGCGGGATCAGATGGAGGGAGTTGAAGGGGCGAAGGCCACCCAGGTTGAAGATCGACCCCAGGTCCACGTAAAATTCCTCCGCCCGCTGGCCGGCAAAGACGACCTCGCCGCTGGTGAGCGTGTGTACCGCCGCCTGAGCCATGGCCGGGTAATTCGGCGTGGAGCGCGGTCCGATGTTGGTGGGAGGGCAGGCTAACCCGCTGGCCAGGTCCTTCGCAGTACCGTCGCCTCCCACTTTCGTGACCGTGTAGAACTGGCGCATGTTCCAGTTCGGGCTGTCCAGGGAGGTGATAGGGCCGGTGTTGTACAGGAAGGTATCTGGATTCCGCAACTGCGTAGTGAACCGGAACTGGTAAGTGATCTCCGGCATGCCATCGCTATCGTTGTCGATGTAGATACCGTACAACACGTCATCGCCGAACTGGTAAAAATTCGGGCCGCCATCCGGCTCCTCGAGCGGGATATAGTTGGCGATAATCGTGACGGTATCCGGGCGATCCGGGCTGACAAAGGCGTACAGGTCGGTGTTGTCGGCGACGGGGTCCTTGGAAATCTCCGGGGCTTCACGATGGGATGACATCTGGGGTCCTTTCCTAAAAAGCGTCAGCGCGATCGCAGTTGATCACGCTTCCCTTCCTCACAGCGCCGCCTGCACCAGGCGCGCAATAAGCGCAGCATCACGGACGATGATCTCGCGCGTGCCAACCAGGAGCGTTAACTCATCGGGGGCAGCAGTATGGATAAAGGCCACCATCGACTCGGAAAGCGCGGCTGCGGGTACCTCTGCTTCGGCCGCCACCTCCGGCACAATCGCCGGCGGCGGCGCGACCGGAACCAACCTGGCCGCCATTGGCAGCATGCCGACCGCTGCTGCTCCCATTGAGCTCTGATATAACAGGTGTCGTCGTGTCAGTTTGGTCATCTTGCCTTCCTCCCTATTGGCTTGGCGCGCGCGTCGGAACGGGACGCCAACGGCCGACTGATCAGCAGCAAGCCGCTTCTTCTACTTCTGTACGAAAGAGAGGCGCACTTGGATCATTCACCGGGGAAGGAGGACGGGAACAGCACGCTCCGGTGCTACACGTAGGGGCATTCTTTCAAGTGGAGCATTTGCCGGTGACGAATTACGGGCGCTCGGCGCGCCAGTCGAGTTGCGTCACCTCACCGCCCACTATGGTGACGTCGCCGGCTGGGGTAGTGTAGTCCACCCAGATCGTGTACTCGCCTGCCGGCACCGGCGGATAGACAGCGGCGAACATAACCCGACCATTGTGGCGCCGTTCCGCAACATCCACGTGCGTTCGCCGAGCCTGGTTCCCTTTGTTGACGAGCTCGATCTCTGCGCCACGCAGCGCTTCGTGCGTGTGGATAACCAGCGATCCCATGTCCTGCCCGATGTCGAGGACGACATTTTCCGAATGCACCCGCGGGACGTGTCTGCCACCAACCATAGCGGTGTCCATCACCGGCGTCAACCCTGCTCCGGCTGACGAGAGGTGGTCCAGCCAGTAATGGGTAGTCTTGGCCACGACGGTGATGACGTTCTTGATCTCCCTTGTTACATCACACCATTCGCCGACAGGCAGGTACAACGTTCGTCCGTCGGCTCGCGCCTGTACCTGTTCCGCGTAAATCGCCGCCGCCAGCCAATCGGCCATTCCTGGAACGGGGCAGTCCA
The DNA here is from genome assembly GCA_002404055.1 of Chloroflexi bacterium UBA4733. Next base: position 6,532 of record DHIZ01000227.1, read on the forward strand.
CGGCAAGCCAGCCAGGCTCAGCCGGCGTGGACTCCAGCCCGCTGACGCGCGCAATGCCGCGTGCGATCTCCGCCAGCGCGAATTGGTAGGCAGCACTCTTCGGGTCAGCAGCGGTCGGCGCACGCAACAGGGCGCCGCGATGGGACGGACCGCCTTCCTGGGCCAGCGCACAAAAGGTGTCCCACATGTTGCCCCAGTCGACGCTGCCGTCGGCGCTGTATTTCATCGGGGCAGCGGCCATCGGCGCTCGCCCGCCGTCGCCTGCACCAGCCATGGACCCGCCTTTCCCTGCTTGCATTCGGCCAGGCAGCGCCGTATGGTGATTGTATCGCCATGTGCCAGTGAAGGAGACCTCGTGATGGTCCTCGCCCCGACCATTGAGCAAGAGGCCAGCGAATCTGCTGTCGCGACGCCTGCTGAGCAGCGCCGTGTCCGCTTGGAGTCGGAACTCCAACGCTTCCTCACGGTTGTCACAGAGCAGATGCACCCCGAACGCATCATCCTGTTCGGGTCGCTGGCGAACGGTCAGGTCCACGAATGGTCGGACCTTGATCTAGCCGTCATTGCGGAGACTGAGTTGCCGTTCTTCGAACGGCTTCGGCGCGTCTTTGATTGGGTCGCTCCAACGGTTGGTCTTGACGTATTGGTGTACACACCGACGGAGTGGGACCATTTGAGAGAAACACGGCTGTTTGTTCGTGAAGAAATAGCTGAGAAAGGTCGCGTTCTCTATGAACGAGTCAGGTAGCCTTTGGACCGATCGCGCACGTGAAAACCTGCGCATGTGTGATCTTGCCTACCGGGACGGCATCTGGACGCAGACCTGCTTCCATGCGCAACAGTGCGTTGAAATCATGCTCAAGGCATACCTCGCCAACAGTGAGCGCCGCATCCCACGCACAAACACCATCGCCGATCTTCTTGACCTGATGGACCAACCGATCAAAGAGTCTCTTTCTGATCTGACCAACGGCTTACGTAACCTTGACCTCTACTACGCACCGACCCGTTATCCGGACGCGATGCTTGGAACACTGCCGGATGGACTTCCCGGGAGGCTGGAAGCCACCGAGGCGCTTTCCGTAGCCAAGGACCTTATGGCCCTCCTGGATCGCTGACTAGCGGGACCTTGTGCCCTCCCCCATGTCCGAGCCCGCTCTCGGCGGTATGCTACGTCGCTGGGGAGGCGCCGGTGCCCGTTATTCGTGTTCAAAACCTCGTCAAGGAGTTCCGGCTGCCCAAGCGGCAGTCGGGCCTCCTGGGCAGCGTGCGCACCCTATTCACGCGCCAGGTTACCGTGACACGGGTGGTGGACGGCGTGAGCTTCGACATTATCGGCGTCGCTCCATGTCCCAGCCGCGTCAAGAGCCTTGTTACGCACCTCATCTTCCTCTGCTGCCCGCCGATCATCCTCCGTGGGGAAATACTCAATGAAGTCAACGCCACCGATGCTTCGCGGTACCGCGATCAGCGGTCGCCCCTTCGGCACCAGCAGGCTGTGATACGCCAGCCCACGCCGCGTCATCATCCGTTCGCTCCTTTCTATTCCTCCATCATATTGCCATACACAGCGCGCATGCCTTCGCCGCCCCGACTGACACCCCATGCCCGGCGTCCTGAATGACGCATGCTTTAGACTCGAGTACACTTGCTGCAGTCGACAAGGAGCGAGAGGATAGACACCGTGCGACTGGGTATCGACAGCTACAGCCTCAAAGATCAGGGCTGGGACGCTTTTCAGATGCTGGACTATTCGGCCAGCATTGGACTGGACAACGTCCATTTCTCCGAACGGGGCAACTTTGCCTCGTTGGAGCCGGACTATCTGAAACGACTCAAGGCTCACGCTGACGAGCTCGGCCTGACGGTCGAGGTTGGCATGGGCAGCTTCAACCGCTATGCGATGTCGTTCAAGCCGACCCTTGGTAGCGGCGAACAGCAGTTGGCGGACATGATCGGAGCCGCGACCGTCATGGGGTCTCCGGTGGTTCGCTGCTTCATGGGCATGGAGGTTGACCGGACCGGGACCGTACCCTTCGCTGAACAACTGGAGGAGTGCGTGCGCACCCTGCGCGCCGTGGCTCCGCGAGCGCGCGACGCCGGCATCAAGATCGGCGTCGAGAACCACGGCGGCGTCGACTTGCTGGCGCGCGAGCTGCGGACGCTGATCGAGACCGTCGGAACAGACGTGGTCGGCGCCTGCCTCGACACCGGCAATCCGGCCTATGGCGCGGAAGACCCGCTGCTGTCGGCGGAGATCCTGGCCCCGTATACCGTCACCAGTCACGTCCGGGATACGCGCATTTGGGCGGACGAACGGGGCGCGCAGGCACAGTGGGCGCCGCTCGGGCAGGGGAACGTCGACCTGCCCGGAATTCTGGAGATCCTACGGGAAGAGGCGCCGACAGTGCCGGTCGATCTGGAAATCATCACCGGCCGCGCGCCGAAGGCGTTGCCGTACTTCGACAGTTCCAGCGCCTTCTGGACGATCTACCCGCAGATGTTGGCGCAAGACTTCGCTCGCTTTGTGGCCCTCGCGGCGAACGGGACTCCCGGTGTACTTGACCAGGTCACCCTTGTCGGCAATCTGCCTGGTCAGTCGGCTGACTTGCAGCAGGCGTTCCGCGAGCAACAGCGCCGCCACTTCGAGGAGAGCGTGCGTTACGCCAAAGAGACGCTGGGACTGGGCGAGCGAGCATAGGCGCGACAGGGGCGCTGGTATACTCGGCAGGTGATCAGCCAGCTTCCCACCGCGCCGACCACTCGCGGCCTTGCCGGAGCGCTGGCTCGTGAGCCGATCCGAGTGGCGTGGGTCGTCATCTGGGTAAGTCTGGCCGCGTTTCTGATCCTGGTGAGCGCAGCCGTTGTTGCGAGCGCGCACTACGTCGCTACGGCGGTGCGCCCGGCGTCGGCCACTCTGGTCAGCACCAGTGGCACGGTACTGGCGCAGAAGCCGATCTGGCCGCGGCCTTTCGCTGCGCAACCCGGTCAGGCGCTCAGTTCCGGCGACACCATTCAGACCGACACCAACTCTAATGCAACAGCGACACTGCAGTTTTCCGACGGCAGCACGGTCCTCTTAGAACCAGGCACCGAGTTACAACTCACCAAACTCCGCAGCAACCGTTATACGGTGCTCTCCGGCCGGCGCCGAGAGATCGATCTGGCACTCCGTTCGGGTAAGCTGGAAGCTGTGGTCACCAAATATGCTGACAATGGGTCCCGATTTGCTGTCACGTCGCTGGGAAACGTCATCACCATTACGGATGGCACGACGGATGTCTGGCTCAGTCAGCCCCGAACGGGCGCCCCGGTTCCCGGCAGCACCCCAGCGTCGGCGCCCTTCACCAATAGTTGCTGCGCCACGCAGGTACTGACACAGAACGGCAGCGCGGCAATCGTGGCGCCGGGGGGAAATGCAGCGTTGCTCGGCAACCAGCGAGCCACTATTCCAATGGGTGGCGCTCCCTTCATGGCGCCACACGCGAACTGGGACCTGCTGGTGAATCCATCCCTGTTACCGGGAAAGAACGGCTATCCCGACGTCTGGAACAGCCCGTCTAACAGCCCGTCTTTTGACATCACCAACGGCACGCCTGCCGATCACTTTGCCATGATTGCCGGCGCTACACCGATGGTGCATCTCTGGTCAGCGAATTCAGAGCAACACCACGAGAGTATTTCTTTCCGCCAGGAAATCGACCGAGATGTGCGTGACTTCCTAAATCTGGACCTGCAGGTAAGCTTCAAGATTAACTCCCAGAGCCTTTCCGGCGGTGGCTACGATGGCACCGAGTATCCGTTCCGGGTGGCCGTCGACTTTTTTGACGCCAAGGGTTCCGAACAGATCTGGTTTCAGGGCTTTTACATCAAGCCACCGACCGGTAACTCGACGGTGCGTGCGGCTCGGCAGGTAACGGCCGGGCAGTGGTTCCCCCAGCAAGCCGGCGAAGGTGATATGCGCCTCAGCACGCTCCCGGACCCGCCAGTCTACATCAAGTGGGTAGAGTTCTCGGCCTCCGGTCACGACTTTGACACCGACGTCCGTGAGGTCAGGCTGCTTGCCCAGTAACGCCGTGCGCGCACGCGGTACGCAGTATCGACGATCGGTTGCTATCACGAGGTGAGCGCATCGTCTACAATAGGTGGCAGGCGCGCCATTGACGGGGGCGCTGATCAAAGGAGCGCGAGCCTGAAACTTTGCGTGGTGGCGGAGATGCGGGCCTGGGAACAGGCGGCCATCGGCCAGGGTACCAGTGTGGCAACGCTGATGCAGCGCGCCGGGCACGGCGTTGCGCGAGCCATCCTGGCTGAACCGCGTTGTCAGGATCCTATCCTCGTCCTCGTCGGCCCTGGCAACAACGGCGGCGACGCCCTGATTGCCGCGGCCGGCCTGCAAGCGCACGCCCGCCGGGTACGGGTGGCGCTCTGGCGCCGTGACCGCAGTGCTGATCCCCGGTTGCCGGACGTGTTGACCACCAACGTCGACACAGATGGCGCCGCCACACTGCAGTCCTGGCTTCCTGCCGCCGGCACGATCGTCGATGGGCTGCTCGGCACCGGGCGTAGCAGGCCGGCTGAGGGAGCGCTACGTGACATTCTGGTGGCGCTGGCGCAACGCCGGCGCCAGCCTGGCCATCCGACCGTCGTGGCCATTGACCTGCCAAGCGGCACCGATGCCGACACCGGGACAGCGGACGAGTCGGCAGTGGCGGCGGACATCACGCTCGCCCTGGGATGCGCCAAGGGGGGCACGCTGGTCTACCCGGCGGCCCAACGTGCCGGCGACGTGCGGGTACTTGATATCGGTCTGCCCCTCGCTGCGGCTCCCAGGAGCGGGCAGACCATCGACATCGGCCTCGTAGCCAGTCTGCTGCCCCCGCGAACGCTGGACAGCAACAAAGGCAGCTTCGGACGCGTGACCGTCATTGGCGGTTCGGAGCAATACACCGGTGCGCCGGCCCTGGTGGCCCGCGCCGCCGGTCGCGTCGGGGCGGGACTCGTCGCCGTGGCGATGCCCCGTTGTGTCCACACCATTCTGGCGACGAAGCTGGATGAGGCGATATTCGCCCCCCAACCGGATCAGGATGGCGCTGTGGCGCTGGCCGCCGTCCCTGGACTGCACACACTCGTCAAAACTTCGCAAGCCGTTGCCCTGGGGCCGGGGCTGAGCCGGGCAGGCTCGGCGCCGGAGACGATCCGCGCCTTGCTGCTCACGCTCCAGGCCGACCGCGGCGCCGCCCAGTTGGTCATTGACGCCGATGCCCTGAATGCCCTCTCGCAACAGGCGGAGTGGTGGCATTCGATACCTCCGGGCTGCGTGCTCACGCCGCACCCGGGTGAAATGGGGCGACTCTGCGGCGCCGATACGAAGGCCGTCCAGGCCGACCGCATCGGCGTCGCCCGCGCCGCCGCCGCGCGCTGGCAGCAGTGCGTCTTGCTCAAGGGCGCGCACACGATCATCGCCGAACCGGACGGCAGGTGGTGGCTCTTGCCCATCGCCAATTCTTCCCTCGCCACCGCCGGCAGCGGTGACGTGCTGTGTGGCGCCATCGCCGGCCTGCTGGCCCAGGGGATGGAACCCTGGGCGGCCGCCGTCTGCGGCGCCTGGGCCCATGGTGAGGCCGGCATGGCTGCCGCTCACCAGTACGGCGCAGCCGGCGTCCTCGCCGGCGATCTACTACCCGAACTGCCCCGCGCCTTGCAACGAGCGCGGGACCACGCACCACCGGAAGGCTGAGGCGCCCGCGATGCAGCAGTCCAGGGAACAGACCACTGGGAAAGGGGGAAGGCTAGTGCCGCAGCAACGTATCCTCGTTGTGGACGACCACGCCGCCATACGCGCGCTCTTGAAGAACCTCCTGGAGGAGGATGGTTTTGACGTAGTAGAAGCGCAGACGGGGCGCCAGGCGCTGACCTGCATCGAACAGCAGCGGCCCGACCTCGTCCTCATGGATGTGAAGCTGCCCGATATTACCGGCATTGACGTGTTGCAACAGTTGAAAACGAGCGGTGTCCAGACGAACGTCATCTTGATGACGGCCTACGGCACATCCAACCTGGTGATTCGGGGCACTGAACTTGGCGCCGTCGACTATCTACCCAAGCCTTTCCAGGATCTGGATAACCTTTTGGCGCTGGTCCGCCAGCACCTGAGCTACGACAAACTGCAGGACGACGGCAACGCCGTCCGCGAGGTTCTGGACCGCGACCCGAAGAACAAGATCATCGGGAACAGCCAGCGGATGGTCGAAGTCTTTAAGATGATTGGCCGGATTGCTCCCAGCGACGTGACCGTCCTTATCACCGGCGAAACCGGCACCGGCAAGAATCTAGTCGCGGCCGCCATCCATAGCTACTCGACGCGCCGGCTCGGTCCCTACGTCGACGTGGCATGCGCGGCGCTGCCGGAGACCCTGCTGGAGAGCGAACTATTTGGCCACGAAAAGGGCGCCTTCACCAATGCCATCACCATGCGCAAAGGCCGCTTTGAAATGGCCGACCGCGGCACCATCTTTCTGGACGAAATTGGCGAGATGACGCTTTCTACCCAGAAGAAGCTCCTGCGCGTCTTGCAAGACAAGTCGATTGAACGGCTGGGGTCGGGAGTGGCCAAGCCGGTGGATGTGCGCGTGGTAACGGCCACCAATCGCACCCTGGAAGAGGACATCGAGGCCGGCCGCTTTCGCGAGGACCTCTACTACCGGCTCAACGTGATTGCCATCCACATGCCGGCGCTGCGCGAACGGATGGACGACATTCCCCTCCTGGTCGACTACTTTCTCAACAAGTATCGACTTAATTCCAGCGCACCCGCCACTGCCATTAGCCAGCAAGCGATGGACCGGTTGATGGAGCACCAGTGGCCGGGAAACGTCCGTGAACTGGAGAACGTTATCCAAAGGGCCGTCACGCTCTCCGGCGGTCGCATGATCACACCCGACCATCTGCGCCTGGCGCCCCTCAGCGAAGGGCACCGCGACGCTCCACGGGCGACCTCACGCGGCAAGACGCTGCCCGAATCGCTCGCCATGCTGGAGCGCCAGATGATCACGGAGGCGCTCCGTTTCGCCCGTGGCGAACAGCAGGAAGCTGCCAAATTGCTGGGCATCACGCCGACCTACCTCACGAAGAAAATGCAGCAGTACGGCATCACGCCGCCATCTCCCGACAGCGATGCGGCGACGTAGTCCGATGCCAGGTCGGAACGACACCCTGCCGTTAGACATAACGTTGCGCGAGGTGATCGCCGCGCAGGTGCTGATTGCTTCCGGGGAACGCGTCGACACCGAGGCGCTGGCAGCACTCAACGTCAAACTTGACGCGCAACTCGACGCTTTTCGCCGCGAACTCGGTATCGTGCGCTTCGGTGCGGTGCTCAAGAACGCCTGGCGACGATCCGACCCGGCTTCCACCGATGAGTAGAATAGGAATCAGCAATGCCCGGCGTTGACGCAGGAACCCTCTACCGCGCCGCGGACCTCCAGCAGTTTGCAACACAACTGTTGCGGCGCGTCAATGTCGCTCCCGACGACGCCGACCTTACTGCGCGCTCGCTTATCGAAGCCAATCTACGCGGCGTGGACACCCATGGTGTGACGCGCGTCCTCGTGCCCTACATCCGGCGTCTGCAAGCGGGGGTGACCAACGCGCAGACGGAGATCGCCATCGTGCAGGACGCACCAAGCACGGCCTTGCTCGATGGCAAAAACAGCATTGGGCAGGTGGTGGCAGCGCGAGCCATGCGCCTGGCTATCGACAAAGCGAAGAGCACCGGCAGCGCCTGGGTCGGCGTCGCCCACTCCAACCACTTCGGCACCGCCGCCTTCTACGCCCTCATGGCAGCCGAGCGTGACATGATCGGCATCGTAATGACCAACGGCATCGCCTCCGTCGCGCCAACCGGCGGTCGGGCAGCGATGCTCAGTACCAACCCCATCGCCTTCGCCATCCCGGCGGGCGACGAGCCACCAGTCGTCGTCGACATGGCCACCAGCGTGGTCGCGCGCGGCCGCATCATGCTCTACGACAAGCAAGGTCTGCCCCTGCCCGATGGCTGGGCACTCGACGAGACCGGCAAGCCGACCAACGATGCCGGGGCGGCCCTGCGCGGCACCCTCCTGCCGTTCGGCAGCTACAAAGGCTACGCACTGTCGCTGGTGATCGACCTGCTTTGCGGCGTCATGACCGGCGCCCTCTTCGGCTCCCATTTCCACGGCGCCCTGGCCGACGATATGGAGCACCCTATGAATGTCGGACACGTCTTCGGCGTCATTGACCCGGCGCGCTTCCTGCCCTTGCCGGTCTTCAAGGAGCGCATGGACCAGGCGTTGCGTGAACTGCGCGCCTGCCCACCCGCCGAAGGCTCCCATGGCGTGCTGATCCCCGGGGACATCGAGCGCAACGAGCGCGAACGCCGCCTCCGGGAAGGCATCCCGTTGCCGGACGCCGTCATAGCCGACTTCCAGCAGTTGAGCGCCGAGTTCGGCGTGCCGATGCCGGAGCCGTTGCACCTATAGCTGGTGGTAGCATGGCGCCACGAGCCAGGCACACGGCAGAGAAAGAAGGTGCGCTCCTATGGTGACGGTGCAGGCGCCCACCACCCGGTATACGATTGACGACCTCGCTGACTTTCCAGACGATGGCAAACTGCGAGAGCTGGTTGACGGGCGGATTGTGGAGTGGGATGTGCCTAACTGGCAACATGGCCTCTTCGAAATGGAATTAGGCAGTATCCTGCGGAACTTTGCCCGCGAACACCATCTGGGTCTGGTCGCCAGCGGCGAAGTCATGTCCCGCCTCCGTGGCAGTCGACACAACGCCCGCGGCAGTGATATTGAGTTCCGTCGGCGCGGCCACGTCCCCCGGGAAGACGCCAATGCGTCGGCCACCTTGACCGTGCCGGACATGGTGGTGGAGCTCCTTTCCCCGTCCGACCGCGCGGACCGCGTGCTGGAGAAGATTCACGACTGGATGACCGCTGGCGTCCACTTGCTCTGGTATATCGATCTAGAGACAGGCAACACGACGGTGTACCAGGGCGGCCACGTGAGCTACATCACCGCCGAGGAGACGCTCGATGGCGGCGATGTCCTGCCGGGATTCCAGATTCGGCTGCGCGACCTGCTGGACGGGCTGAGAGAGGCCATGGAGTAAGGATCACCCCTCCTCCGCCGCGATCGCTGCTGCCCACACCGCCTCACTCGCGCCGCTGCGCGTGCTGCGGGTGCGGCTGCTCGTACCGCGAGTGACCCGGCTCACGCGACCGCCGCTCACCGTGCCGTCAGCGACTGGAGCCGTGGTCGCCTCAACCGTCTTCCGAGCGCGCGGCGTCGTTCGGCGCACCGGTGCAGCCTTCGCCACCGGTTCAACCGCTTCCTTCTTGACCTTGGGCGGCGCCTTGCTGTCCTCCGGGTTGGTCAGGTCGTTGGTGATGAAGCGACAACGGGGATAGTTGGAGCAGCCGTAGAAGGTGTTGCCCTTGTTGCGGCCTTTTGAGGCCACGCGCTTCAGCAGCGCACCTTTGGCGCAGCGCGGGCAGGCGACACCGGTCGGTTCCGGCGGCGGTCCCGCCGCCTCACCGCCGGCGCGCTTGATGAAGCGGCATTCCGGATAGCCGGAACAGCCGACGAAGGTGCCGAAGCGACTGCGGCGCTCCACCAACGGCTTACCACAATCGGGGCAGTTCTCGCCCACTTCCACGACCGGCGGCTTCTCGATCTTGACGTGGGGCACGTTCTGCTTTTCGGCCAGGTTGGTGGAGAAAGGGCCGTAGAACGCCGCCAGCAGTTGCCGCCAGGGCCGGTCGCCTGCCGCCACATCGTCCAGTTGCTCTTCCAGGCCAGCCGTAAAGCCGGTATCGACGACATTGCCAAAATGCTCGACCAGGAAATCGTTGGTGGCAAAGCCGAGCGACGTCGGGAGGAGTGTCTTTCCCTGCTTTTCCACGTAGCCGCGATCCTGAATCGTGCCCAGGATCTGGGCATACGTCGAGGGCCGACCAATGCCGAGCTGTTCCAGGGTGCGCACCAGGGAAGCTTCGTTGTAACGGGGCAGTGGCTCGGTGAAGTGCTGTTCCGGGTATAACTGAACAAGGTCCAGGCTCTCCCGTGCCGCCAAAGGCGGAAGGGCGGCGTTCTGGCCTTCGGTTCCCTCTTCTCGCGGCTCCTCGGCCTGCTCGTCGGCGTTGATGCCGTAGAGTGCCAGGTAGCCGGGCATGCTGAGCTGGGTCGCGGTTGCCCGTAAGCCATAGCGCTCCACGCCGTCGCGGCTGCCACTGATTTCGGCGGTGGTGCGGTTGTACACAGCGGCGGTCATCTGGCTGGCGACCATGCGCTGCCAGATCAACTGGTAGAGGCGGAACTGATCGCCATCGAGGTGTCCGCGCACGCTCTCCGGCGCCCGTTCCGGATCGGTGGGGCGGATGGCTTCGTGCGCCTCCTGCGCCCCTTTGCTCTTGGTGCGGTAGCGCACCGGCTTGTCCGGCAGGTGCTGCGGCGAGAAGGCCGCCTGGATGTACCGTCGCGCCGCGGCGATGGCCGACTCCGCCAGGTTCACGGAGTCCGTGCGCATATACGTGATGAGGCCGACCTGACCTTCAAGCCCGAGATCGATACCCTCGTAAAGTTGCTGCGCCACGGTCATAGTTCGCTTGGCCGACATGCCGAGGCGATGGGCCGCCGCCTGCTGGAGGGTCGAGGTCGTGAACGGTGGGGGCGGGTTGCGCCGCACCGGCTTGGTCACAACCTCCTTGACAGCGAAGGTGGACTGGCGCAGACCCTCCACGATTGCCTGCGACTGCTCAGCATTGCCAAGTTCCGGCTTCTTGCCGCCAACCTGGACCAGGCGCGCCCGGAACGGGTCGGTCGGCGCAACGAGCTTGCGCAGGTCGGTGTCGATGCTCCAGTACTCCACCGGTTGAAAGCTGGTGACTTCGCGCTCCCGTTCGCAGATTAAGCGCACCGCCACCGACTGCACGCGACCGGCGGAGATGCCTGACTGCACCTTGCGCCAGAGCAGCGGCGACAGGCCGTAACCGACGAGCCGGTCCAACAGGCGGCGGGCTTGCTGGGCGTCGAACAGCGCCTGATTGAGTGGCTGCGGCGTCTCCAGGGCATGTTGGATCGCCGGCCGCGTGATCTCGTGGAACTCCAGGCGCTGCGGTTGCTTGAGTTTCAGCAGGTCGGCAATGTGCCAGGCGATCGCTTCGCCCTCGCGGTCAGGGTCAGTCGCCAGCAAGACGTGGTCGGCCGAAGCCGCTGCCGCGCGCAGGTCCTTGAGCACGGCCGGACGGCCGGAACTGACGTACTTGGGTTCAAAGGTTTCCGTATTGACACCCAACTCGCTCTTGGGCAGGTCACGGACATGGCCCATGCTGGCCTTGACCGTATAGTCGCGGCCAAGGTACTGGCCAATGGTTTTGGCCTTCGTGGGCGACTCCACGATAATCAACGTTTTTGGCATGTTCGATCCTCTGTCAGGTTCGTCGGGTTACTCTCGGGTTACTCTCGGGTTTGGCGCCGCCCCCGGCGCCGGCGGTTCTTGTTAGACGGCCCGTGTTCACATGTTGCTATGACGTGCAGGCGCAACTGACGTGCCGTCACGTATACCGTACCACCAGCCAGACGCGGCGCGTTTGGCCGGAAGACGCCGAACCTGCTACACTGCCGCCCATGGCAGAACTTATATACCAGCGACAGTTTCGCACGCCGAATAGCGAGAGCTACATCATTCAGCGCGATGGCAAACCATTCGGCCATCTCGATCTCCACTTTGGCGCAACTGAGGTCTCCGGCACTCTCATCCTGCTGCAAGAACAACCGGATGAAGCCTTGCTGAAACTCGTGGACCAGATCGACGAAGACCTCGTCGTCTCGTCGGACACGCCGCGAGACGACCTGCTGCTGACGGTATTCAAAGGTACAGAAATCGCCTTCTACACTGACGACCTGCAGCGCGCCGACAGCGGGCCCGTGGAAGAGTCGTAGGTAGGCGAGCAGTGCCGCGACTGCGGGCCCAGGGGGCACCCTCGGCCCAAAGACTGCACTGCCGTGCCGATGGCGTCCCCAGGACCGCAGTCCTGTCTCTGGGTCGCAAACCGCAGTTGCGACACTGCTCCTGGTTTCAGCCCGCACCTAAACCGCCAGGTCTTCGGCCAGTTCTTCCGTGAGGCGCCCCAACAAGCCCCACAGGGTCGGCGCCTTGTGGAGAAAGCGGCCAACGAGGTGGCGCACGTCGGCGCCACTACGCGGAGCCAGCGTCACGCCAACGAGCAACCCGACACAGAGACCTACGGCCAGCGCCACGGCGTTGTCGCGCACCTGTACTACTTCCGACTGTGCCATCGACGGACTTCCTTGTTCGATTGGCATGCTAACACACCGACTTAACCTCTCTATGCCGGAAAGGTATCGTCACCGGGACGGCACAACAACCCCTATCCCCCGCTCTGGCTAGCGGCAGTGCTGACAAGTGCGCCACAGAGTTTCGCAGT